>DASZCN010000083.1:0-26339 GCA_035943095.1 Gemmatimonadales bacterium | reverse complement strand
GGCGTAGGTCGCGCGGGACCCGGAGCGGATGGCGCGTGATGTCCCATGTCCTCGGCCGCTGTGAGGAACTTGAGCTCCTGGGTGTCCTCAGGCTTCGCTGGTGCCGCGCGCGGTGGGGGGGGCGGGGGGGCCGGCGTGAATTTGGGCTCCGAGGGCGGCTTTACCGCAGGCGTGCTCCTGGGCGTCGCGGCGTTGAACGCCCGATAGTTCCGCCACGTCACGAACGAGCGTTTCTTCCCATCCGGCCGGATCGACTCGGCGGCGAGGAGCTCGTAAAACGGCAACGGCTTGGACACCCACTCTTCATCGGCGCCGGCCCGGAAGAACGCCGCGCTGGGCTCCGCCGCGTCGGTGCCGAGCAGCAGCGCGACCTGCCAGGGCTCGCTGAAATACTGCTCGTGCGTCTCGACATCGTGCGACGTCAGGCTCAGCGCCAGCGGCGGATGCGTGTGGTACCAGCCGATGAGGTGAGCCTTCTGCTGCTCGAGCTGTTCGGCGATGCGATCCCATAAGCGCGTGATCACGTCGTGCGTCCGATCGCCGTAGATCGCCTGGTTCAAGCGCAGGGCGGCGTCGATCACCAGGTACGAGACGTTCGTTTCGGGACACTCGCACAGGTCGCCGATCAGGAATCCGAGGACCCCTTGCCCGGGACGGGCCGGCGTCGCCACGTGTTCGTGCACCGCGTTCAGAGCGGCCTGGGAAAAGAAGACGGGGAAGGCGATGATGCCCGGCCGCTTGGCGCCCTCGCTTACGGGGCTCCACAGGATCGACCGGGCGACGGGGATGGCCTGACGCAGCGGACCGCCCGTACTCATCGCCCCAAGATAATGCGCGGGGGGTGTCGCGCCCTAACGAATCCGCTCACCCGAGCGTGGCCACCAGGACGTCGGCCGCGCGCTCTACATCGGCGCGCGTCACGTCCAGATGGGTCACCGCCCGCAGGCGCCGGGCGCCGAATGGTACGACGAGCACGCCCGCCCGCATCAGCTTGGGGATCACGGTTTCGGCGGTATCACCCTCCCGCACGAGATCGATCATCACGATGTTCGTCTCCGGCACGGACGGGCGGACGGCGCCGCAGCCGGCCAGGCGTTCCGCCAGGACGCGCGCGTTTGCGTGATCAAGGGCGAGGCGATCGAGATGGTGATCCAGCGCGTACAAGGCCGCCGCAGCGAGCACGCCCGACTGGCGCATGCCCCCACCCAGACGCTTTCGGATCTCCCACGCGCGCGCCCGCTCGACGCTCGCCGTGGCGAACGCGAGGCAGGAGCCGACCGGGCAGCCGAGCCCCTTCGAGAAGCTCACCATCACGGTGGCGGCTCCGACGGCGAGTCGTGCAATCGGCACGTCGAGCGCGGCGGCGGCGTTCCACAGGCGGGCCCCGTCGAGGTGGACCGGCAGCCCCGCGGCGCGCGCCACGGCCACGATGCCATCCATGGTCGCCGGCGCCATGACCTTGCCGCCCGCGGCGTTGTGCGTGTTTTCGACCGCGATGGCGCCGGCGCGCGGCACGTGGGGTGAGGCGGGCCGGAGCGCGGATCGGACCAGCTCGGGCGTGAGAAGCCCGTCGGCCGTTGTGATCGGGCGGATCTGCACGCCCCAGTTCGCCGCGACACCGCCGAGCTCGTAGTGCACGAGGTGGGCGTCGGCCTCGAGGAGCAGCTCGCTCCCGGCTCGCGCCAGCAGCCCGACACCCGTCTGGTTCGCCTGCGTGCCCGAGGGAAAGAACAGGGCGTCGTCCTTGCCGAGCAGCTCGGCCACGCGCTGCTCGAGACGCCGGGTCGTGGGGTCGTGGTCCAGGACATCGTCGCCGACCTCCGCATCGGCGATCGCGCGGCGCATCGCGGCCGAGGGCCGCGTGACCGTGTCGCTGCGCAGATCGATCGCGCGCGCCGTCATCCCAAGCGCACCCGTTGGGAGCGGCGCATGCGGATCAGGTCGTACATCTCCGCCACCTCGCCCCCCAACAGGAACAGATAGGCCGTGTAGTACACCCATAGGAGGAACAGGAACAGCGCGACGATGTTGGCGTCCGACGCGACGCGATCGAGCGTCGCGAACCGTGTGACGTACAGCGCGTACAGGCGCTTCGCCACTTCGAAGCCGAGCGAGCAGAACACCGCCGCCACGACCGCGGTCCGCCAGTGGATGCGCCGACTGGGCAGCAGCTTGAAGACGACGAAGAACAGCGCCACGCCCAGCGCGAAGGACGTCGTCTCGAGACCGAAGCGCCACAACCAGTCGAGCAGGAAGCTCCGACTCACGCTCCCCGCGTTGCGCGCCTCCCACGCGGCCACGAGCGCGCCCAACACGAGCAGCGTGCCCGAGCACAGCACCATCGTGAGATCCAACAGCTTGGCGAGCGGCCAGGGGCGCCGCTCGTCGGTATCGAACACTTCATTCAGCGCCGCGCGGAGCCCCCCGAACAGGCGCGTCGAGAACCACAGGAAGAGCGGGAGGCCCACCGCGGTGAGGCGCACCCGCTGGCGCACCACGCTCGCCAGCCCTCGTTCCACCTGCTCGAACGCCGAGTCCGTGGTGCCGCCCGCGGCGGTGGGGAGCAGACGGGCCAGCAGCTCGTGGAGGTCCACCTGGTGGGCGGTGACCTGGTGCTGCACGAGATAGCCGACGGTGGCGAGCAGCAACGCGACGAAGGGAATGATGGTGAGGAGGAGGTCGAACGACAGGGCGCTCGCCAGAAATGGAATATTGTCTTCGAAGGCCCCCTCGAACGTCCGGCGGGCGATCCCGGTCAGCGACTGGTGCCAGCCGCCTTCGGCCTTCACGCGACTGGCTCGTCCCCCTCGTCGGGGCGCGGCAAGGCGGGCGCACCACGTCCGGCCCGCTGACCCCCTCCCCGGCGGCGGCGCTTGGCGTCCCCCAGCCGGCGTTCGAGCGCGGCGCGCGTCGTCGCGGGGGGCTCCTCCTCGTCGGCTTCGTCAGCGCGCTGGAGCAGGTCCCCGATCTCCCCCGCCTTCTCGGCCGCGAGGTCGCGCAGGCCGCGCAGTCGTCGTGACAGCCGGCCCCGCGCCGCTTCTCCCGGCTCGGGCGCGAACAGAAAACCGAGCACCGCGCCGAGGCTCAGGCCGAGTAGGAACGGTCCGAACGCGGAGCCTTCCCGCCCGCCTCCGCTCTCCTGCTCGCTCATTCACCCGCCTCGAGGTCGTCCGGGGCCGCGGCCACCATGGCCCGCGGTCGCGCGTGCGATTGGAGCGCCGGCTTGACGAACCGATCGGTGACCGCGCGCGTGTCGGTCACGCGCAGCTGCTCGAACAGGAAGGCGAACGTCTTCTCGAGATCCGCCCCGATGGCGCCCCGCACGTCCGCGGGCATGTCCCACAGCCGCTGCTTGAACAGGCCGATCGCCTTCTTGCGGCTCTTGTAGATGAACTGCTCCTCGGTATCCCCCTTCTTCCACTCATCCTTGCACTCGGCCTTCACCCAGTCGTTGACTTCGCGGCGCACGTCCGCGGGGAGTTTGGGATGGTCGAACACGATGTTTTGAAAATTCGTGGCCAGGTGAATCTCGATCGCTTCGCAGCGCGGGAAGTTTCCGAACGCATCCGGGGGGAGCGTCGAGGCGCCGTGCTGTACCGCGCCCCCGAGCCCATAGCGCGCGCGCGCGTCCGCCGACAACGCCTTCAGCGCATCGAGATCGAGCTGCACCTTGGCGATGGACCCGTCCGGGAGAACCACGCCCCCGTGGCTCGTCCCGGTTTGCACGGAGATCTTGCTGATCCCCGTCAACCGCCCCAGACGCGCGAGCGTTCGGAGGTAGCCGTCCATGAACGCCTTGAGCTCGTGGACATCGGAGTTCTTGCCTCCCACTTCGCCGATCTCCGCCCCGACCGACACGGTCACGCCCTGCGGCTCGCGCTCCCGGATGAACTTGGTGAGCTCGGCCGCGCGTTCGTAGTTGACGCGCTGTTGCTGGTCGAGCGTGGCCTGGGACAGGTCCACGAGTGTCGACGTGTCGACATCGATGTTGTAGAAGCCAGCGTGCAGCTCTTCCTCGATGAGCGTGCGGATCGCCTGGAGCTCCGTCTCGGCGTCGGAGGCGTATTTCTTGGCGTTCACCTGGACGTGGTCCCCCTGGATGAACAGCGGGCCGGTGAATCCCTCGCGCAACGCCGCGGCGGTCATCACGGCAACGTACTCGGCGGGCCGCTGCTCCGTGTAGCCGATCTCCGAGCGCGCGATCTCGCAGATCAGGGCACCCACGTCGAGCCGCTTGGCGGCGCGGAACACGGCGCGCGCCGAGTCGTACGCCAGGACCCGAATATTCATGGCCGGGGTCGTGAAGGGCCGCGCCTCACCCCGCCCCCGCGCGAGGTACAGCTCGTGGATCGACGCCGGGCGCACGCCCGCCCGCTGCCCGATCTCCCAAATCAACCAGCGGGCCTGATCACGCTCCTCCGGGGGGCCGAACACCGCCTGGCGTACGAGCCCGTCGAGCTCCGCGCTCTGGCGTACGGCAGGGCTCTGGAACCGCTGCAGGGTGGCGTCGGGGGGGGGCGTCTTCGTCATCTCGTGTCCTCCTCCGCGACGAATCTAGACAGCGGCCAGGTCGATGACCAGACCGTCGTACGCGGGCGCAATGCCGGCCGGCAGGCACGCCGCCAGTTCCGCATGCGGCGCGTCGTGCGTGAGATGCGTCAGGAATGTGCGCCGCGCGCCGATCTGCTGCGCGGCCGCGACGGCCTCGGGAACCGAGAGGTGCAATGGATGCGGTCGCGGGAGGAGGGCGTTCAGCACCAGCACCGAGAGTCCGGTGAGCCGCGCCAACGCCTCCGCGGGGATCGCCTTGGCGTCCGTCACGTAGGCGATTGGTCCCACGCGGTAGCCCAGCACGCTATGGTCCCCGTGTGGCAGCGCGAGCGCGCGCACGCGTAGGCCCGCGATCTCCGTTTCGCTATCGGGCTCGAGCGGATGCGCCACGAGCTCCGGCTTGCTGGTCCCGGGCAGTGGGGGCGTCCCGTCGAAGATGTAGCCGAACCGGCGCTCGAGCTCGGCCAACGTGTCGGGCGCGCCGTACACGTCGACGGGGCTCCGCTGCCGAGCCGAGATCGCCCGCAGGTCGTCGATCCCGTGCACGTGATCGGCGTGGGCGTGGGTGAACAGCACCGCGTCGACGGACCCCACCCCGGCCGCGACGAGCTGCAAGCGCAGCTCGGGTGGCGTGTCGATCAAGACGCGCCGGCCCCCGGACTCGATGAGCGCCGCGGTGCGCGTCCGCCGGTCGCGCGGATCGGTCGACGTGCACGTGCGGCAGTCACACCCGATCTGTGGCACGCCGTACGACGTCCCGGTCCCCAGGAACACGAGCCTCACGTCACACGACCTCGACCTTGAGCAGGTTGGTGGCGCCCGACACCTCCCATGGGACGCCCGCCGTCATCACGATACGGTCGCCGGCCTGAGCGTAAGCGCGCTTGAGGATCAGGTCGCGTACGACGGCGAGCATCGCGTCGTACCCCGGGACACGGTCGACCAGGATCGGTGTCACCCCCCAGACCAACGCGAGCTGACGGTAGGTCGTGGGCTCCGTGGTGACGGCGAGGATCGGGACCGGGGTGCGGAGCGCTGCCACCTTGCGCGACGTGAACCCGCCCTTGGTGAGGGTCACGATGAGCGGCGTTTGGAGCATCCGCGCCACGGCGCTCGTACCGAGCGCGATCGCATCTTCCACGGAAACGGTCTCCCCCTGGCGCAGCCGGCGTTCGTCGCGGCCGGGGCCGATCCCTGCCGCGACGCCCGGACGCTCCATCTCCCGGATGATCCGGTCCATCGCCCGCACCGCCTCGAAGGGATATTGCCCCACGGCGGTTTCCGCCGAGAGCATCACCGCATCCGTCCCGTCGAGAATCGCATTGGCCACGTCCGACGCTTCGGCGCGGGTCGGACGCGGGTTGTGCACCATCGATTCGAGCATCTGCGTCGCCGTGATCACGGGTTTGCCGTGGCGGTTCGCTTCGCGGATCAGGCGCTTCTGCACCGCCGGCACCTCTTCGAACGGGAGCTCCACCCCCAGGTCGCCGCGGGCGACCATCACCGCGTCACAGGCCTCGAGAATGCGGGGGAGGTCGTCCAGGGCGGCCGCCTTTTCGATCTTCGCGACGAGCTTCACCTCCGGGGGCACCAGTGTGCGCAGCTCCGCCAGGTCCTCGGCGCGTCGGACGAACGACAAGCCGAGGTAGTCCGCGCCCGCCGCGACGGCGCCCGCCACGTCCTCGCGGTCCTTGTCCGTGAGGGCAGGGGCGGAGACGTGCAGGCCCGGGAGATTCATTCCCTTGTTCGACGTCAGCGTCCCGCCGTCCACGACACGTCCCTCCACGCGCGGAGGCGCGACGCTCGTCACCTCGACCGACAGCAGCCCGTCGTCGAGGAGGATGCGGGCGCCCGGACGCACGTCAGCGGCGAGATCGTGGTACGTCGTCGGCAGCTCGTCGCCCCGGGCCACGTCCTCCGGCGCGAACACCACCTTTTCCCCGGTGTGGAGCACCCGCGGCTCGGCGAGCTTCCCGACCCGGATGCGTGGCCCCTGCAGGTCTACCAGCACCGCTACCGCCGCGTCGGCCGCCTGGGCCGCGCGCCGCACCGCCGCGATCCAGCCCGCGCGCATCGCCGGGGTGCCGTGCGACGCGTTCACGCGGATCACGTTTGCCCCCGCGTCGATCAATCCGGCGATGGCCTGTGGCGTTCCGGTCGCGGGGCCCAGCGTGGTCACGATCTTGGTGCGGCGCATCAGGGGTTCTCCAAAGTTTTCAACATTCCACGTTGGCGACCTCATTGTGGAAAACCGACTCGTGAAGACCCGGCAATAACCGCTGACGACTGGAGCCTCGGACAGCGCGAATGATGCAGGCTAAGTGTTCAACTGCCGGTCGAGTAGAACGCGGACCTGAAGTGCCATCTCGCACGGCGGACGGCTGCGCCCCACGCGGACGCGGCATGCATAAAGATACGCACATCGGTAAGGTGGTCAGTGCACCACGCCGATCTGTTTCTCCTCGAGTCGTTGTTTGAACTCGCCGAGCAGGTGCACCGTGCGGGCGATGGTGGAGGCGGGCAGCCCCTCGATGGCCCGGGCCGCGAGGCGACGCTCGAGCTGACCGGCCCGAAGCAGTACGTCCAGCCCGTGGCGCGTGAGCGTTACGCGCACGCCGCGGTCGTCTTCGGGATCAGGGGTGGTCTCGACCAACCCCTTGGTTTCGAGGCGCTGGATGAACGTCGTGGCGGCCGCGCGCGACACGCGCAGCTCGGCGGCGATTTCCTTGGGTCGGGCGCCGTCCGGGCCGCCCAGGTCCACGGCGACGAGCGCCGCGTGGGCGCGGTTGGACAGCCCGTACGTGCGAAAGGCGCGGTCGCCGGCGCGTTGCACCGCCACGTGGGCGGCGATCAAGGCATCGGTCAGCTGCAGGGCAAGCTCGGAGCGGTCGCTCATCCAGGTAGGTAATTAATATGTTGACGGTCAACATATTAATCATATTCCCGCCCGGCGCAACCCCTCCCCCGCCCCGGGCTGGACTAGATTCTGGTGCGATGATCGAGGTCGCCGGACTCACGAAGCTCTACGGCACGCTCGAGGCCGTGCGGGACCTCTCGTTCCGCGTCGCGCCAGGGGAAGTGCTGGGACTCGTCGGGCCCAACGGAGCCGGGAAGACCACCACGCTCCGCAGTATCGTCGGCATCATCCGGCCGACGGCAGGCAGCGTCCGCGTCGGGGGGCACGACGTAACGCGGGACCCGGTGGCGGCCAAGCGGCGGCTGGCGTTCATGCCCGACGAGCCCCACCTGTTCGACTATCTGACCGTCGAAGAGCACCTCCGCTTCACCGCGCGCTTGTACGGCGTCGCCGATGTGGAGTCCCGTCTCCCTGCCCTTCTCCAGGAGCTCGAGCTGTCGGAGAAAGCCCGGGTGCTCCCGGGCGAGCTGTCTCGAGGGATGAAGCAGAAGCTGGTCATCGCGTGTGGTCTGCTGCACGACCCTCGAGCGCTCCTACTCGATGAACCACTCACGGGCCTCGACCCCGCCGGCATCCGCCGGATGAAGGAGACGATCAAGGAACGGGCGCGACAGGGCGCGGCCGTTCTTTTGAGCTCACACCTGCTCCATCTGGTCGAAGAGGTGTGCACTCGGGTGCTGATCATGCAGGGTGGGCGAAAGGTGATCCTCGGAACGATCGAGGACATCCTCGCCGAGCGTCCGGATCTGCGCGGTCGCAGCCTGGAAGAGATCTTTCTCGCCTTGACGGGCACGTGATCGGCGCCGCGCTGTACCTGTCGCGACGCTCGCTGGTCAACGCCACCCGGCGTCGCGTGGCCCGCCTCCGACAACCCAAGTACTTGATCGCCTTCCTCGTGGGCTGCTTCTACATCTACTGGCTGGCATTTCGGAGACAGAGCGGCGCGGCGATCGCGGCAGTGGGCACGCCGGCGGGTGACGTATGGGCCGTAGGCGTCCTCGCGGTACTGCTCGTCGTGAATTGGCTGTTCGGAAGCGCGGAGACGCCGTTCCCCTTCACCCTGGCCGAGACTCAGTATCTGTTCACCGCACCGCTCACCCGACGGGAGGTCATCGATTTCAAGTTGCTGCGCTCGCAGCTCCCACTGCTGATTTCGGCAGCGGTGACCGCACTATTCCTCACCGGTGGCCAGCTGAACGAGCTCCGCGTGTTCCACGTGATCGGCCTCTGGCTCGTGTACGACACGTTGCAGCTGCATTACGCGGGAGTGGCGCTGCTCCGGGGAAGCCTCACCCAGCACGGCGTGGCAGGGGTCCGGCGCCGGCTGGGCACCCTGCTCGTACTCGGGACGGCGGTCACCCTGGTCGGCTGGGATCTTCACCGCGCCCTGCCCGACCTCCTCGCCGCCTTCCAGCGCGACCCTCGCGACGGCTTCGCGGCCCTCTCGGGCGCGATGCACACGGGATGGCTGGGCGTCGCGGTGTGGCCGCTGGAAGCCGTCCTGGGGCCGCTGCGCGCCCCCACCACGACCACCTTCGCGGCTCGCTTGCCCGCGGCGCTGCTCGTGCTCGCCGTGCACTACGTATGGGTCGTGCGCTCCGCCCTTGCGTTCGAGGAAGCGGCGGTCGAGCACGCCGTGAAAGTCGCGCGGCGGGTCGAGGCGCTCCGGCGGGGGCGCTCACCGGGCCAGGCCATCACGACTCCGAAATCGAGCGCGATCCGCTTGCGGCTGGCGCCGACCGGAGCGCCGAGCCTGGCCATCTTTTGGAAAAACGCGGTGGGCGCCCTGCGCGACTCGAGCCCGCGGACTTTTCTGGTGCTGACCGTCCTGCTGATCGCCGTCTCTGTTGTGATCGGCGGAGCGCCGCTGGGGGGGCCGGATGTTGTGGCGGTAGTCCTCCTCGCGCTCGGTGGCGGCGCCTTGCTGCTGGGCCCACTCGCCGTGCGGTTCGACCTGCGCCAGGACCTCGAGATGTTGGACGTCCTCAAGACCTACCCGATGCGGGGGTACGACGTCGTGCGCGGTGAGGTGACGACGCCCATCGTGCTGCTCGGGAGCGTCGTCTGGATCTGTCTCGGCGCCGGGTTCTTGGTGCTGGCGACCGCGCACACCGGAGTTCGCACGGTGGGTGAGCAGCTCGTGATCCTCTTCGCGCTCCTGCCCACCACAATCGCGATCCTTGGCGTACTGGTCCTCGTCCAGAATGCCGCGGTGCTGCTCTTCCCGGGATGGCTCGCCGTCGGGCGCAACCGCCCCGTGGGACTCGAGGCGGCGGGTCAACGGATCCTCCTGGCGGCGGGCGGCCTCGTGGCCCTGGCAGTTGCCCTCGCGCCGGCGATCCTCGTCGGCGGTCTCATCGGTGCAGCCGTTCACGCCGCCGGCGCGGACCTCGTCTGGACCGCGGCCGTTGGCTCAGTGTCAGGAGCCGTCGTCGTTGGTTTCGAAGGGGTTCTAGCGATTCATCTGCTCGGCGGGGTGTTCGATCGGATGGAGCCCGGACCGGACGACGGCGGCTAGCAGGTCTCCGACCAGTCCACCGGCGAGGTTGCGCCGCAGCGCACGCACTTCAGCGCCGCCGGCTTCCCCGCGAAGTCCTGGCGGTAGTGACACATCGGGCAGACCGCGTAGGTCGTGACGACCTCGCTGCCGCGGGCCCCGAGGGTGGGACGCAGCACGCCGGTCCGTACGACGATACTCCAGTGATCGGGAGGCTCGGTTCGGATCGTGACATCCGTGCGGACGAGGCGGATGCGCTCCCGGCGCACCTCCAGAACCACGTGGCCGTCCGACGTCTCTTCGACGACCGGATACCAGGCCCCGCGACGGAGAACGTCCGCCACGTTGTCCGCACACCGAGCCCAACCGAGCGTGACGCGCATGGGAAGCGACCCACAGTTTATCATGTTTTGATAGATTCCGTTATGCGCGAACTCGGACGCATCGTCCGCCTGCAGGTCCAGCGCTCGTCGCTCAAGACCGGCGAGAAGCCCAACCGGGTATATGACACCGCCCCCCTCTCGACCGTCGGTCACCTCGCGATCGGGCCGGATGGCGTGCTGGGGCAAGCCGGCGATGGCGCGTGGCTCGTCGATGTGCATCATCGTGCCCATCCGCAGACCAAGAACGAGGACGGCGCGCACGGAGTGTCGCTGGGATTTACGTCTCACTATGCAGCGATGCGGCACCGGTTCGGCGATCGGATCACGGCTGGCTGCGCCGGCGAAAACATCCTGGTCGAGGCCGAGCGCCGCATCACGTTCGAGGACTTGGAGCCGGGCGTGGCTCTCGTCGATGAGGGTGGACGCGAGTTGGCCAGGCTCGAGATCCTTCAGGTCGCGCACCCCTGCCGACCCTTCAGTGGCTGGGCGCTGGGTGCCACAGTCGAAAGCGACGTGCTGAAGGAGACCCTGCAATTTCTCGACGACGGGATGCGAGGGTTCTACTGCCGCGGCATCGGCTCGGGCATCGTGGCAGTGGGAGATCGGGTAGTCGCGGTGTAAGGCCGGTGCAAGGCCCGTAAGAAGCCGGGGAAGGGGAAACAAAAAGAGGGAGAGTGATCTCTCCCCCTTCCCCGGCCTTTGACCGGCTCTTTACGGCCTCTTACCGGCCTCTTGTTAGCTCATCTCATCCCACGCGAGTGTTGCCGCTTTCTTGCACCGCTCGCAACTGAGCTCCTTCACATCCGTTTCGAACGCTTGCCGGTGGCGGCAGGCCGGGCACACCGCGTAGGTCAGCGGGAACAGCCGGCCGACTCGCTGAATCTCGCGCGGCTCACAGCGGACGATGCTCCACCGCTCCGGCGGATGGTAGCGGATCTCGAGAAACCGCCGGTCGACCGGCACGTTGCGCCGGTTCACATCCAGCACGACAATGTGACTCGAGGAGATCCGAACCACCGGGTACCAGGCTCCACGGCGCAGGAGATGAGCGCCGGGCTTGCCGACTCGGGCCCAGCCCTTGGCCTGTAGCCGAGTGGGGGTCATTGGGCGAAAGGGAATGCTCACACCAATAGAATAACACGATCTCGTGGCCAGCGGTCGTGACATTAGTCACACGCCCGAAGCCATGCGCGGTGTGACGCCTGACCCCGTTTCTCCTGCCTGCGCCGACCGGCTCGCGGTCTCGATGGTGTCGGCCGTCACGTTTTTTCACTGAGATGGCCAGCTTCCGAGGGAGGGTTACGATGCGACGCGGATGGATGGTGGCGGTGGTTGCCGGCCTGTGGGGCGGCGCCCTAACGGCACAGCTTCCCACGATCACCGACTATGCGAAGGCGTTCGAAAAGCGGGACGGGTACTTCCCGCTCTACTGGGACGGAACGCGGGGCCGACTGCTGCTCGAAGCGCGCGCGGGCGAGGAATTCTTGTTTCTCCCCTCGCTCGCGACCGGAGTAGGCGACGTGAATCTCGGCCTCGACCGCGGCACGATCGGGGACGCCCAGCTGGCTCGATTCGAGCGCACCGGCCCACGCGTGAGCCTGGTGCTCGAGAACCCGGCGTTCCGGGCAACGGGAACGAACGAGGCGCTGGCGCGGTCGGTTCGGGAATCGTTTGCGACCTCGACGGTCGGCGCGTTCGACGTGCTCGCGCAGGAAGGCGACCGACTGCTGATCGATGCCACGCCGTTCATCCTGAGCGACGTCATGGACGTGCGTGGTGCCCTTCGCAACCAGGGCACCTTCGTGTTGGACCGCGATCGCGGCACGGTGTACCTCCCCCGCACCAAAGGCTTCCCGCGAAACACGGAGGTCGAAGCGACCCTCACGTTCATGAGCGATAATCCGGGACCCGCCGTGCGGGCGCACGCGCCGGAGGGCCGCGCCGTGACGCTGCGGCAGCATGTCTCGTTGGTGGAGCTGCCCGATCCTGGATTTCGCCCGCGCCGGTTCGACCCACGCATCGGGCTGTTCGCGGTGGCGTTCTGGGACTACGCGAAGCCGTTCGACCAGGATCCGGTCACGCGTTACATCATCCGGCACCGGCTGGAGAAGAAGGACCCGGCGGCGGCGGTGAGTGAGCCGGTGCGGCCCATCGTCTACTATCTGGATGCCGGCGTCCCCGAGCCGTATCGCAGCGCGTTCCACCAAGGGGCCATGTGGTGGCGCACCGTGCTCGAAGCCGCGGGCTTCGCGAACGCCTTCCGCCTCGAGGACATGCCCGCCGACATGGATCCGATGGATGCCCGGTACAACGTGATCCAGTGGGTGCACCGGGATTCTCCCGGCTACTCCATCGGACCGAGCTTCGTGGACCCGCGCACCGGGGAGATCATCAAGGCGGCGGTGCGAATGGAATCCGAGCGCTCCCTGTCCGATTACAACATCTACGCGGGCACGCTCCCGACCAGGGCCGAGGATGATTGGCAAGCAGGCCCGCTCGGGGACGCCGGGCTCGCTCGCTGGCTCACGGCGCTCGATACGTCGGCCAGCGCCGAGGCGTTCGTGCTGGCGCGCCGTCGCCAGCATGCGGCGCACGAGGTCGGGCACACACTCGGTTTGGCGCATAACTTCATCGCGACGGCGGATGGGCGCGCCTCCGTGATGGCCTACCCCGCCCCGCTCATCCGCCTGTCGAATGGACGACTGGATCTCTCGCAAGCGTATCGCGACGGTCCCGGTGCGTATGACTCGCTCGCGATCCGGTATGCGTACACGCCGTTTGCACCGGCGCAGGAAGAGGCCGGCCTCAACGCGATCGTTCAAGATGAGCTGCGGAGCGGCATTCGATTCCTCACCAACCCCGACGAGGGGTCGGACAATTCCTATCCGGAGAACACGACGTGGGTGAACGGCAAGGATGCCGTTGAAGAGCTGGCGCGGGTGGCGGCGGTGCGTCGCTTTCTGATCGATCACTTCGACGAACGGGCGATCGCCCCCGGCGAGCCGCTGGCTCTGCTCAACAAGCGGTTCGCGACCGTCTACCTGCATCACCGATTCACGCTCGACGCCGCGGCGAAGGCGATTGGCGGAATGGAGTACCAGTACGCCGTGCGGGGCGACGCGCTGCCACCCACGACGCTGATCCCACCGGCCCGGCAGCGGCGCGCGCTCGAGCTGCTGCTCGACGCGGTGCAGCCGGGCGAGCTCGCGGTTCCCGAGCGTGTCCTGCGGCTGCTCGCGCCCACGCCGTTCGGGTACGAGCGGGACGCCTGGGCGTTCAGCTCGGCGGCAGCGCCCGCGTTCGATCAGCTGGGCGCGGCGCGCGCGCTTGCTACGCAGGTGATCGGGGGCGTACTGGCGGCGCCGCGCGCTGCGAGGATCGCCGCGTTCCACGACCGCGATCCGCGCGAGCCGAGTCTCACTGAAGTGGTGGGCCGGATGGTGGAACGTACCTGGGCCGCCGCTGCGCCGCGCGACCACCCGGTGCTCGGGCGCGTGGTGCAGCGCGTCGTGGTCGATCAGGTGATCGCGCTGGCGAGCGATGAGCGAGCCACACCCGAATCCCGGGCGGCAGCCGAGTGGGGACTGCGGCGGATCGCGCGGGTGGCCGGCGCCGTTACAGCAGATCCGGAAACACAGGCGCACCGTCAGCTCGTGACGGCTGACATCGACCGGTTCCTGGGGCGGTGGGACGCCGGCCTATCGCGTCGTCCCGGCCCCGCGACGCCTCCTGGAGTGCCGATCGGGTCGAGCGAGCGCCCTTAGCCGCACTCCGAGAAGCCACACACGTGGCACTTGGCGCAGCCCTCGATGAACGCGAGCTGCGAGCCGCAGTCGGGACAGGCGCCGATGAAGTCCTGCGCCTCGCCGGCACGCTCCAGGGCGGCGCCGTCGAGAGTGGCGATGCTCGCCCGCGCTGCTTCCGGGGGCACGCCCAAGAGGTCCTGTTGGATGCCCTGCTTTTCCTGCATCCATTTCTCGATCGCGATCCCGATGGCGTCGGGCACCGAGAGCACCTTGTTCGGTCCCAAACCCACCACGCGGTCGGACGAAATCCCGCGCAGCTGGCGGTACACCTCCCGCAGCGGGATCCCGGAGCGCAGGGCGAGCGAGATGAGCCGACCGATGGCCTCGACGTCGGCCATCAATGCCCCGCCGGCCTTGCCGAGCGAGATGAACACCTCGAACGGCTGACCCTTGTCGTCCTCGGTGATGTTCACGTACATGGTGCCGAGCGGCGTCTCGACCCGACGCGTGGCGCCCTTGAGCAGGTCGGGACGCGACCGCTTGGCCCGCCGCTGCAGATTTTCCGCCTCGGTGTCGTGGAGCCGGTCGCGCGTGCGCGCCAGCTCGGCCTCGAGCTCGGCGATCCGGCCCATCGCTTCCGCCAGCGCGCCCTGTCCCGCCACCGGTGACGATGGGGTCGCCGACCCCGAGGCCGCCGCCTGCTCCTGCACCTTCTTGGCGGTCGACCCGGTGGAAAGCACCTGCATCTCACGCGCGCCGTCGCGGTACACCGTGACGCCCTTGCACCCCAGCTTGTAGGCGTACCGGTAGATCTTCTCCACGTACTCCTCGGTGGCATCGTTCGAGAAGTTACAGGTCTTCGAGATGGCCGAGTCGGTGAACTCCTGGAACGCGCCCTGCATCTGAATGTGCCATTCGGGCGTCACGTCGTGGGCGGTGACGAACACGCGCTGCCACGTGGCCGGCACGGCATCGAAGTGGATGTGGCCGGACTCGGCGATCTGTTGCATCAGCCCGTCGGAGTACCACCCCTCCTGCTTCGCGATCGCCACGAAGTCCTCGTTGACATCGGGCATGAGCACGCCGGCCTGATTCCGCATGAACGCGACCGCGAACAACGGCTCGATACCCGACGAGCAGCCGGCGATGATCGAGATCGTGCCGGTCGGCGCTACGGTCGTGAGGTTGCAGTTACGCAGCCGGCGCAGCGGTCGCACGCGCTCGCCGTTCGGCCCGCGCGCGCAAGTCGCGTCCGGCCCCCAGATGGACCGTTCCCACTCCGCGAACACGCCGCGCTGCTCCGCCAGTTTCTCGGACGCCGCCTTCGACTCCTCATCCACGAAGTCCATGACTTTGCGGCCGAGGGCCACGCCCTCTTCCGAGTTGTAGGGAATGCCGAGCCGCACCAGCAGGTCTGCCCAGCCCATCACCCCTAGCCCGATGCGGCGGATCCGCTTGGCGAGACTGTCGATCTCGGCGAGCGGGTACTTGTTCGCATCGATCACGTTGTCGAGGAAATGCGTGCAGAGGTGCACCACCGTCCGGAGACGGTCCCAATCCACCGCGCCGTCCTTCACGAACAGCCCGAGGTTGATCGAGCCGAGGTTGCAGACGTCGTACGGAAGGAGCGGCTGCTCGCCGCACGGATTCGTGGCCTCGTAGCTCCCGAGTCGCGGCACCGGGTTGTAGTAATTCGCCCGATCGATGAAGTACACGCCCGGCTCACCGGTCTTCCACGCACCGTGCACGATCTTCCGGAACACCGTGCGGGCGTCCAGCTGGCCCACCACAGCGCCGGTGCGTGGATGGATCAGGTCGTAAGCGGCTCCCTCCTCCACGGCCTTCATGAAGGCGTCCGTGACCGCGACGGAGATGTTGAAATTCGTGACCTGGGTCAGATCGTCCTTGCACGCGATGAATTCGAGCACGTCCGGGTGGTCGACCCGCAGGATCCCCATGTTCGCACCGCGGCGAGTCCCGCCCTGTTTCACCACGTCCGTCGACGCGTCGTACAGCTTCATGAACGACACGGGACCGGACGCCACGCCCATCGTGGAGCGCACCACGTCGTTCTTGGGCCGCAGGCGGGAAAACGAGAAGCCGGTGCCTCCACCCGACTGGTGCACCAGCGCCATCGCGCGCAGCGTATCATAGATGCCGCTCTGGCCGTTCGAGAGCGCGTCGTCCACCGGAAGGACGAAACACGCTGAGAGCTGTCCCAAAGGCCGCCCGGCGTTCATCAGGGTGGGCGAGTTCGGCATCCACGCCCGCGAGGCCATGAGCTCGAAGAACGTCTCCGCCAGACCCTCTACCGCCTTGTCCGAGGCGCCATACGCACGCTCCGGCTCCGCGATAATGCGTGCCACGCGCCAAAACAGGTCTTCGGGTCGCTCGACAGGTCGCCCCTGGTCGTCCTTCACCAGGTAGCGCCGCTCGAGTACGGTGACGGCGTTGGGGCTCAGATCGAGCGTCCCGGTACGGGTGGAAGCGGTCATGCGGGCTCGTCCCTCGCGGAGGTGAGCTTGCTCACCAACTTGTGGCATGTGTGAATTTAACGGCGCGCACCGCAGAAAAGCGCGGAGGGTCAAGGTAGACTCGTCAGGGCGTCGGAGCAACACCTCGCGGGAACCGCGGCCTTCCGCGACGTTCAACAATTCACATCACAAACTTGTTCCCACGATTGGGAACGCACCACTCCGGTGCCGCTTCGCTTCCTCGACGTAGTGCCGCCAGGTGTCCTCGATCCGCTGCCGCAGGCCCTCGTCCACGGGACGTGTGACCCGCGCCGGGACGCCGACTACGAGGGAGCGCGGCGGCACCAGCGTACCCTCCGGCACCACCGCGCCCGCTGCCACGACACTGCCGGTGCTGATGTGCACTCCGTTCAGCAGCACGCTCCCCATGCCGATCAGGCAGTCGTCCTCGACCGTGCACCCGTGCAGAATGGCGCGGTGCCCGACACCGACGCGAGCACCTATGCGCGCCGGGAGACCACTATCCACATGGACGATGGTGCCGTCCTGCAGATTGCTCGCCTCGCCAACCACGATGGCGTCCACGTCCCCGCGGAGCACCGCGCCATACCACACGCTGGCGCGCGCGCCAAGCGTCACGTCTCCCAGCACGATCGCGCCCGGAGCGATGAACGCCGTCGGATCGATGTGGATTATTGCCTCACCGGCTGGAACAGCCACTGGACCCACGCATCCACGGGCTCGCCGTTCTTCTGTGCAGGATTCCACCGCAGGTTCTTCGCGACGTCCAGCGCTTGATCGTTGAACGTGTCCAGGTTGGATCGGGAGTACAGGCGGGCCTCCATCGTCTCGCCGTCGCGCGAGACGTGCACCAGCAGGATGGCGGGACGCGGGAAATTCGTAGAGCCCGCCGGAATCGGAATGGCCGTGGCCGAGAGTGGCACCGGCCGCGCATCCCAGCACATATGATCCTGATTGTACGCAGGTCCATAGGTGTCGCAGGGTCCAGCCCCGCTTGATTCAGAGGCCTCGTCCGCAGACTGAAGCTCCAGCTTGATGGTCGACGCCGCGCCCGGCGTGATCACGACCTGACGGTCGAACGGCGCGAACCCGGTCGCCCGCACGGCGAGCCGGTAGGTGCCCGGTGGTACGTCGCCCTGCGGGCCGCGGAACGGCAGCCCGTTGAGTGTGACGCGCGCGCCCTTCGGCAGGCCCTGGAGCGTGAGGCGCCCCGGCGTGCCCGGGGCCACGGGACGAGCGTGCGCGGTGTCCGGATGCGGCGTGATGACCGCGGTCGCCGTGTCCGACGGGGAACCCGTGTCGGCGAGGAGGCGCTGGGCCACGGTGTCGACACTCGACGCCTTGGTCGAGTCGGCCGTCGCCGCGCGGGCGAAAAACAGCAGCCCCTTCTTGTACGCGTACAGCCCGGGCGCGCCCAGCCCGATCCCGACGACCACCACCCAGAGCGCGATTCCCGCCGCGACGGACCGCTTGTGCACGTCTGGCACGCGTGGCAGCGGCGTCGTGGCCGCCGACGCCAGCCGGGCACCGGCGAGCGATGGGATGGCCTTGGTGGGCGCGGTGGCGAGACCGACGGCCACCAGGCCCCCCCCCGCCTCGAGCGACTGCACCAGATCCTCCGCGTTCTGGAACCGGTCGTCGGGGGACTTCGCCATCATCTTCTTGATGACCTCGAAGAGCGTGCGTTGATCGTAGGTCTCGAGGGGCGGGGTGGGGATCTCCTCCATGATGTGCTTGTAGCCGATGGAGAAGGAGTCCTCGCCGTCGAACGGGACCCGACCCGTCAGGCACTGGTAGGCGACTACGCCGAGCGAATAAATGTCCGACCGGCCGTCGAGCGGCTGCGCCCTGGCCTGCTCGGGACTCATGTAGTGCGGCGTGCCGATCGACATCCCGGTTCCGGTGAGCTTGCCGCCCGAAGCCGCCTTCGCGATCCCGAAGTCCGTGACGACGGCGAGGCCGTGCTCGTCGAACATGATGTTGTCGGGCTTGATGTCGCGGTGCACGATGCCGCTCTTGTGGGCGTACGCGAGCGCGCGGGTGACCTGGACGAGGACCTGGCGGATTTCACCGGGCGGCAGGGTTCCCCGGGCTGCCAGCACGGACGACAGCGGCTTGCCGCGGAGGAACTTCATCACGAAGTAAATCACCCGGCCGGACTTGCCGACGCGGTAGATCGGGATGATGCTCGGATGCTCGAGCTTGGCGGATGTGCGGGCTTCGCGCTGGAAGCGCTCGACGAATTCCTTGTCGAACGCGAGGGAGAAGGGGAGCACCTTGATGGCGACGTCGCGCTCGAGCTGCCGCTCACGCGCCTTGAAGACGATGGCCATGCCCCCGCGGCCGAGCTCCTCGAGGATCTCGTACTCGTCCTTCAACTGCTCTCGCACGAGATCGACTTCCGTCACGTCGGGCTCATGCTCGCGGGCGACGCCGCCGGGCGTCGTGGCGGTCAGGTCGAGCCCGCAGGAGCGGCAGAACTTACTGGCGTCGTCGTTCTGGGTGCCGCAACGGGAGCAATACATCAATTCTCCGAAGGGTCGCCAAAAAGGTAGGGAGGCGCCGGAGTCAGTGTCAACACGCGGACCCTCGCAGGGTGCTCAGAAGTCGGACGCGAGTGCGGCGTACACCTGGGGTCGCCGCGCGACGCCGGACGGCGGATTGGCGAGCGGCTCGGCGACGCCGAGCCGGACGGACAACGGGAAGTCGTAGCCCATCGTCACGGCACCCGCGACCTCGAGGCCCGCGGACCAGAGGCGGGTGAGCCGTGGGGAAACACCGGGTGCCCAGGCGTCCCCCGCATCGGTGAACGCATTGAGCCACAGCCGGTCGACACCGACGGGAAGGTGACCGATGGCGCGACCCACGAGCGCGAGGGGCAGTCGGTATTCGACGCTGCCCGCGACGGCGCGCTCGCCGCGCACCTCGCCGTCGGCATACCCGCGTAGCGGGAAGGCCCGCGATGCCGTCAGTGACACGGGAAAGAAGATATTCACGCCTTGGGGCGTCACGCCCCCGACGCGAAACAATGTCCCGAGCGGCCCGTTCGTGGCCCCGGCGAAGATGCGCAGGGCCAGAACGTGGTGCGCGAAGCCGCCGAGACCCGGCACGTGCGCGTAGAGCGCGACTCGGGAGCGCAGCTCGTTCGACCAGCGCGTCGTTCCCTCCTCCTCGCGCCGCCGATACGTCCCCGACCAGGCGAACCCGTCCTCCGGCGAAACCGACACGGCGCCCGCCACCAGGCGCGACACCGTGAGTGTCGCCGAGCCGCCGTAGACGTCTTGCCGGCCGCACCCGGCGCACACCGTCGCGAGCGATGTGTCCGGGACGGAGGCGAACTCCGTCCGCTCGACCTCCGCGGCGAGACGCAGGCTGGTCACGCCGCGCCAGCGGAGCGTGAGGAACGACGCACCGAGCGCCGCCGCCTGGTCCAGCTCCGACAGCGTCACGTTGGGGACGGCGAGCGGCCCGAGATCGCCCCACGAGCTCGATGCCGAGAGGTCGAACACCGGGTTGCCGAGCCTGGAGGCGACAAGGACGACATCGCCGCCGAGGCGGGACCGTTGCGGTGAGAAGAGTAGATCCGCGGCATAGGCGTATCGCCCGACCACATCCGCCCCGGCGATCAGCGCGCCGCCGAACCGCCCCGTCGATCCCTCGTCCTGAAACACGGGTAGCCAGAAATGCGGGCGTAGCGACGGCCACAGGGAATACCCGGTCTCGCGCACGGCGACGGCCGGAGACGGCGCTGAATCGAACGGCAGGGGCGCCGCGAAGGTCACGGTTCCGCTCCGCGCCGAGGCGCCTGCCGCGGTGCGGCGCAGCTCCCACCCCCGGGCTGTAAGCCCGGCGTAGAGCAAACCGCCATCCTCGAGGGGCGCCGGGGCGCGCGCGCCGAGGCGCTCGGCCGTCAAGGGCTGCACCGCCGCGGAGTCGGTCCAACGATAGACTTGCGGAAGCCCGGTAGGGTCAGCCACGAACCAGAGCTCCCCGTCTGGCTTCCACACCACATCCGCGATGCTGCCCCGCGTCTCGAGCAACGCCACCGCCGCCCGGGGATCTGTGGCAGGCCACAGCATGAGTGACCACCGTCCCTCCGCCGAGCGGATCCCGGCCACCCACCGCCCATCCGGCGACAGGGCCAGGTCCGTCCAGACGACCTGGCTTCCCCCCGAGTCGGCGGGTGTTGGCACCGTGGGTTGCCCCGAGGCCGGTCCGAGCGTGATCGCCGCCAAACGTCCGCCACCGCCGGCGGGCGCGACAAGACGCGCGCCGTACGTCGCCCGGCGCCACGCTCCCGTCGCCGGTACCCAGCGGTACAAGTCGCTCCGGAGGCGCCAGCGAGAAGTGAAATCGAGCTGGGCCACCACCAGCGTGTCCCCGACCCAATCGTAGTCCACGCCGCCGTTCACCTGATGTGCCGCAAGCGTTCGGAAGGTCGCGGCGTCGATCACCCGGAGCTCGCTCGCGCCCTTGCCGTCATCCCGCACGTACGCGACCCGACGGCCGTCCGGAGACACGCGGGGAACGGGCTCGGTGCGGAGCAGCGAATCGATTACGCGCGCCGGGGGCGGGAGCGCGTCCGCGGCCCTCGTCTCGGGCGCGGGCTGGGTGCCGCGGCGCCATTCCTCCGCCAATGACCGCCCCGGCGCGACTCGGGACACCTGACGGCCGACACGAAACGGGATCAGCTGCGCCGAGGTCGCTTCGACGAGGTGTGGCACGACCGAGTCGCCGGCCGTTCCCGCGAGATAATGAAGGAAGCGGCTCCCGTACGCGTAGGGGACCAGCCCGTCGGCCCAGCGCGTGAACAGCGTGGCGTCCCATGGTGACCGCGACGCCCCCCCCCCCGCTCCGGCGGCCTGGTCCGCCTCCAGCAGCTGTGTATGGAAGCTCCCCCTCACCCGGCCACCGTTCGTGAACTTGGATTCGTAGTACGTCGCCAGTCCTTCGACCACCCAGCTCGGCTGATACTCGTTCGGGAACAGCCCGGGGGCTCGGCCGAACACATGCTGGAGCGGGCTCCAGATCCCTTTCGTGCGGTCGAGATGAAAGACGTGGGCGAGCTCGTGCGTGGTGACGAGCCGGAGCCAGCTGTCAAAGAACAGCAGGCCGTGGTCGCCTGCCGGCGGCGCGGCGAAGATCGTGATTCGATTCGACGGAACGACGCTTGTGAACCCGTTTGACGCGTCGATATCATCGGCGAGCGTGATGTCCACGATGCCCCGCGGCGGATGCAGCTCGGTCGCGAGCAACCGATACGACCGTTCGGCCTCGCGCGCCTCGACCAACGCGACGGCGCGATACGCCGGGAGGAAGTGAATGCGGAAGTGGGGCGTGTGGAGGGTGCGCCAGGGGGCGGAGGGATCGACCTGAGCTTCTGCGCGCGAGGCGATGATCACGAACAGCAGAATGCGGAGTGCAGAGTGCGAAGTGGTCACGGCTCCCGCGCCCGCTCTCGCAAGAAGTTCTCGATCCCCCGCACCACGCCACGCGCGTAGCGCCCCTGCCCCTCCTCGCTCGCGAGCATGGCCTCCTGGTCTGGCAGCATGATGAAGAGTCCCTCGGTCAGCGCGGCCGGCATCCACGTCGGGCGTACCAGCGCGTAGTCTCCCCGCCCCATCCCCAGGTCGCGCACGCCGAGCTCGGCCACGAGCGCACGATCGAGGGCCCGCGCGAGCGGCTCGCTCTTCGGGTGGAAGTAATACACGCTGGTCCCGTTGTTGGTGAACGGATTGACTCCATCGGGAAGAGCGTTGGCGTGAATGGACACGAGCACATCGGCGTCGTGCAGCTCGGCGAAGTGCGTCCGTGGGTACAGCTCGATCGGGGTCGAGTCGGTGCGCGTCAGGAGGACGGTCGCCCCGGCGGCCTCGAGCAGGCGCTTGGCCTTGAATGCCACCGCCAGAGTGGCCACCGGCTCCCAGAGACCGGTCGGCCCCGTGGCGCCGAGCGGCGGATGCCCGGGGTCGAGCACGATCGTCCGACCTCGCAACGGGTGGTCCGCCGCGATATCGGGCGGGCGGCGGATCTCGAGCAGTAGGTCGCGGCCGTCATAGCGCGCGCGGTATCCCCACACCCGGCGGGTCAGGTCGACCGTAATGGTCACCTCGTCCGAGACGGGCTGGGCGTAGCTCAAACGCCGGACCAGCGGATCGGTGCCGCCGTATTGCATCCAGTTGATGTCGGAACCGCCGCCGTAGAGGCGCACCGTGAGGGCCCGATCGCGCTCCGTCACCTGAAACGGCAGTCTCGTGGGCAGCGGGATGCGGAGCGTCACGGATCTCGGCCCCGGCACGAGCCGAACCGACCCCACCACACCGCCCGGTGGCGGTGTGCCCGCGGGGAGCGGCACGACGTCCGCGTCGTTCACCCACGCCACCGCGTCCCGCGACAACTGCAGACGGGCCTGATCGTTCCACCGGCCGGACAGCGTTGCCTCCGTTCCCGTCGGGAAGAACCAGTTGTATGTCCCGTGCGGCACGGCGCGCCCGGGAGTGAGACTGTCCGTCGTTCCGGTATGCGCGGTATCGTCGTTCAGCACCACGACGGTCGGGAATCGCATGTCGAGTGCGCTGATCGTGAGTGGCCAGCGCGCCGAAGCGCTATCCGCTCCCACCGTGGCGGTCAGCATGGCGCAGGCCGTGCGTCCGTCCGGGCACACGGGCGCGGCCGGGAGCCAGCCCACGTAACGCCCCTCGCCGCGCGGCAGATGAACCGCAGCGGTATCGGTTGCGAACGCGCGCACGCCCGACGGCGGCTGAATTGGCAGCGAATCGGGAACGAGCGGCACGGTTGAGCCCCACGGCAGCACGAGGCGGACGGAGGCGCCGGGGGCGGCGTGGACAGTCAGGAGAATGCCCTCGCCCAGCGGGAGTGCCAGGCTGCCCGCCGGTGTGAAGCTCGTGGTATCGATCCAGGCTGCGCGATTGGCCGGTGGCCGGTACTGCGGTGCGACGCGCGCCGTAAACAGCGTCACACTAGAGTCGGCACCCGCGCGCGCAGCCAGGCGGAACGGCGCGAGGGTATCGGCGGGCAGCGGGAGCCAGGCGATCCACGCGCCATTCGCCCGCAGCGGGACCGGACGGCCGTCGATCGTAAAGCCTCGCGGCCCTTCGCCGCTGCCACGAACCGCGCCGAACAGGAACGCCGAGTCGTGCGATTGAATGACGTCGGTAGCGGCCGGGTAGACGACGGTGATGTGGAGCGACTCGCGCGCGGCCGCCGTGGGCGTCGGCTGCGTGCGAACTGGGACGGGCGCAGTACCGGCACGCGGGGGGGGGCCCGCGCATCCGGTCACCACGCACGCGAGCAGCACGCCGACCGTTCGCACAGGACGCGCAAGGTAGCATCCGGCATTCCGGCGAGTCAATTTGCCGAATCGATTGGCAGATCGTAACTTGTGCCGCCTGTGGAGGACTCCCGCCAGTGACCGCCTGTCCGTATTGCGGCCGCGACAATGACCCCGGCGCGCAGTACTGCATGGACTGCGGCAAGCCGATGGGCAAGTCGAGTGGACGCAAGGCGATGGCGGCTGAAGCGGCACCTGCCCAGGGCACCCGGGTGGTCGCGCGGGCGGCGGCGGCCCCCCTCCCGAACCCGGCCGAATCCGTGTCCTGCCCGTTCTGCGGCGGCTCGGCCAGCGCCGCCCGGCCATTCTGCTCGCACTGCGGTCGCCGCCTGACGGCTCCCGGGTCGGGGCCGACCTGTGCCCGGTGCGGATCTCCCGTCGGGTCGGCGACCAAGTTCTGCGGCACGTGTGGGGCGGCCGTAGCTGAGCTGGGCGGGTCGCGCCGCGCGGGCTCTGGCGCGTCGCGCGCCGGCTCGGCCATTACGCTCGTGCTGCTCGACGACCTCGGCGCCCCGGTGAAGCGATTCGAGCGGAAATCGCCGGACACGACGATCGGCCGGCAGGACGCTGACATCCGATTCCCCGAGGACGTCTTCTTGTCGCCCCTGCACGCGAAGATTTCCTGGGAGCAGGACACCCTCGTGGTGCGCGACCTGGGCAGCCGGAACGGGACCTGGGTGTTTCTCGAGGGGCCGCACCTGCTGGCGGACGGTGACCTCCTGCTGATCGGCTCGCAAGTGATTCGCTTCCGGCGGCTGGGCTACCCGGGGCCCCACCCTCCCGACGCGGACGCCACGAAGCGCATGGGCAGCCTCAGCCCGAGCGCGGACATCGCGAGCCTCACCCAGCTCCGCTCTGACGGGAGCGCGCGAGACGTGATTCAACTCTCTCCGGGCCGGGACGTTGCGATCGGGCGCGAGCAGGGCGACTGGACCTTCCCGTATGATCCTTCCATGAGCGCGCGCCACGCGTTAGTCCGCTCGGAGGATGCCGATTTCGTGGTCGTGGACGCGAACAGCCGGAACGGTGTCGCCATCTCCGCGCGTGGCGACGTCCCGCTGGGGCACAACTCCCGCGTCCTCGTGGGCGACAAACTGCTTCGCATCGAGATGTCGACGTGAAGATCTGCCCCGTCTGCTCGACCGAATATGCCGACGACGTGCGGTTCTGTCCCCACGACGGCCAGACACTGCGTTCTTCGGGGCCCACCGAAGATCTCGTCGGTCAAGTCGTCGCGGACCGCTATCACGTCATGAAGAAGCTCGGCGAAGGGGGGATGGGGCAGGTGTACCTTGCCGAACACGTGAAGATGGGCCGTCGCAGCGCGATCAAGGTGATGAATCCCTCGATGGTCCACGACCCCGAAGCGGTGGCGCGCTTCAATCGCGAGGCGGCGAACGCGAGTCGCATCACGCACCCAAACGTGTGCGCGATCTACGACTTCGGGGAGACACCGGAAGGGCTGATCTATCTCGCGATGGAGTTCGTCGAAGGCGAGCCGCTCACCGACGTACTCGCCCGCGACGGGGTCCTGCCGGTGGGGCGCGCCGCCAGCATTTTCCTTCAGGTGGCCGACGCGCTCCAGGCGGCGCACGATCTCGGCATCGTGCACCGGGACTTGAAGCCAGACAACATCATGCTCACGCGCGCGCGCGACGGCTCGGACGTGGTGAAGGTGGTCGACTTCGGGATCGCCAAGGCCGTGGGCGGGGTGAGCGGGGGCAGCGGCGACAGCCAAAAAGTGACCAAGACCGGCCTCGTGGTGGGGACTCCCGAATTCATGAGCCCCGAGCAGCTCTCGGGTGACCCGCTGGACGGCCGGAGCGACGTCTATTCCCTCGCGCTCGTGTTCTTCAAGATGCTGACGGGCAAGCTCCCGTTCGAGGGGACCACCGTGCAGGATACGATGGTCAAGCGCCTCACCGACGAGCCCGCATCCCTCGCTGACGCGCGGCCCGACCTGCACTTTCCACCGGGATTGCAGGCGACGCTCGACTCTGCGTTCGCCCGCCGTCCGGTTGACCGCTACCAATCCGCGGCCAAGTTCGCCGACGGCGTGGCGGCGGTGCTGGGCGCGCCACGCGGCCGCCGGACCCCCTCCATGCCCCCGACGCGCCCCGACGCCGACGCCCCGACGGAACGGCTCCGCCGGCCCACCCCGATCCTCTTCCCGGCGGCGCCCCCCCCACGGAAGCGCGGCGCGCGCATCCCCCTCCCGATTGTGGCCGGCGTGCTGGTTGTCGTCGCTGTCGGGGGCGCCGCGCTGGCGCTGCGCGGTGGGAAGAAGGTGGAAGGCGGCCTTAGCGCGGATACAGTCCCCCAGGTCGTCGTGAGGCCCGCGCCGGCGACGGACACGACCCCGGAGCACGTGGCCGCGCCCGCGCCACCCCGGGGGCGGG
>DASZCN010000082.1:0-2035 GCA_035943095.1 Gemmatimonadales bacterium | reverse complement strand
ACGCCGCATCCCCGCTGGTGATCAGCACCCGCGCGACGATCGCCGAGTCGAAGACTGCGCCGACGAAGGTGAACTCCTTGACGCCGAGATGGGCCAGCGCCGGGATGTTGGCGATCTCGACGCCATTCGCGTCGAAATACTCGACGCGTGTCGAGGCCGCCCGGTCGACGTCGGTGAAGACCACCCCGAACCCCTTGACCAGCCCGTTGGTCGTGGTACCCACCACCTTGAAATCGACCTCGACTTGGTTCGAGCCGACGGCCATGAACAGCTTCTTGGGCGAGAACGCCGCGAACTGGTCTCCCAGGCCTGCGTTGACCGATGCGAAGGCGCTGCTATCCACCCTGAGGCCGGTGCCGGGGGTGGCGAACACGGCCCCCCGCTTCGAGTTGACGTTGAAGAAGGCCGCCGGGAAGGTGTCGACGTTGGTCAGGGCGGCGGGCACCCCATCCCAGTTGATCTCGCGCCGGCCGCTTGTGGCGGGGGCAGAGTTAGGCGCGTTCAGGCTGCCGCCGAGCGCGGCGCGAAACTTGTCCAGCGTGTCCGCGACCGCCGCGCTGTCGCCCCGGGCCCGGACGACGGTGAACGTCGGCCCCGGGGTGGTGCTGGGCGAAGAGATTGTTGCACGCGGCCAGGGCCGCGACGGCCAGCCAGGGAGCATAGATCGTCGGTTTCATTGGACCACGATCCTTCCGCTCATGGCTGCTCCGTGGATGGCGCAGTCGTACGTGTACGTCCCGGGCGTGTTGAACGTCACCGCGTACGTCGAATTGGCGTCGCTCATCACCACGCTGTTCCGGAAAATTGGAGACCCGGTTGACTGGACCGTGTGTGGGGTGCCGCTCTCGTTCCAGGTCCAGGTGACGGTGCTCCCCGCCGCCACGGTGTCCACTGCGGGGTTCTGGCTCCCGTTGTGAGCGCTCTTGAAGAGGATGTTGCCCACAATGATCTGCCCGACGGGCCCCCCCCGCCCCCGCCTCCGCCCCCGCCGCCGCCGCCCGCAGACATCGGGTTGTTGTAGCCACCGCACCCCGCTAGCACGAGGAGGGCTGCTACGGTCCAAGACGCGTGAAACATGGTCGGCTTCATACAACCTCCATCGTGAAGTGGGACCGCTAACTACCGGGGGCTACGTTAGCGATCACGCTTCGAGGGAAGTATCAGACGCGAAGCCTTAGGACGGCGGGAAACGCCGGAACCGGCGTGTCGGATGGAGGACTACAACGCGGCAAAGGCGAGCGGATCCATGGTCCGCTCGCCCCAGAGACTTGAGCCTACTTCGAACCTACTTCAAGTATTGACCTACGAAGTCCAGCACGTTCTTCCGATCCATCCGGAACACTCCTCCGGTCCCCGCGCAATTGCCGTTACGCCCGAACGAGGTGACGCCGGCAATCACGTTGCTCGAGCCGAGGTAGTTGGGGCCGCCCGAATCGCCGAAGCAGGTCCCACCGGTCGAGGCGTTGTTCGACAGCAGCATCGAGAAGTCGCCCGTGCCTGTCGTGTTGATCTGGATCAGGTGCGGCTCGGCGAACATGCGGATCCGGAGGGACTCGATGTGCACCGGGTTGATCTCCTGCAGGCCGTACCCCACGGCGGTGAAGGTGGTGGCGGAGCCGTTCTTGAGCCCGTCGAGCTGGTCCTGCGTGGGCAGGTTGCCGAACTGGCCTGCGCTGAGCTTGACGGCCTTGGAGAGCAGGACGACTCCCACGTCGTGCAGGAAGAACGCGCTCTCGGTGAAGAGCGGGTGTGAGTGCCAGGCGGTGGCCTCGATGGTGTTCGGGCCGCCCGGGAATGGATAGGTCGGGTCGTCCTGGACGTCGGCCTCGTTAAAGATGCGCAAGCCAGAGAACTCGCCGGGCTCGCCGGCGCAGTGGCCGGCCGTGAGCACCAGCTTCGGGGCGATGAGCGTGCCCGAGCAGCGAAACGCGGGCGTCCCCGCGACGTCCATGATGATCAGGACGACCGCGGGATGGGCATCGCCGTCGAGCGTGCCGTTGGTAATGAACGACGGGCGGTACGGGCTCTGAGAATT
>DASZCN010000081.1:0-45794 GCA_035943095.1 Gemmatimonadales bacterium | reverse complement strand
GAGTGGCCCCCACGCATACGCGTCGGGGTCTCGGGAAGAAGTTGCTTCAAACGCTGCTCGAGTTGGGTGGTAGGCTTGGATGCCAGGAAGCGTGGGTGCTCACCGATCGCACGAACCGCCCGGCGATGCAGCTGTATGCCTCGGTTGGGGGCACCGAATCGCCGGGAGAAACGGTTGCGTTTTCATTCGTGCTAGATGGGGCGGGTCCGGCGTAGGAGGCGTGCCGTCTGATGGGCGCTCCGCCGCCTTGCCCCCGTGGGCATTGCGCCCGCAGCTTAAGCGCGATCCGTTAGCCGCCAATCTTTGATAAGGGAGGAACTGGTGATGAAGAGCAGACGCACGTGGACGATCGCTATCGTGACGGCGCTCGTCAGTGCCTTGGGCGGCCGCGCCGTGTCCGCCCAGGACAAGTACACCTTGAAGGTGCCGGGTGGGCTCGCGTTTTCCGAATTCAAGGGATACGAGGGCTGGCAGGTTGTCTCCATCAGTCAGGACGGAGACCTGTTCGCTGCGATCCTCGCGAATCCGGTGATGATCGACGCGTACCGGGCCGGCGTTCCCGGCAACGGCAAGCCGTTCCCCGACGGCTCCAAGATGGCAAAGCTCCATTGGAGCCCGAAAAAGATGGCGGTGTTCCCCGCAGCGACCGTGCCGGGCACACAGCATGACGTCGACTTCATGGTGAAGGACAGCAAGAGGTTCGCGGACAGCGGCGGGTGGGGTTGGGCCGTGTTCAAGTATACGCCCGCGTCCGGGACGTTCACGCCCGGCACCGCGGCGGACGTGCCGCCGCAGGGGAACGACGCCAAGTGTGGATTCGCGTGCCATACGATCGTGAAGAAGAGAGACTACGTCTTTACGGATTACGCGACGCGCTGAAGCGGGAAGAGGATTGTCATGACGGCCGTCCGCTTTGTGACTCGGACGGCCGCATCCGTTAGGTCGCCGCCTCAGTAAGGCAATTCCTCCGGCCCGAGTCCCGCATAGTCCGGTTCGGGATCCTCGTCAAACTGAACGGCTTCGATTTCCGTGCGACCCTGTCGCGCCGCCTTGGCGACGCGATGCATGCCATCCATCACGGCGCCGCTCGAGGAGAGGATTATCGGGAACGACAGATCCGCTTCTTCGATCAGTTGCATGTGCTCGAGTAGTCCGCGCCACGTGGCTCGCTCGTCCATGCCCGCCCAGATGTCGTCGAGCTCACGGATGCTACTCAGGGCAACTCGCTTCCGCGGCAAGTTCCGAGAGAGCTCTACCAACCGGTCCACATCCCATGCCAAGAGTCCGCGACTTGACGGTCGAAGGTAGTATTGTTTTCGCATTGGAAGACCTTAGTCGTTCTATGATGAGGTCTCTCTTGCTCGCGGCCGCCGCACGCCGCAGCTTAAGCGCGATGCGTTAGGCCGCCGCTCCCGTCTTGGAGATACTGATGCCGAAGCCCTCGTTCCGCATCCCCTTCGCGGCCTCTTTGCTGGCGACCACACTCTCAGCAGCCCTCGCGAGTCAAACACCGGTCGACACGGCCGCAGCCATCCATGCCGCCGACTCGGCCGCGCACGCCTGGCTCGCCCTTGTGGACAAGGGTCAAATCGCCGAAAGCTGGGACGAGGCCGCCCTCTCGTTTCAGATCGCCGTGACCAAGCCAAAGTGGGAGCAGGCCGTGAAGAAGGCGCGCGGGTCCTTCGAACCCTTCGGGGCTAGGCGCCAAATCATGGCCCGGTACAGGACCGATCTGCCCAATGCGCCACCAGGGCAGTATGTGGTTTTCCAGTACGAAACGACCGTTGCGGGTGATCGGCAGGTGGTAGAGACGGTCGTCCCCATGCTTGACAGGAAGCGCGGGTGGCGAATCTCTGGTTACTTCATCCGATTGGATGAGTGAACCGGTGGTTGCGCCCGAGCGCATTCCGTCGGCAGCTTAGGCGAGATCCGTCATTGAGGCTCCAATGAAGAACACCCGCTCGCGACCACACCGGCGCCGTGGCATCAGCCGGATCGATCAACCTTCGACGCGCACGCACGGTTGGTTCGTGCGTGTCAGCTACCACGGGCGGCGCGACGGGAGCTACGGCCCGCGCCACCAAAAGTTCTTCGGGGACGCCACCTATGGTGGGAAGCGGAAGGGGCTCCGGGCGGCGCAAGTCTACCTCGCGGCCGTGATGGGGGATGTCCGGCGCGGGAAACGCCCGCGTCTGGTGGGACGGGCCGCCTAAGGCCGCCGTCTACCGTGACGAAACCTTCGCGTAAGCGTGCGCGTCTTGCGCCTACGCTCCCATGATCTTCAAACCCTCGACCTGGTACCCGATCGCCGTCGCGCTGAGCGTGCTCAACCTGGTGGCCATCGGGTTATATTGGCGGCCGGACGCGCCGGGGCATGCCCTGATCCACGCCGTGGTCGCGCTCGGGTTCGGGTTGTGGGCCCGGCGTCTGCGGCAGACGCCCTCGCCAGCCTCCGCTGGCGGGAGTGAGCTCTCGGACCGGTTCGAGGCACTGGACGCCGAAGTCACCAGCTTGCGCCAGGAGCTCACGGAAACGCAGGAGCGCCTGGACTTCGCCGAGCGGATGCTCGCGCAGGCACGGGAGAAGCCCCGCGTGGGCCCGCAGCGCCAAGACTAGGATGGCGTCTGGCGAAGCAGAGATTTCCGCGGCAACTTCGTCGCCTCACGCCATGATCTCCCAACCGCCCAGCGGCGCCGTCGAAGTGGTAGAACGCTTCAACGACGCGTTCAACCGCCACGACGTCGACGCCATCATGGCGCTCATGACCGACGACTGCGCGTTCGAGAACACGCGACCGCAGCCGGACGGCGAGCGTTTTGTGGGGCAGATTCACGTGCGGACGTTCTGGGAGCAGTTCTTTGCCCGCTCGCCTCAGGCCCATTTCGATACGGAGGAAATATTCGGCACGGGCGACCGCTGCGTCGTGCGTTGGGCGTATTCCTGGGTGAAGGAAGGACAGCGCGGCCACATCCGGGGAGTCGATGTGTTTCGGGTGCGGGACGGACGGGTGGCGGAGAAGCTGTCCTACGTCAAGGGATAACGGCCGTCCAATAAGGAGAGAGAGCGAGCGATGGGAGACGTGAACTACCTGGCCGTCCTGGTGGCGGCCGTCGCGGTGTTCGTGCTTGGCTGGTTGTGGTACAGTCCCCTGGTGTTCTTCAAGCCGTGGATGCGGGCCCGCGGCATGGATCCCGCCGCAGCGATGGCGGGTGCGAAGATGCCCGGGGGAAAACTGGCCGTCGAGTTCCTCCGGTGTCTCGTCCTCGCCTACGTCATCGCCCGCTTCGTGGCCCTCGTCGGCATCCACCATTGGACGAACGCGGTGTACTTCGGGTTCTACCTGTGGATCGGGTTTCCGGTGATCCTGCTGGTGGGATCGGTTCTCTGGGAGAACGTTCCGTGGAAGGTGGCCGCGATCCACGCGGGTGACTGGCTGGTGAAGCTGCTGGTGATACCCATCATCATGAGCGCGTGGCGCTCGGGGACATGAACGTTTTCCCGATCGCACCGGCGGCGAGCCGTTATCTCTGGTTCATGATCCCGGTCGTCGTCATTCTGCTCGGCTCCGTGATACTCCTCGCGACATCGCTCCGTGGGGCCCAATCGTCGACCTTCGAGATCCGTCCCGAGGGATTGCGGTTACGCGGCGACCTGTACGGGCGACTCATCCCGAAGGCGGAGCTGCGCGTGGACCTGGCCCGGCGCGTCGACCTGACGCAAGAAGACGGGCTGAGGCCGAAGTGGCGCCGGATGGGAACGGCCCTGCCCGGCTATCAGTCCGGCTGGTTCCGTCTCCGGAACGGGGACAAGGCGCTCCTGTATCTGACCGATCGCACGCGGGCGGTCTACGTACCGACGACGGCCGGCTACGGACTGCTCCTCAGTCCCGCGGACCCGGACGGATTTCTGTCTCGCTTCCGGGCGGTGTTGAGCTCGCCCGCCCAGGAGTCACGATGATCGAGCTGCGCGACAAGAGCACCAATGAGCTCCTCGGAACGATCGATGACGACGAGCTCCGATTCCTCGTCGATGAGCTCGAGGAGGAATCATCCACCGATCGCGACTATTACGTCGACGCCGACACCATCGACATGCTCGAGGGTGACGGGGCGCCGGCATCACTCCTCGCTCTGCTCCGGCGGATCGTGGGATCAGGGGAGGGAGTTGAGGTGCGCTGGGCCCGGGTCTGACGAGCTTAACCGCCATTCGTAACGCATCGATCGAACCAGCCCACAAGGAGACCCACGTGCCAGAGAGCGTCTACAAAGTCATCGAGCTGGTCGGTACCAGCACCGAGTCCTGGGAGAAAGCCGCCGCGGCCGCCGTCAAGCGCGCGGGGCAGACGCTGCGCGACCTCCGCGTGGCCGAGATCTCCCAGCTCGACATGCAGCTCAAGGACGGCAAGGTGGAGAGCTACCGGGCCAAGGTCAAAGTGTCGTTCAAGTATGAAGGCGGTTCTTGACGCCATAGGCCACACGCCGCTCGTCGAGCTGCGTCGTGTCGGTGGCTCGGGGGGGGCGCGCATCGTCGCGAAGCTCGAGTCCACGAACCCGACCGGCAGTATGAAGGACCGCGTGGCGCAGGCCATGGTCGACGGCGCCGTGGCCGCCGGAAGGCTGTCCCCGGGCGGGACCGTCGTCGAGTACACGGCGGGCACCACCGGCGTCTCCCTCGCCCTGATCTGCGCCGCCAAGGGGTATCGAGCGCACTTCGTGTACTCGGATGCCTTCAGCGAGGAGAAGCGCTACACGATGCGCGCGTACGGCGCGGAGCTCACCGACGTCCCGAGCGGCGGCAAGGGAATCACCGAGCGGTTGTTCAAGGGGATGATCGCAAAGGCCGACGAGCTCAGCCGACGGCCGGGACACTGGTACTGCGACCAATTGAACAATCGCGACGGGGAGGCGGGCTACCATTCCCTGGGCGAGGAGCTGTGGGAGCAAGCGGACGGGCGCGTCGACGCCTTCGTACAGGCGGTGGGCACCGCGCATTCGCTCCACGGCGCGGCACACGCGCTGCGCCGTCACAATCCACGCATGCACATCGTCGCCGTGGAACCGGCAGAGTCCGCCGTACTCTCGGGGAAGGCCTCCGGCTCGCACCACATCGAGGGCATCGGCATCGGGTTCATTCCGCCGCTCTGGAGGCCGGCCGAGGTGAACGAAATCATCCCGGTCCCTACCGCCGACGCGAAGGCGATGGCGCGGCGCTTGGCGCGGGAGGAAGCCCTCTTCGCAGGGACGTCGACGGGCGCCAACATCGTGGCGGCGTTACGCGTGGCGCAGCGCCTCGGCTCGGGCGCGACCGTGGCCACGATCATCGTTGATTCGGGACTCCGTTACTTGAGCACCGACGTGTTCAGGCCCCAACCCTGACCGGGTGGAGCCTCAGCTTCTTCATATCGGAGGACGGATTTCATGTTGAAGGATGCGCGAATTGTGCCGTACATCCCGGTGGCCAATGTCGCCCGAGCCCGGAAGTTCTACGAAGAAAAAGTGGGCCTCGAGCCCAAGCAAGAGTACGCCGGAGGGGTGATCTACGAATGTGGCGGCGGATCGTGGGTTTTCATGTATCCGTCGGCAGGGGCGGGCACCTCCCGGGCGAGTACCGCCTTCTGGGCCGTGGACGACGTCATCGCCGAGGTGGCCGAGCTCAAGCGGAGAGGCGTGGTGTTTGAGGAGTACAACATGCCGGGAATGAAGATGGAGAACAGCATCGTGAGCGCGGGCGGCGCGAAGACGGCGTGGTTCAAGGATACGGAGGGGAATATCCTCGCGGTCAGCCAACGGACGGCAGCATGACGGAGGAGCATCCGTGACCGCCACACCGGCACGCGGACTCGACGGCGTCGTCGCCGCCCGGACCCGCCTGAGCCACGTCGATGGCCTGGCGGGCGAGCTGATCATCGGGGGATACGAGCTCAAGGAGCTGGCCGGACGAGTCAGCTTCGAGGAGGCGGCTCATCTGCTGTGGCGCGGCGCGCTTCCCGGCCAGGACGCGCTCGGTGAGCTGCGCCGTGAGATCGTCGCGCTCCGCGCCCTGCCGCAGGAGACGATGCGGGTGGTGCGGGCGGCCGCCAGGGCGTCTCCCATCGACGCGCTGCGCATGGCGTGCGCCACCCTGTCGCTCGACCTGGCCGACCCCGACAGCATCTCGCCGGCCGCGGACCTCGCGGCCGCCAAGATGCTCACGGCGCGCTTTCCGACGCTCGTCGCGGCGCACGCTCGCGTGAGCGAAGGCAAGGAGCCGATCCCGCCGCGCGCCGATCTGTCTCGGGCCGCGAACTTCCTCTTTATGGTCCACGGCAAGGAGCCGGACCCGATCGCGGCCAGGGCGCTCGATACCTACTGGGTGACGGTGATCGACCACGGCATGAACGCGTCCACGTTCACGAGCCGGGTGATCGCGAGCACGCGCTCGGACATGGTGAGCGCGGTGACCGGCGCGATCGGTGCACTGAAGGGGCCGCTCCACGGCGGCGCGCCCGGCCCGGTGCTCGACATGCTGGTGGAGATCGGCTCGGGCGACCGGGCCGACGCCTGGGTGCGGAACGAGCTCGCGGCGGGGCGACGCATCATGGGGTTCGGTCACCGCGTCTACAAGGTCCGCGATCCGCGTGCCGAAGTGCTCCGCAAGGTGGCAGACGAGATGAGCTCGGCGCACCTCGAGGACCGCAAGCTGTTCGATCTGGCGCGCGCGGTGGAAGAGACGATCGTCAAGGTCCTCGACGAGGTGAAGCCCGGTCGCAACCTGCGCACCAACGTGGAGTTCTACACGGCGCTGGTGCTCCAGTCGCTGGGACTCAAGCCCCGCTCGTTCGTTGCCACGTTCGCCTGCGGGCGCATCGCCGGTTGGTGTGCCCATGTCATCGAGCAGCACGCCGAGGACCACCTCATCCGGCCGCAGTCGGAGTACGTGGGGCCGCGGGACCTTACGGTCACTCCTCGACCGAGCGCCTAGGACGCACCATGCCGGACGCCGAAGGCCCTGCCGCAGCATCGCCGCGCGACGGGTTCGCGGCGCAGCTACGCGGATTTGGGCCGACCGGCGTCGTCGCGCTGCTGGCGATCCTGCTCTCTGGAACCCCCAGCGTCGGTCGCGTGGCCGTGCCGCTCGGCGCGCTTCTCGTGCTGGCGTGGGCCCGACGGTCGGGCACGCCGTGGAACGAGATCGGCTATGTGCCGCCGAAGAGTTGGATCGCGAGTATCGCCATCGGCCTCGCTGTAGGCGTCCCGTTCAAGTTCCTGATGAAAGCCGTGGTCATGCCGTTGCTCGGCGCCAATCCGATCAATCGGACCTACCATTACCTGGCGGGGAACCGGGCGATCCTTCCCGCCGCCGTGTGGGCGATGCTCGTCGCGGGCTTCGGGGAAGAGACGGTGTTCCGGGGATACCTATTCGAGCGGCTGGGCAAGCTCATCGCCGCTCGACCGGGCGCCAAAGCCGCGATCCTGCTCCTCACCTCCGGATTATTTGCGCTCGCGCACTACCCCGACCAGGGGCTCGCGGGCGCCGAGCAGGCCATGTGCACCGGGCTCGTGTTCGGGACGATCTTCATCGTGACGGGCCAGATCTGGATACCGATGATTGCGCACGCGGCGTACGACCTCACCGCGCTCGCGATGATTTATGGGAACGTCGAATCCGCCGTGGCTCACTGGGTCTTCAAGTAGTGGGGCACGACGAAGAATCGGACGACCTCGGCGCCGTCATGACCCCGCTGCGTCGTATACGCGCCGGAACTCGAGCGAGCGCCGCAGGCCGTCGACGCTCACAATGACGTACAGCTGCTTCCCGTCCTGTGACTTCAGATAATCCTCCGTCACCTTTCCGCCGCCCGAGACCTTCCGCTCGACCACGAAGTCATAGCCCTGCCACCGTCCCTTGATCTCGACATCCCCGCCGCCGTCGACCGGCTGCTTGAACTTGCGGCCGTCACTGTAGAGCAAGAGCGCCGCGCCCGTGTCGGCCGTCAGGAGCACAGTCGAATCGGTTGCGGCGATCGAGAGGGTCGAAGGGGCGTGGAGGGCCAGCTGCACCGTCTGGCGCATGCGGGCCCGCCGCTCCTCGCTCATCCCGCCGCCCCCCCCGCCTCCTCCGCCGCCGCGATAGCCACCTCGCCCGCCGAATCCGCCGCGGCCACCACCACGTCGTCCGCCCCCGCCCCGTTGTTCTCCGCCGCCGCCAGTATCGCTCCCCTGCATCATGTCGCTCGGGCGGTTGCTCTGCGCAGCATTGTACCTCCACCGTCCGGAGAGATCGGGGTGTTGGGGCGTCTGTGCGACCGCACCTCGGGGCGTCATGAGAGCGATCAGGGCCAGCCCACCCACCGTAATCGATGTCGTCATGTTCATGAGAGACTCCCGCTAGTCGTTTGGTCCTCGCCGGCCCCCGCCGCTCCCTCGTCCCCCGAATCCGGGCGACTTGAGCGCGTCGGGAAGCTGCTTCCATTGGTCTGGCGTCAGCACGGCGCGCGCCCGCTCGAGCGCCTTGCGGATATTCTCGCGCCCCGTCTGGAGCCGCGGGCGCATGCGCGCGAACAGGATGCCCGGATCGGGCCGGGTGCCCGCCTTTTGCACGTCCGCTTGGAGCGAGTCGCGTACAATCGCGTTCAGCGCGTCGAGCGAATCGGCGATCGCCTTCAGAGCAGTCACCTGCGCATCGTCCAGCTTCAGCGTGTCCTTCATGCCGACCATGAGGCTGATCGGATTGGGTAGGATCTGCGCGAAGCGCGCGCTGAAATCGGGCGGGCCCGCGCCGTCCGCGCTCGCCTGTCCTCCTCGCCGTCCCCCCCCGAACACCGAGCGCAGCCGGTCTCGCGTCCGATCGGGCCCGATCGCGAGATGCCCTTGGATGCCGAGCTGGAACGGGACGGTGATCCCGCCGTTCGCTCCGGCGATGGCGCCGAAGCGATCGTTCACCGCATAACGAAACGTTTGCGTGGTGGGATCGAACCCGCGCACGTACAGCAGCACCGGGTCGGGCGCGGCGCTGAAGCCCCAACCGCGCAGGTTGGCCGAGCCGTGGAGCCATTCGTCGAGCCCGCCGAGCAGGTTCACGGTGCCGAGCGAGAGGGTGAGCCGGCGGTCGAGCCCGAACCAGTCGGGCCGCCAATTGACCTGCAGGTCGAGCGACGGCTGCCACGGGCCCGTGCACGAGTTGCGCGCCGCGATCTGACCGAGTTGTGCGGTGAGGCAGCTCTGCACGGCCGATGGCGCGCCCGCGAGCAGGGCGCGCATGGCGCGCGCCACGGCGGTATCCGGCGCGGTGGTGGGATCGAACACGAACGCGCGGTCGTTGCGCGAGCCGTCGCCGTTGATGTCGGACCCCACCATGGGGGTATACGGCGCGCCCGACGTGAGACGGCCGATCGCGGTGATCTCGAGGGCTCCCGTGATCGGATATGTGACCGTGCCGAGCAGGGAGTGGCGCCGCTCGAAGCTGCTCGTCGCCCACTCGCGGACGTTGGGGTCGCCCGCCGTGCTCGCGGCGCCGAACCCCTGCGACGCGGCGCCGGTTCCGAACGACGACTGGTCGCGCGCGCGCGTGTACGTGTACGAGAGCTGAAATGTCATGCCTCGCGCGGTGAGGCCGCCGAACCCGAGCGTGAGCTGCTTCGTGTCCGACTGGAGGTCTGACCGGATGACGAGCACCTGGCCGAAGGCGGGATGCACGCGCGAGTCCGCGGAGCTCAAGGCGCCCGTCGCGGCGACGATCGAGTCGGCCGGGACGTACACCGGGCGGTTGCGCTCGTCGGCCAGGGTGAAGGCGGGCGTGGTCACGAGGTTCAAGTCGCGGAACCCGTACTGGCTCTCGCCGCGCGCGTAGCTCGCGTCGAGCGATACGGTGTACGTGCCGTGGATGCGTCGCTGCACGCCGAGCGAGCCGCGCCACACGCGCAGCGCGGTGAACCCGGGGTCGAACACGGTGACGTTCGGCCGCGGCGTGATCGTCACCGCGCTCGCACTATCGGTACACTGCGTCGGTATGGCGGACGGGTCCTGGGCGTACAGCGACCAGTCGGGCGTCGGCACCGCGCCGCCGATACAGATCAGCTGCGTCTCGGCGCTCGCCAGGCCGGGCGCGGCGAGTGCCGCGCTGTAGAGGCCGGTGGGCGTGAGGCTGCGAAAGTCTCCCACGCCGCCGCGGACGATATGACCGGCGGGCCTTCGTCGCCGCCGAACATCCAGGTGAAGCCCACACGGGGCGAAATGTGCAGCTCGGTGGGGATGCGATCCGTCCGGAGCCCGAAGAGCGAGTCCACCGTGAGGTTTAGGGCGGGGGCGCCGTTGAAGCGTGCGGTTTCCAGCCGGGCGCCGTACGTGAGCTGCAGGGCGCTGCCCGTGCGCCAGGTGTCGCCCAGATACAGAGCGGCGTTCCAGGCGGTCCCCCGCCGGTCGAGCGGCGCGAGCGTGCGCGTGAACGTGGACGGGCTGTCGGCGGCCAACGCGGCGAGCGAGGGATACGTGAACGTGCCGAGCTGGTTGATGTTCTGGTTCTCGTCGATCTGCGTCCCGTTCAGGTACAGGCCGAGCTTGATGCGATGCGCGGTGCCGCCGGGCAGCCAGGAGAATTCGTCCGTGATCTCGAGGGAGCGATCGTCGGAGTGCTGGGGGAATCCGACGTTGCCGCCGAAGCTCAAGTTCGCGACGCTCTGCGCGGAGTCTCCCTGTGGCGTTCCCACCTGCACGCGGCCGGAGGGCAGCGCGACGTAGGCGGCCGCGTCGCGGTTGCTGCGCGATGCGTAGCCGCGGATCTCGTTGATGAAGTTGCCGCCGAAGTAAGACGTGAGCGACGCCATCACGCCGCCACCCGTTTGCGTGCTCGTGCCTCCGGTCGGGGGGAGGGCAAGCGTGCCGAGACGGGTGGGCACCTGCGAGGTCCAGCGCCCGTCGAGACGCACCATCAGCGTCTGCACGTCCGAGATGTTCCAGTCGAACCGCACGAGGCCGACGGTGTTGTCGGTCGCACGGTCGTCGGGGAGGTCCGGGATGGTGATCGGGGCGCCACTCTGCTGCGTGAGGGCGATGAAGCGGGTGACGGAGTCGGGGCTCACGCCCAGCCGGGCGAGCGTCGCGGGGTCCGCGGTCATGAGCGACGTGAGGCCCTGATCGCGCCACCGCCCTTGCAGCGCGCCGAACACGAACAGCTTGTTCGGGATGATCGGCCCGCCCATGCCGCCACCCAGCTGGTTCTGCGTGTAGCCCTGGCCGAATGGGGACGATGTAGGCCCGCCCCATGCGAGGTCCTGATCGCGCAGCGTGTACGTGTAGGACCCCTGCGGCACGTTCGTACCGCTCCGCGTGGTGGACGCGACGAGGCCGCCCGAGAACTGCCCGCGCGCGACGTCGTACGTGCTCGTCACCACTCGGGTCGACCGGATCGCGTCCTGGGGCACGCTGCCCGAGCCGAAGGAGAGACCGTCGAGCGTGATGTCGTTCGCCGTGGTCCGCTGGCCCTCGACCGAGAAGGCCGCGTCCGTCGAGTCGGTGCCGGCGATCCCGACCACGCCGGGGGCGAGGGTGGCGATCGTGTTGAGATCGGAGGCGTCGATCGGCAGGCGTGCGAGCAGCTGCGGGGACAGGTCTCGCTCCGTCGACCCGGGCGTCCGGTCCTGCCCGCGCTGGCCGCGGCGGGCGGTGACGGTCACGGGCTCGAGCGGGACGGATGCGAGTCCGAGCCTGATGTTCGCGACCAACCGGTCCTCGTCGGCCTGGCGGGCGACCGTCACGCGGACGGCCGCCATACCGATGTAGCGGGCGACGAGCTGATACTGGCCGCCGCCGTCGGGGAAGACGATGGTGAACCGGCCATGCGCGTCGGTGGTGCGCTGGCGGGACACCTGCGTCTCGATCGAGATCGCCTGGACGACGGCGCCCGCGAGGGGTAGGCTATCGGGTCCTGTGACCGTGCCGGTGATGATGTCGGTGGTGGAACCGACTTGCGCGACGGCCGCGGGCGCGGCGCCCGCGGCGAGCAGTAGGACCAGGGAGAGCTGTCGGAGGCGCACGGTTACCGCTCGATCTCGGGGCGCGGGCACCCTCGAATACGGGCGCGGCACCGGCGGTGCTGACCGGTCCTCGCCTCGCTCGAGACAGCTGGGCACTAGAAACCTCCGGATTACGGATTCGTCTCACATTTCATGCGCGCCAATATCGTGTCACCTACGGCCGCCATCTCGGCCCTCTGGGTGGTATGGCTCATCGGCTGGTTCGTTGCCGCGCAGTCCACCGCCAGGACCGTTGCTCGCCAATCCCTGGCGGTCGCCTGGCTCACTCCGTCTTCATCTGGGGTGGTACGGCCCTCCTCTTCTTCCACCACCCCCGCCGTTCCGGGGTTCTCCTCGATCCCGTCTTGCCGCGCGGGGCGTGGGTCCCCTGGGCGGGCCTGGCCCTGGTGGTGCTGGGGCTCGGGTTCGCGGTGTGGGCGCGTGTCCACCTCGGGCGCCTCTGGAGCGCGACCGTCACGCTCAAGGCGGAGCACAGGCTCATTCGAACGGGCCCCTACGGCCTGACCCGACATCCGATCTTACCGGCCTGTTGCTCGCGCTCGCGGGTACGGCCCTGGCTCTCGGCACGCCGGCGGCTCTGGCAGGCCTCACCTTGATCGTCCTCGGCGTGATCCTCAAGATCCGTCAGGAAGAACAGTTGTTGAGCGGTCACTTCGGCGCCGCGTATCGACAATATCGTGAGGAGGTGCCGGCGCTCGTGCCGTGGCTCCACTAGGGTTGCACCTCGGCGTTTCCCGTTGGCACGTCAAACGAGCGCGCTTGCGGGGGCGGCAGATTCGCCCGCAGCTTAAGCGCGGCCTGTTCGGAGCTTAGTCCAGTGAACCTTTCGTGCATCGTGAGCGCGCTGGCCGTCACGACCCTGGCGGCGAGTGTCGGCCGTGCGCAGCAGGCGGCGGCCGACAGCGGCCGGCCTCCCTATAACGCCGCGGACGTGCAGTTCATGTCCGGCATGATCGACCACCACGCGCAGGCGATTCTCATGGCGGGCTGGGCGCCCACCCACGGAGCGAGCGCTTCGGTGCGTGCCCTGTGCGAGCGCATCGTGGTCGGCCAGCGCGACGAGATCGCGCTCATGCAGCGCTGGCTCCGGGAGCGCGGGCTCCCCGTCCCGCCCGGCGTCCCGAGTCGCGGCCACGACATGGCCGGTATGGATCACGCGGGGGGGGCGCTCATGCCCGGCATGTTGACCCCCGCCCAGCTGGCGCAGCTCGACGCCGCGCAGGGCGCCGAATTCGACCGCCTGTTTCTCAAGTTCATGATTCAGCACCATCAGGGCGCCATCACCATGGTGAACCAGCTGTTCAGCGCCAATGGCGCCACCCTGGACGACCTCATCTTCAAGTACGCGTCGGACGTGAACGTCGACCAGACCACCGAGATCAACCGGATGGGCCGCATGCTCGCGGCGCTGTCCGGCGAAAGGAGTCCATGATGCGTCAACGCTTGTCCGTATCCCTGGCGCTCGGCCTGCTGTCCGTCGGGGCGTGCGCCCACAGTGCCAACCTCGCGTCGTCCGCGACAGCGCCTTCCCCCAACGCCGACCCGCGCGTCGGGCTGCGTGCCGGCTGGATGGACGCGGCCCAGGCGGCCTGGAATCTCCGCCTGGTGTCGACCACGCCGCCGTCGCATGACTTCATGCCGGCCGCGCCCGGGGACTTCCGGTTCATCAACTCGGATCTCTCGTTCGACGGACCGTACGTCATTCAGGGCAACTTCAGCGGCTACCAGGTTTGGGACATCTCGAATCCCAGCCATCCGACGTTGCACACTGCGTATGTGTGCCCCGGCTCGCAGAGCGACGTGTCGGTGTACCGCAACCTGCTGTTCGTCTCCGACGAGGCCCCGAACGGCCGGGCAGACTGCGGCACCCAGGGTGTGGCAGACACGGTGAGCCACGACCGCGCGCGCGGCATCCGCATCTTCGAGATCAGCGACATCGCGCACCCCAAGCCGATCACGATCGTGCAGACGTGCCGCGGCTCGCACACGCATACCGTGGTCACCGACCCGCACGACACGGCCAACGTCTACATCTATGTCTCCGGCTCGGCCCCGGTCCGCTCGCCCACCGAGCTAGCGGGGTGCTCGCACGCGCTGTTGGACCAGGACTCGGCGTCCGCCCTGTTCCGCATCGAGGTTATCCAGGTGCCCCTGGCTGCCCCGGAGAAGGCGCACATCGTGAGCTCACCGCGGATTTTCGCCGACCTCCTGGCGCCGCCGACGCACCCCGAGTCGCCGCAGGACGTCGCGGCCGCCGCCAAGACGGCCGCCGAGGCACGCGCCCAGGGGGCGTTTACCGCGACGTTCTTCGGCCTCGAGCGGGTGCTGCCTTCGGCTTTCGTCCAACCGATGCTCGACAGCATCGTCGCGGCTCGTCACGGGACCGGATCGGCCACGGCGGCCGACAGCACCGCGTTGCGGGGCGCCATTCAGGGCATCCTCGACAAGCGATTCGCCGGCCCCCTGGGTCCGAACGGCGTGCGCCTCGGGCCCACCCAATGCCACGACATCACGGTCTATCCCGCGATTGGGCTCGCGGGGGGCGCGTGCGAAGGGTACGGTTTCCTGCTCGACATCCGCGATCCAGCGCATCCGAAGCGGATCGCCGCTGTCTCCGATTCGAATTTCTCCTACTGGCATTCGGCGACGTTCAACAACGACGGCACCAAGATCCTGTTCACCGACGAGTGGGGCGGGGGACTGGCGCCGCGCTGCCGCGTGACCGACAAGCACGAATGGGGCGCGGACGCGCTGTTCACGCTCGTCGACAACAAGATGACGTTCCAGAGCTATTACAAACTCCCGGCGCCACAGACCGCCAACGAGAACTGCGTGGCGCACAATGGGTCGCTGATTCCGGTCCCCGGGCGCGATATCATGGCCCAGGGCTGGTATCAGGGTGGGATCTCGATTTTCGACTGGACCGATCCCGCGCACCCGAAGGAGATCGCGTTCTTCGACCGGGGCCCGATGGACTCGACCAAGCTCGAGGGTGCCGGCTCCTGGTCCGCCTATTGGTACAACGGATACATCGTGAGCTCGGAGATCGCGCGCGGGCTCGACATCCTCGAATTGCGGCCGAGTGCGTTCCTCTCCCAGAACGAGATCGACGCCGCCAAGCTGGTTCACTTCGACTTCCTGAACGTTCAGGACCAGCCGAAGCTGGTCTGGCCTGCGAGCTTCGTCGTGGCGCGGGCCTACGTCGACCAGCTCACCCGGAACAACGGGCTATCGCGCGAGCGGTGCGGCGCCATCACCAGCATGCTCGGCCGCGCGGAGAAGCTCCAGGGAGCGGAGCGGCGGGGCGTGTTGACGCAGCTGGCGACGGATCTCCAGGCTGACCGCCAGATTGCCGCCGACCCGACTCGGGTAGGGGCGCTGGCCAGTGTGGTTCAGGACCTGACGGCAGCGGCGCGCTGATGGCCGAGGGGACGGCCCGGGTCGAAGCGTTCAGCGACGGTGTCTTTGCGATCGCGATCACGCTGCTGATCCTCGAGATCCGGGTCCCCCCCGCGGGTGGCGAACGGGGTCTGTGGGCCGGTCTGGTGGCGCTGTGGCCCTCCTACGTCGCCTTCGTGCTCAGCTTCTTCGTGATCCTGATCATGTGGGTGAACCATCACGAGCTGATCCGCCTGGTCCGGGCCGTCGGGTACCCGTTCATGTTCGCGAACGGGCTGTTGCTGCTCACGGTGACCTTCGTGCCGTTCCCCACGGCGGTGCTCGCCGAGCATCTCGCGACGGCGGACGCGCCGGCGGCGGCCGCCTTTTACTGTGGCACGTTCATCATTAATGCCCTTGCCTGGGGCCTCGTGTTTCTGGCCATCGTACGGGGTCGGCTGTACCGCTCGGACGTGGATGCCGCCACCATCGAACGGATCCGCCGCGCCTACGTCGCGGGTCCGATCGTGTACATCGTCGCCACCCTGGTGGCGCTGAAACAACCTGTCCTGGGTCTCGCGCTGAACGCCTCCCTGTGGATCCTCTGGGTCCGGCTCGGCTACCGCACGACCCGCGAAGCGATGGAGCGCCGGGCCGCCTGACGACGAAGCTTCGCGACGCCCTGCGCGACGGCCGGTTCCTGGCAGCGGAAGTCGCGATCGCCATCGGCCTCCTGGCCTGCGGCTTGATCGGCCTGTTCCCGTTCGGCGGCACACCGGGGCTGGTCGCGTTCGGTGCGCTCTCCCTGTGGCTCCGTCGCGAAGGTCCCCGAGGCGTCGGCCTGCAACGTGCCCCGCCATCAGGGTGGCGGCGAGTCGTGCTCCTGGGGCTCACGGCGGGCGTCGGCTATCAGCTCCTGAGCCTGTACGTCGTCGAGCCGCTGACCGCGCGCTTCATCGGTAGGCTGCCCGACGTGAGCATGTTTGCCTCGCTCAAGGGCAATCTCCACCTGCTCTTCATCTACCTCGCGCTTTCGTGGACCCTGGCGGGGTTCGGTGAGGAATTCGTGTATCGCGGCTACTTGCTCAACCGGATCGCGCAGCTACTTGGCGGTCGACGCCGCGCGTGGCTTGCGGGGTTAGGCGCCACCACCGTGCTGTTCGGTTTGGGTCACGGGTACCAGGGCGCCTCGGGCGTGATCGACACGGGATTGTTCGGGCTGCTGTTCGGCGCGCTCTACATCCTCGGTGGTCGCAATCTCTGGGTGTCGGTGATCGCGCACGGAGTGGCAGACACGACCGCGTTCGCGCTGCTCTTTTTCGGCAGGTACCCTGGCGTGTGAAGCACTTGACCCCCAGCTTGAGCGCCATGCCGGCCCTTGGCTTGCTCATGCTCCTCGTCGCGCCCGGCGCATTCGGCCAGGGGCCGACGGAGCCACCCCTTCCCATCCCGCCTGCGGCCCAGGCCAGCGCACACTTCGATCCGGTGGCGGCCACCAACGCGTACCTCGCCACAGTGCCGGCGGACAAGCGAGCACGCTCGGACGCCTACTTCGAGGGTGGATACTGGCTCTTGCTGTGGGACTTCCTCGCGACGACGGCGGTGTACATGCTGTTGCTCGCGACGGGATGGTCGGCCCGGATGCGCGATTGGGCGGAACGCATCACTCGTTTCAGATGGCTCCAGACGTTTCTCTACTGGCTGCAGTTCTTTGTCGTCGTATTCACGTTGCTATTTCCCCTCACCGCGTACGAGGGGTTTGTGCGCGAGCACGCGTACGGTCTCGCGACGCAACAGTTCGGCGCCTGGGTGGGCGACCAGATGAAGACGCTGGTCTTGGGTCTGGTCTTCGGCGGCGTATTCGCGATCGCCATCTACGGCGCGTTGCGCCGCGCGGGGCAGAGCTGGTGGATCTGGGGCAGCGGCGTGACGATCGCCTTCCTGGCCATCGCCGCCGTAGTCTCCCCAGTTTATATCGCGCCCTTGTTCAACAAGTACGTAGCCCTCGACGATCCGCGGATCAAGGATCCGATCTTGAGCATGGCGCGGGCCAACGGGATCCCGGTCAGCGAGGTGTACGTGATGGACGCCTCGCGCCAGACCACCCGCGTCAGCGCCAACGTGAGCGGCTTCCTCGGCACCGAGCGCATCACCCTGAACGACAACTTGTTGAAGCGCTGCACGCTCCCGGAAATCGAAGCGACGATGGGCCACGAGATGGGGCATTACGTGCTGCACCACGCGTACAACGCGGTCTTGTTCTTCGGCGTCCTGACCGTCCTCGCGTTCGCGTTCATGCGGTGGGGGATCGCCTGGGCGCTCGCGCGCTGGGGAGACCGGTGGCAACTTCGGGGCGTGGACGACGTCGCTGCCCTTCCGCTCCTCGCGGTCCTGCTCGGAATCTATGGGTTCGTGCTCACGCCCGTCACCAACACCTACTCCCGGACGCAGGAGTACGAGGCGGATATCTTCGGCCTAAACGCGTCGGCTCAACCGGACGGGGAGGCGCTGGTGGACTTGAAGCTGGGTGACTATCGCAAGCTCGATCCCGGCCCGGTCGAGGAGTTCCTGTTCTTCGATCATCCGAGCGGCCGAACCCGCATCTACTCCGCCATGCGCTGGAAGGCGGAACACATCCGTCAGACGCCCTGACCATGCGCCGGACGTTCCGTGCATTTCTCGTGATGGCGGCGATCGGCGCGACCGCGGGCCCATCCCGGGCCGCCGCGCAGCAGCGCGAGCTCGTGAGCCTGTACCAGAAGCTGCTCGACGCATTCCGGTCGAAGGACACCGCCACCCTCGCTCGCCTCTGGACGGATGGGTATCTCTTCACCGACGGTGCAACGGGTGGACTGAGCACCAAGCCCGACCGCCTGCGGAGCGTGGCGGAGCTCACCGCCCAAATCGACACGCTCACGCTCGATTCGATGACGATCCGCGTCGATCGCGACCTGGCGATCGGGTCCGCCTTGGTGCGCGAGGTCACGAGCGAGCACGGCGTACGGTCACGCGCGTTGATTCGCGCGACGGTGGTGTTCGTGCGCACGCCCCGGCAGGGGTGGCGCATCGCGGCCACACACACCTCGGTTCCGAGATCCGAGGCCGCTCCGGCGGCGGGCGTTGCCGATAGCGTCCGTGCGTTCATGGAAACAATCGCGCGGGAGGTGACGCGCGAGGGTCCCGCGGCGTGGCGCCGGCAGTTCGCCGACGATCCGGCGTTCTTCATGGCCTCCGAAGGCCGGCTGGTGTTCCCGAGCGCGGAGGCTCTGGCCAAAGGCATTGACGAGCTCACGCGCCTGATCGCCCACATCGAGCTGCGCTGGGGAGGCGACCTCAGGGTGGATCCGCTCGGCCCCGGGCTCGCCATGGTCGGCGCCTCGTACACGGAGGTTCGTGCAGACACCGCCGGGCGCCGCGTGGACGAGGCGGGCTTTTTCACGGGGCTGGCGGAGCACCGGGCCGAGGGCTGGCGGCTGCGTAACGCGCATTGGTCGGTCATTGGCCCGCCCCCGGTTGTGCGGTAAGCGCGTCAGATGGAGCCCAGTCGAGCCAACGATCCGCCTCGGCTGCAGGGAGAGCTGAGTGTGTTCCTCCTGGCCGTGATCGTCGGGAGTCTGAGCGGGATCGCCACAACCATGGTGCTCGAGCCCTGGGTCGCCGCCGGTACGGCGGGCACGGCCGCGGTGGCAGTGGCGACGACGTGCACCGGAGCCACACACGCGCGGCTGGCGCACGGTCAACCGTGGATGCGCTTGCTTCCGAAAATCGGGGTGGGGGCTCCGCTCGCATTCGGGGTCATGCGTTTGGTGCACCTGCTGCTGGGGTCGTGAGATGGGACTCCGCATCATCGCGGTCTACAAGTTCTGCAAGGCGGCCCTGCTCCTGGTCGTTGGCCTGGGCGTCCTCCAGCTGCTGCAGCCTGGCGTAGCTGCTGGCGCGCAGCGCTGGATCGACGCGATCGCATCCAGCTCGGACCGGCGAGTCGTGCAGCACCTCCTGGGACTGATCACCGGCTCGAGCCCACAACGTCTCGTGCTCGTGGCGGCCGGCGCACTGCTGTACACCGTGCTGTTCACGGTGGAAGGAGCGGGACTATGGCTGGGCAGGCGCTGGGCGGCGTACCTGACCGTGCTTTCGACCGCTCTGCTCCTGCCCGTCGAAGTGTACGCGCTGGCGCGGCACGTCAGCGCACCGCGCGCCGCGACGTTCGTAGTGAATCTTGCGGTGGTGGCATACTTGATTCGTCACCTGCGGACTGGACACTCACACACAGAGAGTTACGGATGATGTGGCGTACGCTATTGCCCCTCTGCATGCTCTTGGCGCTCGGGTGCAAGCCTCGAGCGGCGTCCCCCCAGGCGAACAAGGCGGAGACGGTCGCGCCGGCGCCGGACAGCTTCGTCGTCGCCATCACCACGAGCCGCGGTCCGGTGACGTTGCGCGTGCATCGCGACTGGGCCCCGCTCGGAGCCGAACGGTTCTATCGTCTGGTGCAGGCGAGCTTCTTCGACGGGGCGCGCTTCTTTCGCGTGGTCAAGGGGTTCGTCGTTCAGTTCGGCCTGCCCGCCGACGCCCAGGTGGGCCGGGCCTGGGTTTCGCGGGTGATTGCGGACGACCCGGTGCGCCACTCCAACCGACGGGGGACCATCGTGTTCGCGAGCGCCGGGCCGAACAGCCGCACGACGCAGCTCTTCATCAATCTCGCCGACAACCCGCGGCTCGACACGTTCGGCCGCATCGGTTTTCCTCCCATCGGTATGGTGACGGACGGGATGGCCGTGGTCGACGCCCTGAATGGGGAATACGGCGAGACACCTTCCCAAGACGCCATCCAGCAGTACGGGAACGCGTATCTCGACCGGCTCTACCCCCGGCTCGATTACATTCGTACCGCACGCGTGGTGCAAGAGTGGCGGTGAGCAGGGGTTTCGCTACGGGCATTGCGCGGCATCCCCCTGTTGGCACACTTTTCACGGCGCTCTCAATCACCCGGACCGGAGTCTGGCACCGATGGCGAAAGGTGACGACAAGAAGCTGGAGGCGTTGGCGAGGAAGAACGCCGCCAAGGCCGCCAAGGCCAAGCCCAACCGGCGGCGTCAATACGACGACACGCTGCAACCCGAGCGCGAGGAAGACGTCGAGCTGCGGGACTTCTTCTCGGAGATGAAGAAGCGCGAGTTCTAGAGCGGGCCGTCCTCGGCTGTCGCGTGAAGTCGGGCTGGGCGACCGTCGTGCTGGTAGCGGGCCCGCCCCGCTCCCCCCGCGTGGTGGACCGGCGGACGATCGCGCTCTCCGACCCGTCCGTTCCCACCTCCCGCCAGCCGTACCACGCCGTCATGGGCGCGCGGCCGGCCGACGCACCGAAAGTCGAGCGGCGCCTGCGGGGCATCGTGGAACGCGCCGCCCGCCAATCCCTCGCCGCACTCCTCCGGGAATACCGTCGCGCACGACGGGTAGGCGGCGTCGCGCTCGTTGTGGGCAGCACGATCGATCCGGCGACCATCGGCAACGATCACATTCGTGCGCACGCGCTCGAGGGCCAGCTATTCCGCACCGCGCTCGAGCGGGCGGCCCGCGCCGGGCGCCTCCCATGCACCACCCTGGTCGAGCGCGCCCTGTACGAGACCGCGGCCGCGCGGCTCAAGCGTCCCGCTACGGCGTTGAAGGCTGTGGTTTCGGAATTGGGTGGCGCGGTGCCCGGACCGTGGCGGGCCGATGAGAAGGCCGCGACCTTGGCCGCCTGGCTGATGCTCCGATCGGTGCATTGACCCTCCTGGAGAGAGCCGCTAAGTTGTTGTGCGATGCCCACCTACGAGTTCAAGTGCCCGAACGGGCACGTGTTCGAGAAGTTCTCCCCGACCATGAACGACGATCGGCGAGTGAAATGCCCCGTCTGCGGCAAGATGGCCGAGCGGCAGATCTCGGGCGGCGCCGGGCTGGTATTCAAGGGGTCGGGCTTCTACATCACGGACTACAAGCGGGCGGGCGAGAAGCACTCGGATCAGAAAGACGAGGCCCCGGCCAAGCCCACCGAGTCGAAACCGGCGGCCGAGGCCAAGCCGGGAACAGAGACGAAGCCCGCGGATAGCGCGAAGAAGAAGCCCAAGTCCGGCGACAAGTGAACGCGCACGAGGTGCTCCCTCAGGCGCTCGCTGAGGCCGCGCTGCGCATTGGCGCGTCTCCGGGGGATGGTCTGCCCGAAATCGTCGCGACGCGGGATCCCGCCCACGGGGACCTGGCCACGAACCTTGCCCTGGTGCTGGCGAAACCCCTGAAGAAAAAGCCCCGGGCGGTCGCGGAAGCGCTCGTGAAGGCCCTGCAGCTGCCACAAGGGCTGGTGGAGCGCATCGAGATCGCCGGACCCGGCTTCATCAACTTCTTTCTGAAGCGCGAGCAGCGCGCGGCCGTCCTTCCGCTGGTGCTCGAGCAGGGCGCTGATTACGGGCGGAGCAGCGCCGGGCACGGCCGCAAGGTCAACGTCGAGTTCGTCTCCGCCAACCCCACGGGACCGTTGCACGTGGGGCACGGGCGCGGTGCGGCGCTCGGAGACGGGATCGCGGCGCTGCTCGAATGGACCGGGCACGCGGTGACCCGAGAGTTCTACGTGAACGACGCCGGTGTCCAGATCGACAAGCTGGCCCGCTCCCTCTGGGCACGTGTCCAGCAGGCGGTCGGCCGGACGACGGAGATCCCCGAGGGCGGGTATCACGGCGAGTACCTGGTCGAGCTCGCACAGTCGATTCTGGCGCGCGAGGGTCGCCGCTTCGCGGACCTGCCCGAGGAGGAAGGCGTGCGCCGCTGTCGCGCCGTCGGGATCGAGTCCCAGCGGGCCGAACAGGACAAGGACCTGGGCGAGTTCGGCGTGCGATTCGACGTCGTCTCTTTCGAGTCGTCGCTGTACGACCAACATCTGATCGAACGCTCGCTCGAGGATCTCTCGGCTCGCGGGCTTACCTACGAGCAAGACGGGGCCCTGTGGCTCAAGACCACGGAGTTCGGGGACGACAAGGATCGCGTGCTCCGGAAGTCGGACGGCTCGTACACGTACCTGTTGCCCGACATCGCCTACCATCGGCACAAGCGCGAGCGCGGGTTCGAGCGGGCCATCGATATCTGGGGCGCGGACCACCACGGCTACGTCTCCCGCATGCGTGCCGCGATGCAGGCGCTTGGCTACGCGGCGGATTTCTTTCACGTCGAGATCGTGCAGCTGGTTCGCGTGATGCGCGGCGGGCAGGAGGTGCGGTTCTCGAAGCGTTCGGGTGAATTCGTCACCCTGCGCGACCTGTTCGAGGAGACAGGCGTGGACGCGGCCCGGTATTTCTTCCTGATGCGGCGCGGGGACTCGCAGTTTGTGTTCGACGTCGATCTGGCCAAGAGCCAGAAGGACGAGAATCCCGTCTACTATGTGCAGATGGCGCACGCGCGCATGAGCGGCATTTTCCGCATGGGAGCGCGCGCTCCCGAGTCCGTTCGGGCCGCTGGCGTGGACCTGGGCGTCCTGGTCGAGCCCGACGAAACGGACCTCCTGAAAGAGCTCGCCGCGTTCCCGGAGATCGTGACCCGCGCCGCGGAAGCGCTCGAGCCGCACCGTGTCACGGGCTATCTGGACGGGCTCGCGCGTCTGGCGCACGCCTGGTACCACAAGTACCGCGTGCTCGGCGAGCCCCAGGAGGCGGCGCGTCTCGTGCTCGCGGCCGCCGTGCGCCAGGTGCTCGCCAACGGCCTTCACCTCTTGGGGATCAGCGCCCCGGATCGGATGTGACGTGAGTCTGCTCGTCGTCGGCTCGATCGCGCTCGACTCCGTGTACACGCCGTTCGGCGAGACCGCCGATGCACCCGGCGGCTCCGCGGTGTTCTTCGCCGCCGCCGGGGCGATCCTCCATCCGGTGCAGGTGGTCGGTGTGGTGGGCGCGGACTATCCGCTCGGCGCGTTGAAGTCGCTCGAGGCGCGCGGCGTGGACCTCTCCGGGGTCGAGCAGGCGGCGGGTGAATCGTTCCGCTGGAAGGCCCGCTACTCCTACGACCTCGCGAGCCGCGAGACGCTCGAGACCCGGCTCGGCGTATTCGCGCAATTCCGGCCCAAACTCCCGGAGCCGTTCCGCCAGGCCCGTTACGCCTTCCTCGGGAATATCGACCCCGAGCTCCAGCTCGGCGTGCTGGATCAGGTGACGAATCCGGCCCTCGTCGCCTGCGACACGATGAACTACTGGATCCAATCGAAGCGTGATCTGCTGCTCGAGCTCCTGCGCCATATCGACATCCTGATGGTGAACGATTCGGAGGCGCGCGAGCTCTCGGGCGACTGGAACATCTACCGGGCCGCGCGCTGGGTGCTCGAGCGCGGGCCCCGGATGGCCGTCATCAAGCAGGGCGAGCACGGCGCCCTGCTCGTGAGCAAAGACACGACCTTTAAGGTGCCCGCCTATCCGCTGCAGGAGGTGTTCGATCCCACCGGCGCGGGCGACGCGTTCGCGGGCGGGTTCATGGGCTATCTCGCCTCGACCGACGACGTGTCGCTGCCGAACCTGCGCCGGGCCATGGTGTACGGCGCGGCGATGGGCTCGTTTGCCGTCGAGGCCTTCGGCGTGCAGGGCTTCGAGAAGGTCACACTGGCGGACGTGCGCGCCCGGGTGCGCGGCTTCAAGGAGCTGGTCCACTTCGACATGGACGACGAGGCGCGGACGCGATGACCGATCGCTACGCCGCGGCCGGCGTCCGGCTCGACGCCGCCGAGGACGCCAAGCGCCGTATCGCGGCGCTCGTACGGACCACACGGACGGCGCTCGCCGTCGGCGAAATCGGTGCATTCGGCGGCATGGTGCGCGTGCCGCCCGGGTTCGAGCGTCCGGTGCTCGTGCTCTCCACCGACGGCGTCGGCACGAAAGTGCTGGTTGCCGCGCGCGCGGGGATTCACGACACGGTGGGCGAGGACCTCGTTAACCATTGCGTGAACGACATCCTGGTGCACGGGGCGCGTCCCCTCGCGTTCCTCGACTATCTCGCCACGGCCGAGCTCGAGCCGGAGACGGCGGCAGCGATCGTCGCGGGGGTGGCCCGCGCCTGCCGGGCCCACGAGATGACGCTCGCGGGCGGCGAGACGGCCCAGCTGCCCGACCTCTACCAGGCGGGGTATTACGACCTCGCCGGTACGATCGTCGGCGTGGTGGAGGAGCGGGCCGCGTTGCACGGTGACCTGGTGCGTCCGGGCGACGTGTTGATTGGCTACGCGTCGAACGGACTGCACACCAATGGGTACACCCTGGCACGGCGGATCGTGTTCGACCGCCTGCGCCTGGATATGCGTGATGAGTTTCCGGAGACGGGACGGACGGTGGCCCAGGTGTTGCTGGACGTGCACCGCAGCTACGCGGCGGCCGTAAGCCCTGTGCTCTTACGCCTTCACGCGCTGGCACACATCACCGGCGGGGGCATCCCCGGCAACCTCGTGCGTGTGCTGCCTGAGGGGTGCGAGGCCGTGGTGGACGCCCGCTCGTGGCGGTGGCCCGCCGTGTTTCGCGTCTTGATGCGCTCCGGTGATGTCTCGCTTGGCGAGATGCGCCGCGTGTTCAATCTGGGCGTCGGGATGATCGCGGTGGCTGCGCGCGATGACATGGAGGCCGTGGTCGCCGCGGCCAAACGCGCTGGCATCGAGGGGTGGATCATCGGAGAGATCCGGCCGGGAACCACGGCCGTCAAATTCGCCGAACGGTAGGAGGCAATATGCGTCGCATAATGATGACTCTGGCAATGATGCTCGGGACGGTTGCGCTTGCCGCGCAGGAGCCGCAGTGCAATACCCTCAACCCCAACGCGACCGCGGCCTGCAACACCGCCGTCGACGCCGTGAAGGCGTTTCACCCGCTCGCGGGGATGCTGGTGTCGGGTGGGAATCCGGTTCTCGGCACCGCAGGGTCGCTCGGTGGCGCCGGGCACTTGAGCCTCACCGCGCGGGTCAACCTCATCAAGGCGGCGTTGCCCAATCCCGACAGCGCCAGCCAACCCACCGTGCCGTCGAGCTTCAACGGTGCGATCCCGGCGCCGGTGGTCGAGGCCGGGCTGGGACTCTATCGGGGCACGACGCTCGGGTTGCTCTCGATCGATGCCCTGGGCTCCGCCGTGTTGCTCCCGACCGGCGTGGTCTCGAACCTTTCCGTGGACTCCGGGGCCGCCCACATCGGGAGCGTCGCCCTGGGCCTCGGGTACGGGGTGCGCGTGGGCGTCCTCAAGGGCTCCTTTCCCGTGCCATCCGTCTCCGTGAGCTACATGCGGCGCAACGTCCCCCGCATCCAGTACGGCGACCTGGCCAGCGGAAATCTGTTCGAGTTCGACACCGATCTGAAGGCCGACAACTATCGGGTCGAGGCGGGGTGGCGGTTCGTGCTGCTGGACCTCGCCGCCGGCCTCGGCATTGACCATTACACATCGACCGCGCATATCAGATTCCACGACACGCCCACGACCGTGCGGACCGTGACACTCGATCTGGCCAACAGCCGTCAGGTCGCGTTTCTCGACGCCGGGTTGAGCCTGGCCTTGGTGAAGCTGGTGGGTGAAGTCGGGTACCAGACGGGGAAGGATCAGAAGCTCACGACCAACTTCTCCGACTTCGATCCCAAGGCGGGACATGTCTTCGGAGGTCTCGGCATCCGCTTCGGCTTCTAACGAGCACGCGCCCGAGCGGGCGGCAATGGAGCGCGCCCTCGACCTCGCACGCCGGGGTTGGGGGCGCGTTGCGCCTAACCCCCTCGTAGGCGCCGTCGTGCTCGCCGGTGGAGCGGTCGTGGGAGAGGGCTACCACGCGGAATACGGTGGACCACACGCCGAGGTGGTGGCCCTCGGCGCCGCTCGAGAGCGGGCCCGCGGCGCGACGCTGGTCGTGACCCTCGAGCCCTGTGCGCACCACGGCAAGACACCACCGTGCACCGACGCGATCCTCGAGGCCGGCGTGGCGCGCGTGGTCGCGGCGATTTCCGACCCCGACCCCGAGGCACGGGGCGGAGCCGGGGTCCTTCGGGGGAAGGGCGTGGTCGTGTCGATCGGTCTCCTGGCCGAAGCGGCCGCCGCCCTCAACGCGCCCTTCCTGTTCGCGCGCGAGCAGAACGAGCGGCCCTTCGTCGCGCTCAAGCTCGCCACCTCGATCGACGGCCGCATCGCCGACGCCGCGGGCAGCTCGCAATGGGTCTCGGGCGAGACGGCGCGCGAATACGTGCATTGGTTGCGGGCGGGGTTCGACGCGATCGCCGTCGGCGGGACCACCGCGCTGCAGGACAATCCGCGGCTCACCGTGCGCGGGCCGGTGACGCCGCGCCGCCCGCCCGTGCGCGTGGTGTTCGACCGGCGCGCGATGCTGAACGCGAGCGCGCAGCTCGTGAGCGGCGCCCGCGACGTTCCCACCTGGGTCATGTCGTCGCTCGAAGCGCCGGTCTCGAGCGTCGCGGCGCTCGAGCAGAACGGTGTCCGCGTATTTCGTCCCGACTCGCTCGCCGCCGGATTGCACATGCTGCGCGACGCCAGGATCCAATCCGTGCTGTGCGAGGGGGGCGGCGCCCTCGGGGCGCGTCTCTTGGTGGACGGACTGGTCGATCGCCTCTATTGGGTCCAGGCCCCGGTATGGCTGGGTGAAGGCGCCGTTCCAGCCTTTCCGGGCGTTCCGCCGCATCCGCTCGCGGCGGCGCCGCGCTGGACGCCCGTGGAGCGCCGCGCTTTGGGCTCTGATACATTATTGGTATTGGACAGGCGGATATGTTTACCGGGATCGTGACGGCGGTGGGGCGAGTCGGCCGCGTCGAACGGAGAACGGAGAACGGAAAACGGACGACGCCCGGTCTCACGCTCACCATCCGCGCTCCGTACCGTGGCCTCAAGCGGGGTGAGAGCGTCGCCGTGAACGGCGCCTGTCTCACGGTCGAGCGCGTGGTGAAGGGTGGGTTCACGGTCCACGTGGTGGAGACCACGGCGGGGCGCACCCTGTTCAGCGAGTACCGCGGGGGTCGCCGGGTGAACCTGGAGCGCGCCCTGCGCGCCGCCGATCGCCTGGGCGGCCATATCGTGCAGGGACACGTGGATGGGGTCGGCGTCGTGGAGCGGGCGGAACGGCGCGGCGACGCGTGGGTGTACGACCTGAGGGTGCCGGACGCCGTCCGGGGGATTTCGATTCCCCACGGCGCGATCACCGTGGACGGCGTGAGCCTGACCATCAACGACCTGCCCGGCGGGAATCTGGTGCAGATCTCGTTGATTCCGTTCACCCGCGAGCACACGACGCTCGCCACGCTCGGTGCGGGTGATCGCGTCCATGTGGAGGGTGACGTGCTGGGAAAGTACGTGAGGGAGCTATGCAGCACCGCAAAATAGAGCAGGCGATCGCGGACATTCGCGCCGGCAAGCTGGTGATCGTAGCCGACGACGAGCATCGCGAAAACGAGGGGGACCTGGTCGGCGCCGCCGATACGGTCACCCCCGCCATGATCAATTTCATGGCGACGCATGGGCGTGGCTTGATCTGCCTTACGCTGTTGCCGGAGCGGTGTCAGGCCCTGGGGCTCACCCAGATGGCCGAGCACAACACCGAGGCGCATGAGACCGCCTTCACGGTCTCGATCGACGCGGCGACGCAGTTCGGCGTCACGACGGGTATCTCCGCGGCGGACCGTGCGGCGACCATTCGCGTCGCGATCGACCCCGCCACCGTCCCGGCCGACCTCCGCCGCCCCGGCCACGTGTTCCCGCTGCGCGCTCGACCCGGCGGCGTGTTGCAGCGTGTGGGCCAGACCGAAGCGAGCATGGACCTGGCGCGCTTGGCCGGGCTCTATCCCGCCGGGGTGATCTGCGAGATCCTGAACGCCGACGGCTCGATGGCGCGTCAATCGGATCTCGAGCAGTTCGCCAAACAGCACGGGCTCACGTTCATCACCGTCGCGCAGCTCGTGGCGTATCGGCTCGCGCACGAGCGGCTGGTGCACCGCGTGGCCGAGGCGCGCCTGCCGACGCCGTTCGGCGAGTTCCGCATCGTGGGCTACTCGAACGATGTCGACGCGGCGGAGCACGTGGCGCTCATCTACAGCGACGTGGGGAAACGGAAAGACGTGCTGGTGCGGATGCACTCGAAGTGTCTCACGGGTGATGTGTTCGGCTCGGGACGGTGCGACTGTGGCTGGCAGCTGCACTCCGCCATGCGCATGATCGCGGCGGAGGGTCGCGGCGTCATCGTGTACCTCGATCAGGAAGGCCGGGGGATCGGCCTCCTCAACAAGCTGAAGGCCTACGAGCTCCAGGATGCCGGGCACGATACCGTCGAAGCGAACCGCGAGCTCGGCTTCAAGCCGGACCTGCGCAACTACGGCATCGGGGCGCAGATCCTGCTCGATCTGGGCCTGTCCTCCATCCGCGTGCTCACCAACAACCCGATGAAGCTGATCGGGCTCGAGGGCTACGGCCTCGAGATCGTCGAGCGCGTGCCGATCGTGATGACGCCCTCCGACGAGAACCGCTCCTATCTCGACGTCAAGCGCGACAAGCTCGGGCACCTCCTGACCCACTGACCGTGGCCGAGATCCCGGGTTCGCCACGCGCGCCGCGAGCAGGTCGCGTCGCCGTGCTCGTCAGCCGCTTCAACGAGATCGTCACCGCGCGCCTGCTGGAGGGGGCGCAGGAGTGCCTGCGCGACAAGGGTGTGCCCGAGGTGCGCGTGGATGTGATCTGGGTGCCGGGGGCCTTCGAACTCCCGGTCGCGGCGGAGGCCGCCGCGGCGAGTGGTCGCTACGCGGCGCTCGTGGCGCTCGGGTGCGTGATCAGGGGAGAGACGCCTCACTTCGAATACGTCGCGGGCGAGGCGACGCGCGGGCTGGGCAACGTCGCGCTCGCGCACCGGCTCCCCATCGGCTTCGGCGTGCTGACCACCGAGACGCTCGAGCAGGCGCTGGCGCGAGCGGGCGGAAAAGGGCGCAACAAGGGCTACGAGGCGACCGACGCGGCTCTTACCACGGCCGACGTCCTGGCCCAGCTCACCCGTGCAGCGCCCAGAGACTAAGGCCCGCGCCCGAGCGCTGCAGCTCCTCTACGCCTGGGACTTGTCCGGCCGGCCCTCCATCGAGACGGTCGTGGCCCGGCTCGGCGCGGCGTACGGTCACGCGCCGACCGGCTTCGACCGCGGCGCCGACCTCGCCGCCCAGGCCATCGCGGGACTCCCCGAATTCGACGCCCGCGTCGCGGATGCCGCCGAGCACTGGCGCTTCGAGCGGGTGGGCGTGGTGGAGCGCAACATCCTGCGTCTCGCGCTGGCGGAGCTGGCTGAGGGCGTCACGCCGTCCCGGGTGGTGATCGACGAAGCCGTCAAGCTCGCCCACTGGTTCGCCGGCGCCAAGGCACCGGCGTTCGTGAACGGCGTGCTCGACAGTGTCGCGCGAGAGTCCGGCGCGCTGTGAGGATCCTGCTCGTGAACTGGAACGACCGCGAGAATCCCCACGCCGGCGGCGCCGAAGTTCACCTGCACGAGATCTTCGGCCGGTTGGCGCGTCGCGGCCACCGCATCGATCTCGTGGCGAGCGGCTGGCCGGGCGCCACGTCCCAAACGGAGCTCGACGGCATGCAGGTGCGGCGCTACGGGGGCCGGTACACCTTCGCGCTGCGCGCCCGCGGCGCCGTCCGGCGCCTGCTCGAGGCCGGCTCTTATGACGTGGTCGTCGAGGACATCAACAAGCTCCCCTTGTTTCTGGCCGGGCTCACCGATCGGCCGTTCTCGGCGCTCGTGCCCCACCTCTTCGGCACCACCGCGTTCCGCGAGGCGAGCTGGCCCGTCGCGACCATCGTGTGGGCCGCCGAGCGGCTCATCCCCCGCGCGTACCGTCGCGCCCGGTTCCACGCCATCTCGGAGAGCACGCGGGACGATCTCGCGGCGCGGGGCGTGCCACGCGAGCGGATCGAGGTGATTCATCCGGGCGTGGACGCGGTCTGCTACACGCCGGGCGCCACAGAGTCGCGGACACGAGAGCCGACGTTCTTGTACGTGGGGCGGCTCAAGCGTTATAAAGGAGTAGAAATCGCGCTCCGGGCCCTGGCGGTCGCGCGGCAAACCCGTCGCGACCTGGTCCTCGACATCGCCGGTCAGGGAGACGACCGGCGCCGCCTCGAGCGGCTCGCGCGTGGGCTGGGCCTCGGCGCGGCCGCCCGGTTTCGGGGGTTCGTGTCCGACGAGGAAAAGCGGCGCTTGATGCGCCGCTCGTGGGGCGTGGTGCTCGCGAGTCCCAAGGAGGGGTGGGGCATCTCGAACGTCGAAGCGGCGGCGTGCGGCACACCGGCCATCGCCTCCGACAGTCCCGGGCTGCGTGAATCGGTGCGGCAGGGCGAGACCGGGTTCCTCGTGCCACACGGCGACGTCCGCGCCCTGGCAGACCGGATGCTCGCGCTCGCCGCCGATCCGGCACTCGTGTCGCGGCTCGGTGCCGGCGCGCGGGCCTTCGCGGAACGCTTGTCGTGGGAGCGCGCGGCCGACGCCACGGAGGCGCATCTTCAGCGGGTCATTGCGGGGGGAGGGAAAGGCTGAGCATGCGGATCACCATCACGGCGCGCCATTGCGACGTCGCGGACGAGCTGCGGACACGGGCCCGGGCGTTGCTCGCCCGGCTCGAGCGGATCGCGCCCCGGCCGCAGGACGCGCGAATCCTGTTCGTCGCCGACAACGGCCGCCCGCTGGTCGAGGTGCGATTGCACGCGGCGCGCGGCGTCCTGCACGTCGCCAAGGCGCGCGCCGGCGATCATCGGAGCGCGCTCGACGCCGCGGTGGCCAAGGTTCGGCGCCAGCTCGACAAGTCGCCGATCCGGCGGCGCGCGGGTCACGGTCGCCGGGCGCGGACGCCCGAGCTGCGATGAGCCTGCCCAAGGTCCGCGACCTGCTCGAGCGCAAGGGCGATCCGCTGCAGCTCGAGGCCCTGACCGGCGACGTGGGGCTCGACCGCGAGATCCCCACACCGGAGGCGTCGAGCCCCGGACTGGTGCTCGCCGGGTACACGACGCGCTTCGCCGCGCACCGCATTCATATTCTGGGCGAGACGGAAGTCACCTACCTGGCCGCACTCGACGCGGCGGCGCGCCGCCGCTCGATCGAAACGCTGTTCCAGTTTGATCTGCCGTGCGTCGTCATCTCCAAGGGGCAGGAGCCGCCGGCGGAGCTGCTCGAGCTCGCGCGCCAGAAGGGCGTGCCGGTGATTCGTACGCGACTCAAGACGGCGGAGTTCTATCGCCGCCTCAAGCCGTTCCTGGACGATGCGTTCGCGCCGGCGACCACGGTGCACGCGTCACTGGCGGACGTGTTCGGCGTGGGCCTCCTGTTCCTCGGGCGGTCGGGGATCGGCAAGAGCGAGTGCGTGCTGGACCTGGTCGAGCGCGGCCACCGGTTGGTGGCGGACGACCTCGTGCACATTACGCGCCGCGGCAACGACGTGCTGATCGGCCGCGGGCACGAGCTGGCCCAGCATCACATGGAGATCCGCGGGGTCGGACTGATCGACATCCGTGCCCTGTTCGGCGTCCGCTCGGTGCGGCAGCAGAAACGCATCGAAGTGGTGGTCCAGCTCGAGGACTGGGACGCGTCGCGCGAGTACGACCGAACCGGCATCGATGGCCAAACCACCCAGGTGCTCGACGTGACGCTTCCCCTCGTCACCGTGCCGCTCAACCCCGGCAAGAACCTCACCGTAGTCTGCGAGGTCGTGGCGATGAACCACCTGCTCCGGTATAGCGGGGTGGACACGGCGCGCGCGTTCAACGACCGTCTGATCAAGCGCCTCACCGACCGCCGCCAGCTGCAGGAGTATCTCGAGGAAGACAATGAGTGAGCCCCTGCGCGGCGTGATCGTGTCGCACGCGGCGGTGGCGCAGGCGCTGTTGACCGCGGTCGCGGCGATCACCGGTGCGAACGACGCCCTCGTGCCGGTCTCGAACGACGGGTGCGACAGCGGGGCGCTCACCGAGCGGCTCACCCGGGCGATCGACGGTCGGCCTACCGTCCTCTTCGTGGACCTGCCCGGCGGGTCGTGCCTCACGAGCTCGGTGCGCCTCGCGCGAGGTCGGGCCGACGTGGCGGTGGTGACCGGCGTGAATCTCGCCATGCTGCTCGACTTCGTGTTCCATCGCGATCTCGCGCCTGCCGACGCCGCGCGGCGCGCGGCCGAGGCCGGGAGTCGGGCGATTCGCACGCCCGCGGCATGAGCATCGCCTTGTTTCGCATCGACGATCGCTTGATCCACGGGCAGGTAGTCGTGGGCTGGGGGAAGCCGCTCAACGTGAAATTCATCGTCCTCGTGGATGACGGCGTCCGCTCGAGCGAGGGGGAGCAGGAGCTCTATCGGATGGGCGTGCCGCCCGAGATCGAAGTGGTGTTCGCCTCGACCGCTGAAGCGCGGCAGCATTTGCCGGACTGGGAGCGCGACCCGCGGATCGGCATCCTGGTGGCGGGTGACGTCGGCACGCTTGCCGCGCTCACCGGCAACGGGCACGGCGTGAGCCGGGTCAACCTGGGCGGCCTGCACCACCGCCCGGGACGCTCGGAGCGGCTGCGATACGTGTATCTGACCGACTCGGAGGTCGCGCAGCTCAAGGCCCTGGCGGCGCAGGGGGTGGAGGTGACGGCACAGGACGTACCCACCGCGCGCCCCGTACCGCTCGAGGACTTCACATGAGCATCTCCCTCGACGTCCAGCTCGCCCTCCTCGCGTGGGGGACGCTCGTCGGGCTCGACCTGGTGAGCGTACCCCAGATGATGATCGCGCGCCCGATCGTGGCCGGGCCGATCGCCGGCGCGATCCTGGGGGACGTCGCCACCGGGATACAGCTCGGTGTCCTGTTCGAGCTGTTCCAGTACGACATCCTGCCCGTGGGAGCGGTGCGCTATCCCGAGTATGGCCCCGCGACAGTCGCCGCCGTCAGTGCGGCGCATGCCGCGGCCGGGACACTCGGTCTCGGGTTAGGGGCGGTCGTCGGGTTGATCACCGCGATCGCCGGAGGGGTGAGCCTGCGAGCCGTGCGGCGCCTCAATACGCGCGCGGTGCACCGCGCCGGGGCCGCTCTGGAGGCGGGTGACCCACGCGTACTGGAACGACTGCACGTCGCCGGCATCCTGCGCGACGGGGGGCGCGCGGCGGTCGTGACCGCGGTCGGCCTCGCGCTCGCCCAGCTGGCGCGCGATTCCTTGGCCGGCACGGTGCCGTTCCGCGGCGTGGTGTTGCTCAATGTGGCGGCGGTGGGCGCCGCCCTCGCGGCCGGGACGTCGGGCACGCTCCGTCTGGTGGGTCGCGGGCCCGGCCTCCGCTGGTTCGCCGCTGGCCTCGTCGGCGGTGCGGCGGTGGCGTGGCTGCGATGACGACCGCCTCGGGCACGCGCCCACCGCTCGCCCGCAGCCTGCTCCGCCTGTTCACGGTGCAGGGATCGTGGAACTACGAGCGGATGCAGGGGATCGGGATGGGCGTGGCCGAGCAGCCCCTGATCCGTGACTTGAGCGGCAACGGCACGAGGTATCGCGCCGCGGTGGCGCGCGCTGCGCACTTCTTCAATGCACACCCCTATCTGTGCGGGCTCGCGGTCGGCGCGACGGCGCGCGCCGAGCACGACGGCGTTCCCCCCGAGCAGGTCGAGCGCTTACGGACGGCCCTGTGTGGGCCGCTCGGCGCCCTCGGGGACCGCCTGGTGTGGGCCGGCTGGCTTCCGCTCACCTCCGGGCTCGCGCTCATCGGCGTGGCGCTCGGGCTCGGGCTCCGAGCGGTGTTCGGGTTCCTGATCGTGTACAACATCGGCCATGTCGGGTTGCGCTGGTGGGCGTTGCGCGCGGGCTGGGCGTACGGTGGGCAGGTCGCGACCGCCCTGCGGAAACCGGCTTTGCAGCGCGCCGCGACGCTCTCGGCGCCCGCGATGGCCTTCGTAGCGGGAGTCGCGCTCCCGCTCGTCGCCCAGTTCCTCACCAATGGGTTCCTCGGCTGGACACGCGTCGCCCTCGCGGTCGTCGCGGCGGGTGGCTTCGCGCTTCTCTGGTGGCAGCGTGCGCGGCTGACCGGGCTCCGATTCGGGCTCGTGCTGCTCGCGCTCGCGGCGCTCGGGAGTTGGTTATGGCGGTAATCGAGCGGTCGGCCAAGATCGTGAACCCGCTCGGGATGCATGCGCGCCCGGCCGCGGAGTTCGTGAAGCTCGCGAGCCGGTTCAAGTCGGCCGTTCAAGTCCGCAAGGACGACCTTACGGTCAACGGCAAGAGCATCATGGGCGTGATGATGCTCGCCGCCGAGTGCGGGTCGTCGTTGATCATCGTCGTGGACGGCGAGGACGCCGAGCAGGCCATGGAGGCGCTGCTTGCGCTCGTCGCCGACGGGTTCCACGAGATGCATCTCACCGCGGAGCTGCGGGAAGCGGAGCTGCGGGACGCGGAAGAGAGCGAGGGCGCGGGATGAGTGATGACCGGCATCTGAAGGGCATCGGCGTGTCTGCCGGGATCGGCGTGGGGTCGGCGGTGGTGGTGCGCTGGGCCATGCCCGATGTTCCCCACCGCGTCGTGCCGCGCTCACAGGTCGAGAAGGAAGTGCGACGGCTCCGCGCCGCCGTGCGCGACGTCAGGCGTTTTCTCCAGGCGATGAGGGCCAAGACCGAGGATCGGGCGGGCATGGACGAGGCCCGCATCTTCGACGCCCAGATCCTCATGCTCGAGGACAAGGAATTTCTGAGCGCCGTCGCGAACCTGATCCGGGAGAACCACCTCACGGCGGAGAAGGCCTACGAGTTCAAGGCGCTCGAGGTGCGCGATATGTGGGCCGCCACCGGCAGCCCACGCCTGAAGGATCGCCTGGCCGATCTCACCGGTGTCGCGGTGCGGGTGATCGAGCACTTGATGCACCGTGGCACTGACGAGCTCTGGGAGGGCATCACCCAGCCGTCGGTGGTCGTGGCCAAGGAGCTTTCCCCGGCGCTCACGGTGCAGCTCGACCGCGAGCACGTGGTCGGGCTCGTGAGCGAAGAAGGAACCCGCACGTCGCACGCCGCCATTCTCGCCCATTCGATCGGGATTCCCGCGGTGTTCGGCGTCGCCGGGGCGATCGAGCGTATCGAGGCGGGCACCATGCTGGTGATGGACGGAACGCGCGGGACGGTGCTGCTCGATCCCACCCCGCACGAGCTCGCGGAGGCGCGGGCGCTCGAGCAAGACCGGCGCGACCTGGCTTCGCAGCTCGAAGAGGTGGTGGACCTCCCGGCGGTCACGACGGACGGTGTGCGGATCGCGCTGCGCGGCAACGTGGACCTGCCGGACGAGATCGGCGCCGCCCGCGAGCATGGAGCCGAGGGAGTGGGCCTGCTCCGCACGGAATTCCTGATCACGGGCCACAGCGCCTTGCCCACGGAAGACGAGCAAGCGGCTTATTTCCGGCGCGTGGCGGAGGCATTTCCGGGCCATCCGGTGGTGGTGCGCACCTACGACTTGGGTGGCGACAAGCTCCCCGCGCAGTTCCGCGCGCCATCCGAGGCGAACCCGCAGCTCGGCTGGCGCGCCATTCGGGTGTGCCTGGATCGGCCGGAGTTGTTTCGCACTCAGGTGCGGGCGGTGCTGCGCGCGGCCAAGCACGGTGATGTCTGGCTGATGGCGCCGCTCATCACCCGTCTCGAGGAGCTCGACCGCACGCGCGCCATCGTGGCGGAGGAGGCGACACGGCTCGCCCGCGAGGGCGTCCCGGCCGCGACGGCGTTGCCCGTCGGCGTGATGGTCGAGACGCCGGCCGCGGCCGTAATCGCGGACCGGCTTGCCGCCGAGGCCGACTTCCTGTCGGTCGGTACGAACGACCTGACGCAATACACGCTCGTCGTGGACCGGGGCAACGCCCGGCTGGCGGACCGATTCACGCCCCACGACCCGAGCGTGCTGCGACTCCTGAAGCAGGTCGCCGACGCGGCGCGCGCGGCGGGAAAGCCGGTGAGCGTGTGCGGCGAAATGGCGTCGGAGCCGCTGTCGGCGTTCCTGCTGATCGGACTCGGGTACGAGACACTGTCCGTGGCACCGCCCGCGTTGCCGCTGGTGAAGTGGACCGTCCGGCAGGTGAGCGCCGCGCGCGCGCGCGCCGTCGCCGGCCAGGCCCTCGCCGCGCGCACCGCGGACGACGTCCTCGATTTGCTGCGCATCGCGCTCGCCGAAGCGGTCGATTTGAAGCTGCTCGATCACCACGCCCGGTTGCCCGGCGCCCAGCGCGCCGCTAGTTTGAACGCTTAACCTCCAGTCGGATAGAGAGATGCCAGCACAGCGCCACGTCTTCACCTCCGAGTCGGTGACGGAAGGACATCCCGACAAGATCGCCGATCAGATCTCGGATGCCGTGCTGGACGCGATCATCGCCAAGGATCCCGCGGCCCGCGTGGCCTGCGAGACGCTCGTCACCACGGGTATGGCCGTAGTGGCCGGCGAGATCACCACGTCCACCTACGTGCACATCCCCGACATCGTGCGGGGGACGATCAGCGCCATCGGCTACACGGATGCGAGCTTCGGCTTCGACGCCCAGACCTGCGCCATCCTCACCACCATCGACCGCCAGTCGGGCGACATCGCCCTGGGCGTCGACCGCGGGGGAGCGGGTGACCAGGGGATGATGTTCGGGTATGCGTCGGACGAGACCGCGTCGCTCATGCCGCTGCCGATCGTGTTGGCCCATCGCCTCGCCGAGCGCCTCGCGATCGTGCGCAAGGCGGGGGACCTGCCGTGGCTCAGGCCTGACGGTAAGACCCAGGTGAGTGTGGTCTACGAAGGCGCGCGCCCGGTCGGGGTCAGCAAGGTGGTGGTTTCGACCCAGCACTCCGACAAGATCGACAACGCGGAGCTGCGCGAGGGCGTCATCGCGCTGGTGGTTCGGCCCGTCCTGGGGGACGCCGGGTTCGAGGTCAAGGATACCGACCTGCTGGTGAATCCCACCGGCCGCTTCGTGGTGGGCGGTCCACAGGGTGACGCGGGGCTCACCGGCCGCAAGATCATCGTCGACACCTACGGCGGGATGGCGCGCCACGGCGGCGGCGCGTTCAGCGGGAAGGACCCATCCAAGGTCGATCGCTCGGCGGCGTACGCCATGCGGTGGGTCGCGAAGAACGTGGTCGCCGCGAAGCTGGCGCAGCGCTGCGAAGCGCAAGTGGCCTATGCCATCGGCGTGGCGGAGCCGGTCTCGGTGATGATCGACACGTTCCGAACCGGGGTCGTGGCGGACGAAGCCATCGAAGACGCGGTGCGCGAGGTGTTCGATCTCAAGCCACTCGCCATCAATGCGGCACTGGACTTGCGGCAACCGATCTATCGGGCGACCGCGGCGTACGGCCACTTCGGCCGGACGCCCGAGCGCCGCCGCTACGTGGACAAGGACATGGACCGCGAAGTCGAGTTGTTCACCTGGGAGCGCGCCAACCGCGTGGAAGACCTTCGCCTCGCCGTGCAGCGCTCCAAGCACTACGCCTCGAAGAAAGTGACCGCATGACGACGACGGCTCGGACCACCGACTACGACATCAAGGACCTGAAGCTCGCCGCCGAGGGACGCCGTCGCACCGAGTGGGCGGAACGGTCCATGCCGGTGCTCCGCCTTCTCCGGGAACGCTTCACGCGGGAGCGCCCGCTCGCCGGTCGTCGCCTCTCCGCCTGCCTGCACGTCACCACGGAGACCGCGAACCTCGCGGTCACCCTGCAGGCGGGCGGCGCGGACGTCGCCCTGTGCGCGTCGAACCCGCTCTCCACCCAGGACGACGTCGCCGCGCACCTCGTGAAGGACCATGGCATCAAGGTCTTCGCGATCAAGGGCGAGGACCACACCACGTATTACGAGCACATCCGCGCGGCCCTGGCGCACCGTCCCGATGTGACGATGGACGACGGTGCGGACCTGGTGAGCGCGCTCCACATGATCGCGCTCAACCGGCTGGACGACCTCGCGCCTCCGGTCCGCCAGTGGGTGGAAACCCTCTCGAGCGCGGACCGCAAAGCGCTGGTCACAGGCGTGATCGGCTCCACGGAGGAGACCACCACCGGCGTCATCCGCCTCAAGGCGATGGCGCGGGACGGCGTGCTGCAGTTTCCGGTCATCGCCGTGAACGACTCGGACACGAAGCATCTCTTCGACAACCGTTACGGCACCGGCCAGTCGACGCTCGACGGAATCCTGCGTGCCACCAACCTGCTCGTGGCGGGGAGCACGGTCGTCGTGGCGGGGTATGGGTGGTGCGGGCGCGGGTTTGCGCTTCGGGCGCGCGGGGCGGGCGCGAACGTGATCGTGACCGAGATCGACCCGTTGAAGGCGCTCGAAGCGCAGATGGACGGCTACCGCGTCGCCCCGATGGCGGAGGCCGCGCGTCTGGGCGATGTATTCGTGACCCTGACCGGCAATACGCACGTGATTCGCGTGGAACACATGCGTATCATGAAGGACGGAGCGGTGCTCGCCAACTCGGGCCACTTCAACGTCGAGATCGACCTGGACGGCCTGAAGCAGGCGGCCCAGGGTCCCACGCCCGTGCGCGAGTTCGTCGACGAATGGCGACTCGGGGGCAAGCGCCTCTTCGTGCTCGCGGACGGCCGACTCATCAACCTCGCCGCCGCCGAGGGCCATCCGGCCAGCGTGATGGATATGTCGTTCGCGAACCAGGCGCTGGCGGCGGAGCACGTCGTGCAGCACGCCAAGCAGCTCGGGAAGGACGTGCATCGCATCCCACGCGACCTCGACGCGGAGATTGCGCGGCTCAAGCTCGCAGCGATCGGGGTCACGATCGACACCCTGACGCCCGAGCAGCAGAAGTACCTCGGCTCGTGGGAGATGGGGACCTGAGCGCGAACCAGGTACAGGTTCGGGTCGCGCACTTGGGGCTCGATCGCACGACCAACACCCCGGTCGTGATCCTCCAGGAGCAGGAAGGAGAGCGGGTCCTCCCGATTTGGATCGGCCCGGCGGAAGCGAGCGCCATCGCCATGGAGCTGGCCGGTATGAAATTCGCCCGGCCCCTCACGCACGACCTCCTGAAGCAGGTGATCCTCGGCCTCGGCGCGGACCTCCGGAAGGTCATCATCACCCAGGTGAAGGACAACACGTATTACGCCGAGCTCCACATCTACCGGGGCGACGCGGTGATCCAGATCGACGCCCGGCCGTCCGACTCGATCGCCGTCGCGCTGCGGCTCAAGGCCCCGATCTACACGAGCGACAGCCTCCTGGCTATCACCTCCGTCGAAACGGGAGAGCCCGGTTCCGAGTCCGGCACCGGCGGCACGCCGGGGGGCGGCGCCCTCGATCCGGAAGCGCTGAAGACCTACCTCCAGAACCTCAATCCTGAAGACTTCGGGAAGTTCACTCCATAGCCTCGCTCTCCTGATCGGCCTCGCGAGCGCGGGGGATCGGGGTGGAGGCCTCCAGGCACAGCAGATCGCAGTCACCGGCCGCGTCGTATACGGGACCAATGGACGCCCGGTCGCGCGCGCCTGGGTCGTGCTGCACCAGGTGTCCATGGGGGGCGGCGGCCAGCCGATCGATTCGGCCCGCACCGACGCCGGTGGCGCCTATCGCCTGACCGTGCCTCGCGCCGACTCCGGCACCATCTACGTCGTTTCGAGCTGGCGTGCCGGCATCGCTTATTTCTCTGAGCCGGTGACCGTGCGCGCCGGCCCGACCGCCCGCCTCGCACCGCTCTATGTGTACGACACGAGCGCGGCCGGCCCGGCGGTGCGGGTGTCCCGGCGTCTCGTCACGGTCGCCAAGCTCAAGAGCGACGGCACGCGGGACGTGCTCGAGCTTCTGGAGCTCGAGAACCCGGGGAGTGCCACTCGCGTCGCGCCGGACTCGCTTCGACCCACCTGGGTCGGCGCCATTCCCTCCGAGGCGATCCAATTCCAGGTGGGGCAGGGTGACGTCTCGCCCCAAGCGGTGATTCGGCGCGGCGACTCCGTAGCCGTCTTCGGCCCGCTCCCGCCCAGGGACCGGAAGCAGCTGAGCTACACATACGTGCTCCCGGCGACCGTGCGGCGCATAAGTGTGCCCGTCGACCAGCCCATCGAAGAAGTCGACCTGCTGCTCGAGGACACGGCCGCGGTCGTCACCACGAATAAGCTCGACTCGCTTGGCATCGAGGACATCGAAGGGCGGCGATTCGCGCGATATCGCGCGCCGTCGCTCGCCGCGGGCACACCGCTCGCGATCATGTTCACCGATCGACGGTTTACGCCGGAAGCGCTGGTTCCGGTCATCGTGGGCGTGGCTGGAGTGGTGCTCGCGATCGGATTCGTAGTTGCGCTGCGGCGCAAACCGCGATAGACTAGCTCCCGTCGTACAAAGCGAACGGGGATTCACGGAAGCCGGTGCGAGTCCGGCGCGGCCCCGCCACTGTAACGGGCGTTGTGTTGCGGCTCTCAAGCCACTGGGTGTTGCACCCGGGAAGGCGAGCCGCTCGCCCGGAGCCAGGAGACCTCTCCGTTCGCGCCACCTGCAGATCCCTCGCGGGAGGGATGGTGGCGCTGCGCATCCAGGCGCAGACGCTAGCCCATCTCCGCACCGTCGGGGGTGGGCCTTTTTGCTATGCGCCGCTGGGCACATCGCACCCACCTCGCGGGCCTCCTCCTGTTCGCCGCCGCGGCGTGCGGGAGGGGAAGCCGCTCCGCGCCGTCCGGTGGTCTCACGGTCACGGACGACGCGGGACGCGCCGTGGTCCTGGCGCAGCCCGCGCGCCGTATCGTCTCGCTCTCGCCCGGGGTAACGGAGCTCCTGTTCGCGCTGGGCGCGGGCGACCGCGTCGTCGGGCGCACCACCTGGTGCGACTATCCGCCCGCCGCGCGAGCGGTGCCGAGCGTGGGCGACGGACTCAACCCCAACATCGAAGCGGTCGCCGCACGCCACCCCGATCTCGTGGTGCTGTATCGCTCGGCGCTCAATGAGACCGCCGCGGCCCAGCTGGCGCGTCTGGGGCTCGCGGCCGTGCTCGTTCAACAGGACCGGCTCGAAGACCTGGCCCGCACCGCGCGGCTGCTGGGACGGCTCACGGGGGCGGACGCAACCGGCGATTCACTCGCTCAGGTGCTGGAACGTTTCGCCTCGGGCCCGCGGCCCCCGCCGCGCGCCCGAGTGGCGTTCGTCGTGTGGGACAACCCACCGGTAGTGATCGGCGGCGGAAGCTACCTCGATCAGCTCGCGGCCCTCGCGGGGGCGGCGAATGTGTTCCACGACATCGGCAGCGCCTCGGCCCAGGTCGGGCTCGAGACCATCGTCACGCGCGATCCCGACGTCGTCGTCGTGCTGCGTGACAGCGCAGGTCCCCCTCCCGAGCCGCCCGGGTTCACGCGGCGCCCCGAGTGGCGGGCGGTGCGCGCGGTGCGGCAACGCCGCTTCGTGTACCTCACCGGCTCGTTGTTCGGGCGACCGAGCCCACGTGCCCCCCAGGCCGTGGCTGAATTTCGGCGCCGCCTGGAGGAGGCGACGCGATGAGATGGCTCGGGCTCGGCATCGTGGTCGCGGTGGCGTTCGCGCTCGCCGTAGTGCTCGGGCCCGCGCACGTTCCGCTCGCCGAGCTCCTGACGTCCGATGTGGTGCGCTCGCTTCGACTGCCGCGCGCGCTCCTGGCGTTCCTGGTGGGTGGCTCCCTGGCGCTCGCGGGCACCGGACTCCAGGCGTTGGTACGGAACCCGCTGGCCGATCCCTCGTTGCTGGGTTTGTCGGGCGGGGCCGGCCTGGGGGCGGTGGTGGCGATCGCGCTCCACCTCGCGAACCCCTGGGCGCTGCCGCTCGCCGCGTTCGCTGGCGCGCTCGGCGCCATGGCACTCGTGTATCGCCTGGGACTCGTGGGTGGGGCGGAGCTGGATCCGCGGGTGCTGATTCTCGCCGGTGTGGCGGTCGGTGCGTTCACCGCGGCGGTCACGACGGCGGTCGTGTCGCTGTCCGACGCGGCCGAGCTGCGGAATGCGTTTCTGTGGCTCTGGGGCGGCCTTTCGGGTGCGTCCTGGGACAGCGTGTGGCTGCTCTGCGTCTACGCGCCGCTGCCGATCGCGGTGCTGCTCGCGGCGGCGCGGCCGCTCGACTTGCTCGCTTTGGGTGAAGAACCCGCGCGGCACCTCGGCGCCGACGTGGAGTCAGTCAAGCGCCGCGTGTACGTTGCGGCGTCGCTCCTCACGGCGGCCGCGGTGGCGGTCTCCGGGGTGATCGGCTTCGTCGGCCTCGTGGTCCCGCACGCCATGCGCCTGCTCTGGGGTCACCGGCACCGGCCCCTCTTGCCGGCCGCGTTCCTGGGCGGCGGCGCGCTGCTCGCGTTCTCGGACACCGTGGCGCGGGTCGCGGTGGCACCACGGGAGCTACCGGTCGGCATCGTGACCGCATTGATCGGGGTCCCCGTCTTCGTCCTGCTACTGCGCCGATGGACCGCGAGCTGATCCTCGACGTCCGCGGCGTCTCCTGCCGCTATCCGGGAGCGTCCGGCGACGCGCTAACGGGCGTGAGCCTCGCCGCCCGCGCCGGAGAGGTCCACGCCGTACTGGGCCCGAACGGGAGCGGCAAGACGACGCTCGTGCGCGTCGCGCTCGGCTTGGTCGCCCCCGTCGCCGGCAGCGCGGCGATACTCGGTCGCCCCGCGAGCGATTGGTCGCGCCGCGACCTCGCCCGGGTCGTGGGAGTCGTGACCCAGCGCGAGGACAATCTCTTCCCTCAGCGGGTACGCGAGACGGTCCTGCTGGGCCGCTATCCCTATCTGAGCATGTGGGGGAGGGAGCGGGCCGAGGATCACGCCGCGGTGGAGCGCGCGCTCGCGCGGTGCGACGTGTCGTTCCTGGCTAACCGCTGGATTTGGACGCTCTCGGGCGGCGAGTACCAGCGGGTGCGGCTGGCGCGAGCGCTCGCCCAGGAGCCGAAGCTCCTCGTCCTGGACGAGCCCACCGCGAGTCTCGACGTGCGGCACGAAATGCAGCTGTTCGAGCTCGTTCGGGTGTTGGCCGACCGGGATGGGCTCGCGGTAGTGCTCATCACCCATCACGTCAACCTGGCGGCGCGGTTCGCCGATCGGGTGCTGCTCCTCGCCGAGGGGCGGCCCGCGGGCGACGGCCCGCCCGCCGACGTGCTCACGCGCGAGACGGTCGAACGCGTGTTCGCCTGGCCGGTCTCGATCGCGTCATTCGAGGGTCGGCCGCAGATGGTCCCCCTGCGCAAGAGAGAGGATCTCCCATGAGAGTGTCTAGCTGCAGTGTGCCGTGGATCATCCTACCGACGTTGCTCATTGCGCAGCAGCCGTCGAAAGACTCTGTCACGCTCAACCCGGTGGTCGTGACCGCGACGCGGATCCCCACGCCGGCCGCCGACGTACCCGTCGCCGTCACGGTGCTGCGGGGCACCGACCTCCGCGCGCAGGGCATCGGGACGGTGCTCGACGCGCTGCGGGAAGTGCCGGGTGCGGCAGTCGTGCAGACTGGCTCTTTTGGCGGCCAGACCTCCTTGTTCCTGCGCGGCGGGCAGAGCAACTACGTCAAGGTACTGGTGGATGGCGTCCCGGTGAACCAGCCCGGTGGCTCGTTCGATTTTGCAAACTTGACGACCGACAACATCGATCGAATCGAAGTCGTACGCGGGCCGACGAGCGTCTTGTACGGCTCCGACGCGGTGACGGGTGTCGTGCAGATCTTCACGCGGCCGGGCACGGGCGCGAGCACCGGCCGCTCTGAGGCGAGCGTGCGGGGCGGTACGTACGGGACCCTAGTGTGGGACGCCGCGGCGTCCGGCGGGAGCGAGGCGGCGAGCTACTCGGTCTCGCTCTCACGCTTCGCGAGCGAGGGCACCTACGCCTTCAACAATCGATACCAGAATACCCTGTTATCGGGGCTCGCGCGCGTCGCCTTGGATGATCGCACCGAGGCGAAGCTCACGCTCCGGTATGGTGACGATTTGTTTCATTTTCCGACCAACGGCGCCGGAGTGCCGGTGGACCACAATCAGTTCACGGCAGGGAGCGGTCCGACCCTAGGGCTGGACCTCGGGCACTACTTCGCGCCACGTCTCGAAGCGCGCCTGCTCCTCGCCACCAACGAGACGAACGGCGCATTCGACAACCGCCCCGACAGCGCGGCGGACAGCTCTCGATTCCAAAGCCTCGATGACGTGCGGCGCTCGAGCGCGGACCTTCGCGTCAACTGGGACCTCCCAGGGTACGGAGTGCTCACCCTGGGAACGGCACTAGAGCAGGAGCACGAGCGCAGCTTTAACGTCTGTCAGACATCGTTCGGCGACTGCAGCACGCCCCCGATCGACTCCTCGCGGTGGAACACGGCGTTCTACGTCCAGGCCGTGCGGCGCATCCGCGGCGTGGTGCTGACCACCGGAGCGCGGGTCGAGGACAACCAGCGCTTCGGGACGTTCGTCGCTTATCGGGTGGGAGCCGCCTACCGGCTCGCGGAGGGGACGCGCTTCCGCGCGACAGTCGGCACGGGATTCCGCGAACCGACTTTCATCGAGAACTACTCGAGCGGCTTCTCGGTCGGCAATCCGAACCTGAAGCCCGAGCACTCCCGCAGCTGGGAGGTGGGTGTCGAGCAGCCGGTGGCTGGAAGAGCAACTCTGTCCGCCACGTTTTTCGATCAGCGGTTTGTCGACATGATTGACTACAACCCCGGCGCCCCGACGGGTGCGCCGAACTACGGCAACGTCGCGGCGGCGCACGCAAACGGGGTGGAACTGGGTGTCAGCCTCGTCCCGGCGGGACCGCTGTCCCTGGCCGTGAGCTACACCTACCTTCACACCGACGTCACCAATCCGGGCTTCGATTCGTCATCCGGTGCGCTCCTGGCTGCTGGGCAACCGCTGACCCGTCGGCCCAAACACTCCGGACGGTTCGATGCCGGCTATCACGTTCGCGATCGCGGTACTGTGTCACTCGCCGTGACGTACGTCGGAGATCGGGTCGACCAGGACTTCTCGACATTCCCATTCCCTCGGGTACCCCTGCCTGCCTACGCACGTGTGGATGTCGCGACTGAGCTGGACGCCCTCCGTGTCAAGGGCGGCGCGCCCGGCGTGGCGCTCTCCCTGCGGATAGAGAACCTCCTGGACCACCAGTACGAGGAGGTCAAGAACTTCCCCGCGCGCCGGCGCACCCTATTATTCGGGGGTGAGGTGCGGTTCGGGACGTAACGAACGCGGCCGGGGAAGGGGGATGCGGACGGGTGACGAGACGGATCCTACGCCTGCTGGCGATCACGCTGGTCGGGACCGCCTGCAGCGACGCGCTCGAGCAGACCAGCTCGGCGGGCCAGGTGATCGGCGTCGTCAACTCGAGCGACCGCACGCTGTCGCTCATTTCCGCCACCGATTTCACGGTCTCGACGCGCTCCTGGCAAAACGGTAGCGCAAACCCGACCACGATAGACGGCAGCGGGAACGCGTTCGTCGTCCCGCTGG
>DASZCN010000080.1:0-42538 GCA_035943095.1 Gemmatimonadales bacterium | reverse complement strand
CTCTCCATGCGATTGCGCATGCAGGCTTCGGCCGCCGTACTGATCGACATCCCAGGAGACCATCGCCGACGCCACATTGTAGAATGACTCGGCTCGCAAGAAATACGAGTCGGTGGGCGCGTCTCGACTCTTGGTGAGGATCAGCGAACGGAAGAGGGTCGAGTGAGTGGAGTGTGTAGTGAACCGTTCGTGCTTGGTACCACCTTCAGGGTTCAGTCCAAACGCCACCGCGATTCCCTCGAGCAGAGTGGATTTCCCAGAGCCGTTCTCACCGACGAAGTACGTCACTGGCGTGTCGAACTTGAGCTCGGCGAGATGGCGAATGGCGGGTACCGAATACGGATAGTCTCGCGGCGCGGCACCGAGCGAACGCTCTCGGGCAATCGCCTGGATGAAAATGCCAGGAACGGTCGGTGCGAGTTTTGGGCGGGGCTTCTTCTTCATGTAGGCGGCACGAGCCGCTCAACCCTCAATCTTGTAAACCTCGCGCCGACCGGACTCCACGAAGTCGTGATAGTCTGTCATGATGGTCTCGAATTCCTGGTTGGGTACCTGTCTACGGCCGGTCACTCTTCCCGGGCAGCGCGCGCTCTCTCTGTTCCTTCTGAGCGAGGACACGCTCGATGAAGTCGAGCCTTTCTTGCACGGCGGCGAGTTCGTCACGGAGCTCCCCGATCGCCGGGTCCGGAGCACCAATATCGGGAGCGCGACGTTCCAAACGCTTCGCGAAGGCGCTCGCAAAGCGCACAACAATCGAGCACCCCGCAACGGCCGCAACGATCGCGATGAAGTTGATAGCATGTAGGTCCATTGCTCCACCCGTCCTTAGTGACTCGTGATGCCGCCGCCTAAAGCCACATCCCCCAACCGACGTGCGCTCGTCCATCCGGAGCCGTGCACCATGACGAACCACGTGCCCGCCGCATAAACCATCAAGTCCGCGCGGAACTGGCCAGAAAGAGCGTGCACCAGCAGGACTAGACCGAGAGTGAGCAGCAACAAGGCGCCGCCGACTCGCAACGTGCGCGGGACCAGAAACAGCACGGCGCCGATCGTCTCGACCACGCCCACCGCGCCGACGTGAGGATCGGAATGGCCACCCGCTGAGACGAAAGCCTGAACCGCCGTGCGGAGACTCAGGTACAGGAGCGCCACACCGAGCGTGAGATGAAAGGCGATGAAGGAGCGCCGCAGCGTCTCGGTGACCATGGGAAGATGCGCTCGTGAGAGATTGGAGTGTGGCTGCCTCAGGGATCGCGCTTGAGCCGTAGCGCGCTGGGGAAGGCTTCATTCATGAATCTACGCACTTGTTGGCGGCGCAGGTCACGTTCGATATCATCCGCTTCGGGGCGCGGGCGGTGCTCGATTCATCAGCAGCCAGTACAGGCCGAGCTGCCTCGCCGCCTCGGTGAATTCCACGAAGTCCACCGGTTTGCGAACGTAGCTATTGGCTCCCAACTTGTAGCCGTCGATGACGTCGCGCTCCTCATCTGACGAGGTCAGGATCACCACCGGCAGCAGTCGGGTGCGCTCGTCGGCGCGGATGCGCTGCAGGACTTCCATCCCGTTGATCTTGGGCAGCTTGAGATCGAGAAGGACGACCGCCGGCAACTCCGCCGCAGCGGGGCTGCCCTTCGCGCCAAACAGATAGTCGAGGGCCTGTACGCCGTCCTTCGCAACGACCACGTCGTTCGTGATGTTGTGACTCTTGAGCGCCCGCAGGGTCAGCGCGACATCGTCGGGGTTGTCTTCGACGAGCAGGATCTTTCCCGGGTTCACAACAGCCTCCATCACAGAGTAAAGTAGAACGTCGCTCCTCGATCGACTGCGCCCTCGGCCCAGATGCGACCGCCGTGCCGTGTGATGATCCGCCGGACCGTGGCGAGCCCCACGCCGGTGCCCTCGAATTCGTCCGCCGAGTGCAGCCGCTGGAACACCCCGAACAGCTTGTCCGCGTATTGCATGTCGAAGCCGGCGCCATTGTCTCGGACCATGAAGACGCGTTCTCCGTTTCCCTGGACCGATCCGAATTCGACCCGGGGCTGGGGCTGCTTCGCGGTGTATTTCCAGCTGTTGCGCAGCAGGTTCTCGAGCGCCACGCGCAGCAGCCGCGCGTCACCGCGTGCTTCGAGCCCCGGAGCGATCGCGAATTCCACCTGCCGCTCCGGCGTCGACCGATGCAGCTCGGTCGCGATGTCGCGCGCGATCTTACTCAGGTCCACGGGCTCGGTCCGCATTTCCGAGCGCGTGACCCGCGCCAGCTTCAACAAGTCGTCGATCAGGATCGCCATCCGCTGACTGGCGGCCCGCACCCGCTGCAGCGACTCCCGTCCCGATTCGTCCAGGCGCGGGCCGTAATCCTCCAGCAGGACCTGGCTGAATCCGTCGATGCTGCGCAGCGGCGCCCGGAGGTCGTGCGAGACGGAGTACGCAAACGCATCCAGCTCGGTATTGGCAGCGAGGAGCTCCGCCGCATTGCGGCGCAACGCCTCGTGACGCTCCTCGAGCTCATGGGTGCGATCCGCGACCCGCTGCTCGAGCTCCGTGGCGTAGCGCCGCAGCTCGCGGTCTTGCTCCTCGATCCGGCCCAGCATCTGGTTGAACGCGTCGGTCAGCACGCCCAGCTCGTCGTCGCCGAGCTTCTGCGCCCGCACCGAGTAGTCCTGGCGCGTCGCGACCGCCGCGGCGGCTGCCGACAGCGCCAGAATCGGTTGCGAGATCCGTCCCTGCAGCACCGCCGCCAGGAGGTACGCCGCCAGGAGCGAGATCGCCATCACCCCGGCGCCGATCGCGGCGGAGAGTCGCAGCGTGCGGGACACGGCCTCCATATCGGACTTCAAGTACAACGTGCCCAGCCGCGGATTCCCCGGCTCCGCCACCGGCTCGAGTCCGATCACGTAGCCCGACTCGAACCGGTACCCGTCGCGCTCCAGGACCGCCGGAAGGGCATCGCCCGGCAGGTTCGCCGGATAGCGCGAGAACAGGCGGCCGTTCTTGTCGTACAAGCCGGCCGCCACCACGTGCGGCTCGGCTCGGAGCGCGGAGAGGATCTCTCGCGCATCGGCCTCATTGGCAAAGGCCAGGGACGCGGTGCTGTTCGCGGCGATGACGCGACCGAGCGTAGACAGATTCGTCAACGTCCGCTGGCGGATCACCAGGACCTCGTACGTCACAAACGCCGCGGCCGTCAACAGCAGCACCAAACTGCTGATCAGCATGAACAGCGCCGTCAGCTTCTTCTTGATCGGCCAGTCGCGGAGTGACATCTCAAGGCCCAGGTGGATTGATGATCTCGGCCACCCGCAGCAGCTTGGAGCTGATCGTAAGGTGCGCCGCCTGGGCCACCGCCAGGTTGATCTTGAGCCGGATGCGGTTCCGATCGTTGACGAAACCGATCATGCCGCCATGCTCGGCGAATCCCTCGGCATCACTCACCGTGAGGATCGGCCGGTTCTTCAGGCCGGCGAGCACGCCCTCGGGCCGGTCCGCGTCGGGCCGACTGATGAACAGGATGTCGCACGACTTGACGTCTTCCACTCGCTGGTAGCGACGCACCACGAACGACCGCGTCGCCCGGTGTTCCCCGCGGACCGTCGCGTCGAGCAAGTCGCCGAACGGATCCTCGCCCAGGACGCCGATCACGAGCGGCGCCTGCGAGTCGGCCACGGCTTCCGGTGGCCAATCCACGAATTGCGCGAAGTTGAACAGGAACACGGCCTTCACCTGGTACTCGGACGGCCGCGGCGCCTGCGCGGCCAGGCCGGCCCCCCCCCCCGGCACGAGCGCGAGAGCGCACGTGACCATACAAGCCGCCGCAAGGCGCCGGGCTACGATCGCGCTCAAAAATGCCATTCGAGCGAACCATAGACGCCGCGCTTGATCTCGCTGCGCGCCGTCGGCGTGCCGAACTCGGCATGTTGGTCGTGCAGGAGATTCTGACCGACCACCGACAACTCGAGCCCCGGAACCGGCTGCCAGCCGAGGCGCACGTCCAGCTCGGCGTACGCCGGGACCTCGTCGTTGACGATCGCACCGACATAACGCAACGTGCCGTCGAGGCTCACGCGTCCCGGGAGGTCGGCCGACGAGCGCAGGGAGAATTGCCGATCCGGCGTATGGTTTTCCGCGCTCCCATGCGACGTGTCGGTACTGGTGGGGAGCGCCCACACGTGGATGCGTAGCTCGGTGTAGCCGGCCACCAGGCGCCAGCGATCGCTAACTCGGTAGTCGCCGCTCAACTCCGCACCGTAGGACTCGGCGTCCTGCCCGTTGCCGATGACAATCGGAAAGGCCGCCGACGGGTTGGCCTGCTCCAGGCTCCGGAGCCCGTAGTAGCGACTGTAGAACGTCGCCAGGGAGAGGGCGAGCGGCCCCCGCTGATGGCGGTATCCCACCTCGTACGCCAGCTCCTCCTCGGAGACAAAGTTCGGACCGCCGGCGAGGAAGAAGGGAGGCTGACCCGGGGCAAAGAACTCGCGGTCGATGCGCGACGGTGTCCTGAGTGCCCGGGAAACGGCCGCCCAGAGAGTACCGGACGGACTGACCGTCCAATTCACGCGGCCGCCGGGCTGGATCTCGAAACCCGTGTAATCATTGTGTTCGATCTTCGTGCCGAGCGTCAGGTGGACCCGGTCCTCGAGCGCGATCTCGTCCTGAACAAATCCCGTGAACCATTGTCGCTTGACGTGCGCCGGCAGGAACGCCAGGGCGGCGCTATTGGCGACGCGATCGTTGATCAGCAGGTAGCCCAGCCCCCAAACAAGGTCGTGTCTGGTACCCAGGCGCGCATGGTGTTGGAGGTCCACGTCGTAGGTGTCGAGGTTCTCGCTAAACGTGCCTGGAATGTCGCGATGGGTCCCATCGTAGTAGAGCTGCGCCCGCACGTCGGAATTCGCGGACATCGTGTGCGACCACTTCGCTGCGAGGTTACCGCCGTTCAGCGCGATGTCGTTGGCGCCCGGCTGGCTGGCCCGGCCATCGTAGAGGTCCCCGTGGAGAGTTGCGTGGTTCAGCTGTGACGGGTCCCAATCCACACGGAAGCCACCCTGCCCGAAATGCCAGTCGTCCGTCGCGTCCCCGCCGGTAGGCAGCAGCGTGGGCTGACGAGTGAACCCCGAACCATAGGCTCGATAATGCACCTCGCTCCCGAGCGCGCCGCCGTATTGGGCGCTCCCGAAGCCGCGCAGCTCGCTGCCCCCGCCGCCCGAGACGAGAAGTCCCTGCGTGTCCTTCGCATCCTTGGTGATGACGTTGATCACCCCGTTGACCGCGTTCGCTCCCCACAAGGTCGCCCCGGGCCCGCTGATGACTTCGATCCGATCGATCTCGCTGATGGGCACATCCTGGACGTCCCAGAACACACCGGAGAAGAGCGGCGTGTACACCACCCGCCCGTCGATGAGCACCAGCAGCTTGTTGGCCGCCGTGCTGTTCAGGCCGCGCGCGCTGATGGCCCATTGGCGCGAATCGATCTGCGCGACCTGCAGGTTGGTGGCGAGGCGCAAGGCCTCCGGGAGATTCGACGCGCCGGAGCGACGTATGTCCTGTTGGGTGATGACCTGGATGGCGGATGCGACGCGCGACAGTCGCTCGGGACGCTTCGAGACGGAGGTGACCTCGACGTTCATCAGTTGCTCGATGCTCAGCGTTTTCAAGGACTCGGCCTGGGCGGCCGTATCGGGCTGCTGAGTCAAGGCGGGTGTCACGAAGCAGGCGATACCCAGTATGACGAGCATCGCCGTCACGGCCGAAGCGGCCTTCGGGTCACCCATCGGTCGGTACCCCCTCGAGTGTCGTGCGACGTGACCCGCGACGATCGTGTGGTTCTCCGGAACCAACTTGAGCTTCTCGCGAAGCGCTGTAGTGACGCATGTCACCACGTCCCGAGGATCGGGCGGGGCGTGGGCCCGAGAATCGGACCACAACATGTGGGTTCAGGAGGGAAGAACAAGGGCGTTTTTGCGGCACCTACGGGTGGTTTCGCGACACCTGGGCGACGGAGGTCCGGCAATGGAGACTTGGTGGCTGGGAGACGAGTCCTTATCGTAGGAGCGTGCAGGCGCAGGTCCGCCAGCTAACGAGAGGAGAGCATGATGCGCATCGCCCCGTGGCTCACGGCTGCTTGGCTCGTCGCCGTCCTCCCTGCATGGCAGGGCGGTGACCGGCCCAACTCCGACCGGCCGGATCGAGATCCGCCGAGCCGCGTGGGCCGGCTGAGCTACCTGTCCGGATCGGTCTCCTTCCGCCCCGGTGACGTGGACGATTGGACCGCCGCGACGATCAACTACCCGTTGCACAACGGCGATCATCTCTGGACCGACAACGACGCCCGTGCCGAAATCACCGTCGGGTCGAGCGCCTTCCGCCTCGCGCCGCAAAGCGCCTTCGGCTTCCTCGCGCTCGACGACCGGACCGTGCAGGTGCGCCTCTCGCAGGGCTCGCTCAACGTGCGGGTGCGCGACCTGGGCGATAACGAGAGCCTCGAGATCGACACGCCGAGCGGCGCCGTCTCCCTCATTCGTTCGGGCGTGTACCGCGTAGACGTCGACTCGACGGGCGACTCGACCTCCGTGACGGTGCGCCGGGGAGAAGCCGAGGTGACGGCTTCGGGCTCGGCGTTTTCGGTGCATCCGGAGCAGACCGCGTTCGTCGTGGGGGGGGGGGCGATTCTCCGACGTACGACGTGCGCGACGCGATCCGCTCGGACGATTGGGAGGACTGGTGCGCCAGCCGCGACCGCCGTTGGGAAGACGCGCGCTCGTCACGCTATGTATCGCGCGATGTGATCGGCTACGAAGACCTGGACGACAACGGCGATTGGCGCGACACCCCGCAGTACGGCGCGGTGTGGGTCCCGCGGACCGTGGCCACGGGGTGGGCGCCGTACCGCTACGGCCACTGGGCCTGGGTGGAGCCGTGGGGCTGGACGTGGATCGACGACGCGCCGTGGGGGTTCGCACCCTTCCACTACGGTCGCTGGGTGTACCTTGGCGGCGGATGGGCCTGGGTGCCGGGCCACGTGGTCGCCCGGCCGGTGTACGCGCCCGCGCTGGTGGTATTCGTGGGGGGGGGGCGCAACTGGAGCGCGGCGATCGGCGTTGGCCAGGGCGTGGCCTGGTTCCCGCTCGCCCCCGAAGAGCCGTACTACCCAGCCTATCACGTGAGTAACACGTACGTCCGGAACGTCAACGTGACCAACGTCAACGTCACGAACATCAACGTGACGAACGTCAACGTCACCAACATCAACTACCGGAACCGCCGCGCGCCGGACGCGGTCACGGTCGTGTCGAACGAGACGTTCGTGCAGTCGCGTCCGGTGAACCGCGGCGTGATCGTGGTACCGCGCGACCGGCTCGATCAGGCCCGCGTGGTGGGCTACGCCGCTCGGGTCACGCCGACCCAGCAAAGCGTTTTGGGGCAGCCCAGGGGGGTCGAGGGCCGGCGACCCCCGGAGCGGGTCACAACCCGGGAAGTGATCGTACGCAGGCAGCCGCCTCCCGCGCCGGTGCCATTCGCCGCGCGCGAGAAGGCGCTCTCCGCTCACCCGGGCCGGCCGCTCGACAACGCGACGATGCGGACGTTGCGCACGAACACGCCCAACGCGAACCCGCGTCCATTCGTGCGACCAGCTACTCCGGAGCGGCGTGGCGAGGCACCCGCTCCCGCTTTGCGGCCGGCGCGCGAAGGTCTCCCGCCCTCCCGCGCGGTTCCACCGACCGTCGCGACCCCGACCCCCGCCCCCACCCCCGCCCCCGCTCCCGCTCCCGCTCCCCCGCGGGCCCCGCAGCCGGATCGAGGACGTCGGCCCGCGCCCGAGGCCACTCCCGCGCCGCAGGCCCCGCCGCGACAGGATCAAGGGGGTAACCGGTCCGATCGCGGCCGGCGGCCACCGCCCGCGGCGCCCGAACAGCGGCCGGCGCCTGCAGCGCGTGGAAAACCATCGGATCGGCCGGCGCCCGCTCCCGCAGCGGCCTCCGCCCCCGCCCCCCCGCCCGAGCGCAAGAAGGCCGAGCCACAACGCCAGCAGCCCGAGCGACGGCCGGAGAACGATCGCAAGGCCGAGAAGGACACGACGAAGGAGAAAAAGCCGTCGTAGATTAGAGCCGGGCCATGGAGACCAAGCGCAGGTACGAGCACCCGACGCAGACCGCCGGCACTGCACCGCCGGCGGTCTCCCCCGAGCGGGCGCTCCGGGTGTTCACGCATCCAGACCGGAATCCCGGCATCCCGCTCGACTTCGACCTGATCCGCGCGCTACGCGTCAACCGCAGTGCGGTCGAGCGTCGCGCGGCGACGATCCCCACGCGCCGCACCGTCAAAAAGGAATGGCAGGCCGCGTGGCTGCTGCGCGCGATCACCTGTATGGACCTGACCACACTGCAGGGCGACGATACGCCCACCAACGTCCTGCGACTTTGCGCCAAGGCGCAGCATCCCGTTCGGCCCGACCTGCTCGACGCCCTGGGCGCGCGCGACCTCGGCATCAAGGTGGGGGCGGTGTGCGTGTACCACGCGTTCGTGCCGATCGCGGTCGAGGCGTTGCAAGGCTCGGAGATTCCCGTCGCGGCGGTCTCCACCGGATTCCCCGCCGGGTTGAGCCCCCTGCCCCAGCGGATCGAGGAGATTCAGGCGTCCGTGGCGGCGGGGGCGCGAGAGATCGACGTGGTGATCACGCGCGCGCACGCGCTGGCGGGCGATTGGGAAGCGCTGTACGAGGAGGTCCGTTCGTTCCGCGAGGCGTGCGGCGCGGCGCACATGAAGGTCATCCTCGGTACGGGCGACTTGGCCACGCTCGCGAACGTGGCGCGTGCCAGCCAGGTGGCGATGATGGCGGGCGCCGACTTCATCAAGACGTCCACCGGCAAGGAATCCGTCAACGCTACGCTGCCCGTGGGCGTCGTGATGACGCGCCAGATCCGCGACTATCACGAGCGTACGGGACACGCCGTCGGCTTCAAGCCCGCCGGGGGGATCCGGAAGGCGAAACAGGGGCTCGACTGGCTCATTCTAATGAAGGAAGAGCTGGGAGACCGCTGGCTCCGCTCGGACCTGTTCCGGTTGGGCGCCTCCGCGCTGCTCACCGACATCGAGCGCCAGCTCGAGCACTTCGTGACCGGCCGGTATGCGGCGGCCCATCACCATCCGATGGTATGACCGTGAGATTCTCTGCGGTCGCGGCGAGCGTCGCCATCGTCCTGGGAGCCGTGCGGGGGGCCGCACAGGGAGCGGCCGCGGATACCTCGAGCGCCGCCGCCGCGCGCCGTCTGCTCGACGCGGCGGAACGAGAGCTCGCCATCCGGAGCGTGAAGGTCAACCGAGCGGGATGGGTCGGTGAGAACTTCATCACGCACGACACGGAGATTCTGGCGGCCGACGCGCAGGCGGAGGTCGCCCTGGCGTTGAAACGGCTGGTGGATGAGGCACGACGCTTCGACGGCATGGCCCTGCCGGCCGACGTACGCCGCCGCATCCTCATGTTGAAGCTCCAGCTCGCCGCCCCCGCCCCGCCCGACTCCGTCGACGCCGCGGAGATGGCTCGCCTGGGCGCGGGGCTCGACGCGGACTACGGCCGCGGCCGGTACTGCAATCCCGCCCCGACCAGCTGCCGCAACCTCGATGATCTCGAGCACGTGCTGGCCGATTCGCGCAATCCCGATTCGCTGCTCGACGCCTGGCGTGGCTGGCATTCGATCGGTGTCCCGATGCGCGACCGCTATGCACGGTTCGTGTCGCTCGCGAACGCGGGCGCGCGCGCCATGGGCTTCGCCGACGCGGGCGCGATGTGGCGCGCCGGGTACGACATGCCGCCCGATTCGTTCGTGGTGGTGGTCGACAAGCTATGGCAGGAGGTACAGCCGCTGTACGTGCAGCTCCACGCGTACGTGCGCCGCCGCCTGGTCGCCCGCTACGGCGCGAAGCTCGTCCCGCCCGGCGGCATGCTGCCGGTGCAGCTGCTCGGCGACATGTGGGGCCAGGACTGGAGCAATATCGCCGATGTCGTCGTGCCTGCTGGAGCCGCAGGGACCGGTGTCGACCTCACCGCGATCCTCAAGGCACGAAAGGTCCAGCCGCTCGACATGGTGCGCACGGGGGAGCGCTTCTACGTCTCGCTCGGGTTCGACTCGCTGCCCTCGACGTTCTGGGAGCGCTCGCTGTTCGTCCGGCCCAAGGATCGGGATGTCGTGTGCCACGCGAGCGCGTGGTACATCGACGACCCGACCGACCTGCGCATCAAGATGTGCATCGAGCCGAACGCCGATGAATTCCGCACGATCCACCATGAGCTGGGCCACGATTACTACTTCCGGGCATACAAGGATCAGCCCTTCCTGTATCAGGCGGGCGCGAACGACGGATTTCACGAAGCGATCGGCGACGCGATCGCGTTGTCGATCACGCCGCGCTACTTGAAGGAGATCGGCCTGCTCGACAGCGAGCCCCCCGCCACGGGGGACACCCTCGACCTGCTACGCCTGGCGCTCGACCACGTGGCGTTCCTCCCGTTCGGGATCACGATCGACAAATGGCGCTGGGAGGTGTTCGCGGGGAAGGTGACGCCCGATCAGTACACGAAGCGGTGGTGGGAGCTGCGCGGGTCCTACGGTGGCGTGATGCCCCCGATCCCGCGGAGCGCGACCGACTTCGACGCCGGCGCCAAGTACCACGTGCCGGGCAACGTCCCGTACATGCGGTACTTCCTGGCGCAAGTACTCGAGTTCCAGTTCTATCGGGCGATGTGCCGCGCTGCCGGGTCCACCGGCCCGCTATATCGCTGCTCCTACTATGGCAGCAAGGAAGCGGGTCGCCGGCTCAACGCGATGCTGCAGCTCGGCGCGAGCCGGCCATGGCCCGAGGCCCTGGCCACTCTTACCGGCCAGCGCCAGATGGACGCGACCGCGCTGCTCGACTACTTCCAGCCACTGATGGTCTGGCTCGAGCGGCAGAACAAAGGCGCCCCGGTAGGATGGTGATGGAGCGCTCCTCCCCGGTCGCAGAGATTTTCGAGTCGATGGCTTACGGGCCCGCCCCGGAAAGCGATAAGCCGGCGCTCGAGTGGGTGGCCAAGCACAATGGTCGCTTCGGGTTGTTCATCGACGGGCGCTGGACCAAAGACTCGAACGGCCAGGCGTTCGACGTCATCAACCCGGCCACCACCGCCTCGCTGGCGCGGGTGACGCAAGCGGGACCTGCAGACGTCGACGCCGCGGTCGCCGCCGCTCGCAAGGCCTTTCCCGGCTGGTCCGGGCTGTCCGGTCACGCGCGGGCGCGACACCTGTACGCGCTGGCGCGGGCGGTCCAGAAGAACGCGCGCCTCTTGGCCGTGCTCGAGAGCCTCGACAACGGGAAATCGATCCGCGAGACCCGCGATCTGGACATCCCGCTCGTGGCTCGTCACCTGTACCATCACGCCGGCTGGGCCCAGCTCGCCGACTCCGAATTCGCGGGCTACGGGCCGGTGGGGGTCGTGGGGCAGATCGTCCCCTGGAACTTTCCCTTGCTGATGGTCGCATGGAAAATCGCGCCGGCGCTCGCCGCGGGGAACACGGTGGTGCTGAAGCCCGCCGAGTTCACTCCGCTCACCGCGCTCTGCCTGGCCGAGATCGCGCACGATGCCGGGCTCCCGGCGGGCGTGCTCAATGTGGTGACGGGCGACGGCCGCACCGGCGAGCTGATCGTGAAGCACCCCAACATCGACAAGATCGCGTTCACCGGCTCGACCGAGGTCGGTCGTGTCATCCGCAAGGCGACCGCAGGCTCGGGCAAGCGGCTCTCCCTCGAGCTTGGCGGCAAGAGCCCGTTCCTCGTGTTCGACGACGCCGATTTGGACAGCGTGGTGGAAGGCGTCGTGGACGCGATCTGGTTCAACCAGGGGCAGGTATGCTGCGCGGGGTCGCGCCTGCTGGTGCACGAGGGCATCGCCGAGCGGCTCGTGACCAAGCTGCGGGCGCGGATGGAGAAGCTCCGCGTAGGCCCGCCGCTCGACAAAGCGGTCGACATGGGCGCGATCGTAGCGCCGGTGCAGCTCGAGCGGATCCGCTCGCTCGTGAACACCGGCGTCGAGGAAGGGGCGACCCTGTGGCAGCCCTCCTGGGCCTGCCCGACGGAGGGCTACTTCTATCCGCCGACCCTGTTCACGAACGTGTCTCCTGCCGCCACGATCGCGCAGGTCGAGATCTTCGGCCCGGTGCTGGTCACGATGACCTTCCGCACCCCGGCCGAAGCGGTCGAGCTCGCCAACAACACGCCGTACGGCCTCGCCGCGAGCGTCTGGACCGAGAACATCAACCTCGCGCTCGACGTGGCCCCGAAGATCAAGGCGGGCGTCATCTGGATCAATTGCACCAATCTGTTCGACGCCGCGTCCGGGTTCGGTGGGTATCGGGAGTCGGGGTTCGGGCGCGAAGGCGGAAAAGAGGGGATGTGGGAGTATCTGAAACGGGGAGCGGGGAGCGGGGAGCGGGACCTTCCGAAGTCCAAGCGAGCCGCGGCTCGCAAGCACACGGTGGGAACCGCTCCCCGCTCCCCGCTCCCCGCCATAGATCGTACCTACAAGCTTTTCATCGGCGGCGCCCAAGTCCGGCCCGATCAAGGCTACAGCCGGAAGATCTTGAGTCCGTCGGGGACGCTGCTCGCCGAGATCGCGGAGGGCAATCGCAAGGACATCCGGAACGCGGTGGAAGCCGCGCATGCCGGGTCCACCTGGGCGAAGACGAGCGGCCACAACCGGGGACAGGTCCTCTACTACGTGGCGGAGAACCTGTCCCAACGAGCCGACGAGTTCGCGGAGCGCATCGCCGCCATGACGGGCGGCGACTCCCGCCGCGAAGTGGAGGCGAGCATCGCGCGCCTGTTCTCGTACGCCGCCTGGGCGGACAAGTACGACGGCGCGGTGCATCAGACGCCGATTCGGGGCGTCACGCTCGCCATGAATGAGCCGATCGGCGTGATGGGCATCGCCTGCCCCGAGGAGTATCCCCTGCTTGGGTTCGTCTCACTCGTCGCCCCGGCGATTGCCACCGGCAACACGGCCATCGCGATCCCATCAGAGGCACACCCGCTTGCGGCGACCGAGTTGTACACCGTCCTGGACGCGTCCGACGTGCCGGCTGGGGTGATCAACATCGTCACGGGGGGCAAGGATGCGCTCTCGAAGATTCTCGCCGAGCACGACGATGTGGACGCGGTGTGGTATTTCGGCAACCACGCCGGGGCGACGGAGGTCGAGCGCGCGTCGGCGGGTAACATGAAGCGCACGTGGGCGGAGTGGCATGGTCGGGACTGGCTCGATGGCAGCGACGGCGAAGGGCGTGAGTTCCTGCGGGAGGCGACGCAGGTCAAGAACATCTGGATACCGTACGGGGAATAGGAAAGGCAAAGAAAAGAGGGGTCAGGAGATCATCTCCCGACCCCTCTTTTAGTCTATGCGGCCAGCCGCTTAGGATCCGGTGGAGCGGGTTTCGCCTTCATGAGCTTCCAGCGGTTGCAGATCGGGCAGCCCAGGTAGGTTCGCCCCATCCAGTCGGTCTCATATTCCCGCGGATGGCGGCAGGGTTTCTTCCTGATGGCCATCGTGTGCTCGCTCTAGAACGAGACACCCCTCTAACGACCGATCTTGCGCCGGGGTTCCCGCGGGCGGTAGGCTCATAGCAGTATCGGTCGCTCCGCCATCGCGAGGGTTCCACTATGCGTCCCGCCTTCTGGACCGTTTGTGCATTTCTGGCCGCCGCACGCGTGGCGACCGCGCAGGCTCCCGCCATCTCGCCGGCAGGCGATGCTTCGATTCAGGCGGACACCATCTATAAACTGGCGGTGAGCGCCACAGACCATCCCGACGAAGGGTCCGTGTTCCTGCTCGACGACGGGGTGATTCGCGTGGAGGCGGACGGCCGGGGCAGCCGGACCTACCGTCAGATCGTGCAGATCCTCACGCGTGAGGCGGCCGAAGCCTGGGGTGAGCAGTCGTACTCCTACGTCAGCTCGCGCGAGCGATTCACGCTCAACTGGGCCCGGGTGGTGCGGCCGGACGGAAGCGTCATCAGCCCCGCGCCGACGCACGAGCAGGAATCCTCGGCCCCCGCGGCCACGGTGGACCCGGTGTATTCGGACGTGAAGGTCCACCGTATCACGTTGGCGGGAGTCGAGGCGGGGACGATCGTCGACTACAGCTACACGGTCGAGACGCTGCAGCCAATCATGCCCGGAGACTTTCGTTACGCCTGGTTCGTGAGCAACAGCCGGCTCACGCGGAGATCGCGGTATATCGTGGATGCGCCGGCAGGGCTCGGGCTCCGGATCAAGGAGCGGAACCTTACGTTCGCGCGCCGCACCGCGGACGCGGGGGGCCGTCGCGTCTACTCGTGGACCACGGCCGAGGTGCCCAAGATCGAGTTGGAGCCGTTCGCGGCGGACTCGAATGGGATCGTCCAGAGCATCACGATCTCGGCTCCGCTCAAGTGGGATGACGTGGCGCGCTGGTACGCGGGACTGGTGCGGGATCGCTACGCGCCGACCACCGCGGTCGATTCGGCGCTCGCGCTGATCGAAGCGGGCGCGACCACCCCGGACGACTCGCTGCGCCGGCTGCACCGCTGGGTGGCGCAGGACTTCCGGTACGTGTCGCTCTCGCTCGGCATCGGGGGATTCCAGCCGCGCCGGCCGGCGGATGTGCTGCAATCCAAGTTCGGCGATTGCAAGGACAAAGCGACCCTGTTCATCGCCGCGGCGGCCCGGCTGGGAATCCGTGCCTATCCCGTGCTGCTGAACGCCGGCGGGCGCGTGGACCGCAGCCTGCCGTCGGCGGGCGCCTTCGACCACATGATCGCCGCGGTCGAGCGTCCCAAGGCCCCCTACCTCTATCTCGATCTCACGGCGGAGTACGTGCCATTCGGCGCGCTGCCGATGGCGGATCAGGGCGAATTCGGGCTGGTGGTGCATCCCGACGGCCGTAAGGAAGAGGTGACCATCCCCGAGGATTCCACCGACGCGAACGTGGAGCACGTGTGGATCGTAGGCGACCTGTCCACGGACGGTGTCTTCCACGCGAAGTTCAGCGACACCCCGAACGGGACCTATCAATACCCGCTGCGGCGCATCTTCTCGAAGCCGATGACCGTCACGCAGCGCACGCGGTTCACCGAGGCATTCGCGAACGCGCTCTATCCCGGGTCGACGGGGGACAGCCTCGAAATGTTCGACGGCCGGGACCTGCAAGCGCTGCCGCGCGTCGCGGTCGTGTTGCGGCACGACCATGCGGCCTCGGCCTCGGGCGATCGGGAAATCTTCACGCTACCGGTGAGCAACTTCACCGCGACCGGCGTCCTGGCGACGCTCGAGGGGCGTGGGCCACGGCGCTTCCCCATCGACGTCGCGGAGGTCGTGGGTCCGCGGGAGCTGATCCAGGAGCTCGACGTCACGCTCCCCGAGGGATGGCAGGCCGAGCTGCCGCCCGCGGTGTCGGCGGTGAGTGCCTTCGGGACGTACCAGTCGGAGTACGCCCAGAACGGCCGGGTGCTGCACGTGATGAGACGGTTGCGCGGTAACACCGGAGTCCTGCCGCCCGAGCGCATCGGCGATCTTACCGCCTGGCTCAAGGCCCGGTCGAAGGACGACGTGCGTTTTATTGTGCTGCGTCGGACGTGAGGAGCGTTACCGCGCCGTCAGATACTTCTCTTCCCAGGCGATGCTGAACAACCCGTCGCAACTCGGGCAGCGCATGTCGAGCGCGTAGCTGGTGATGGGGGCACGCGTGCGGCACGCGGGACACACCGCGTAGCGGGCGTGCCAGCCGGCGGGCGCCGGCTCAGCGGCCCGGGCGCGCGACCGGGGAACGACCGTCCAGTGGCGCGGCCGGTTGCTGAGCGTCTCGACGTGGCGGCGTGGTACCCGCACCTGTTCGCGGCGCGGCACCTGGAGGACGGCTTCATCCGGCGTGAGTCGAACAACTCGATACCACGCCCCTCGTCTCAACCCACAGCTCAGGTCGGCGTTCAAGCGCGCCCATTGGCCCGGGAGCGCTTCGCGCAATTGGGTCATACTGCACAAGGTGAAGGCGAAACGCGGGACTGTCAATCGGAGATAACACCCTGCGGTGGGATAGTTGCATGTTGAAGTCACCGCCTCATCACTTGACGGTCTGTGGCGCCGCGGCGCAACGTTTCCCTGGGTGAAGCCGGTCCTCTTCCTCCTCGGCCTGCTGGTCGCGACGTCCGCGATTCGCGCGCAAGGCGCACCGGATTCAGGGTTGGTGTATGCGGAAGAGCGGCTCACCGTCCTCGCCATCGTGCTGCGTCAGCCTCCCGCCGTCTATCGTGACTCGCTGACCAAGGCCCCAGCCCTCCTGCACGGTCCGACGCTCGATTACCCGATGGACCTGCGGGAGCACCAAATCCAGGGTCGGGTCGTGGTCCAGATGATCATCGACACGCTGGGCCGCCCCGAGCCGGGGTCGATTCAGTTCGTCGAGCTGCCGGATGAGGGATTCAGGTTTTCCGTGACGCAGTATCTGGCGGGTGTCTGGTTTCGGCCTGCACTGCGCGCCGGTCGTCCCGTGCGATTCATCGTGTATCTACCGATCGACTTCCGGCTGCGCGGCTCGCTCTTTCCTTGTCCGGTCAATGTCGAGTTCGGCCGGGGTTGCCGGCCGTGAGGCGGGGGGGCCCCGGGGAACCGTTCAAGTGGGAGGCCGTGGCGGCAGCGTCGCGCGGTTGCCCAGCAGGAAGACGCCGTACTTCCGCAGTCCCGGGAGATCGAGCCGGTAGCGAGTGATGGTACCGTAGGGCTGCCACCCCATGCGCTCGGCCCAGCCGCGCGCGGCCGCATTATCCGCATGAATGTGTGTCACCAGGTCCCCGTATCCGGCGTCTCGAGCGAGGGCGCACAGGGCGTACTCGAATTGCGTCGCGACGCCCTTGCGGCGCGCCCCGCTGAACGTGTGGAGGTTCTCGACTTGACCGCAGTCCGCCGGGAGACGGGGGTACATACCGGCCCATTCGCCGAGCCCCCGGAGCAGCGGAGCATCCTCGCGGGTGAGCAGCCACTGGATGCACAATGGCTCGTCCCCGGCGATCCATATGTAGGCTCGCCTGAAGCCCTGGTCCCAGAATCTGAGTCCGGACCGGAGTTGATTCGCCGTATGGTCCGGGTGGATCCGTAGCTCCGCCACTATATCGTCGGTCACCTCTGTCAGCCGTACGTCCGCTTCGGGTGCCGGCACGTCCGCCAGGTGCAGGCGGTAGCGAATCCAGTACTCGTCGATGATGCGGCGGGGTAGGACCGCGCGGACTGCATGCAACCCAGCCGCGACGCTCGTGCTCGTCCGCGGGGTGAGGACATGACAGGATCGGCCCACGCCGAGCCAGTCGTGGGAATCGACGCTCATGGATGAAGTGTGGGGTTCATAAGAGCCGCTCCGCGAAATTCACGCGATCTTCCAGCTCACTCATACGCTGCTTCAACTGATCGAGTTCCCCTAGGCGGACCTGAACATCTGGAGTGTCGAGTTAGCCGGCTAACGAGTCGCATTAAAACTGCCCGCGAAGAACACACCGCCGCAAGACGTGTCGGGCGCCCACGGAGGCGCGCGGAGGCCCCTGTTCGAGGGATTCCTAGTTAGCCTTCTTGGGATCATGAACACCGTGCCTCCAGTACGTGAACCTCGCCAGTCCCTCGGAGAGGAGATCGCGAACAGCATCAGTCATGGGGTGGGCCTGTTGGCGGCTCTCCTCGCGGTGCCGTTTCTGATCGGCGCCGCCGTCCGGCGTGCCGGTACATCCGGCATTATCGGTACGAGTGTCTTCGCTGCGACGATCGTGATTCTGTATCTGGCCTCGACGCTGTATCACGCCCTGCCGCCCAGTAAGGCGAAGCGCGTGTTCCGGGTACTCGATTACGGGGCGGTCTTCCTCCTCATCGCCGGTACGTACACGCCGTTCACGCTCGGCGTGCTGCGTGGCGCGTGGGGCTGGACGCTCTTCGGACTCGTGTGGAGCCTCGCAGTTCTTGGGATCGTCCTGACAGCCGTGGGAGGAATCCGGTTCCCCCGGCTCGCCATTGGTGTCTACCTCGGGATGGGCTGGCTGGTCCTGATCGCGATTCGACCTCTGTGGCTCCGCGTGCCCTTGCCGGGGCTGCTCTGGCTCCTGGCCGGCGGTCTCGCATACACCGCAGGCGTGCCGTTCCTCGCAGCCCAGCGGGTGCGTTACGGCCATTTCCTCTGGCACCTCCTCGTGCTCGTGGGGACCAGTTGCCACTTCATCGCCGTGCTCTCGTACGCAGCCTGAGAAGCGCCGCCCCTGCCCTGCAACCTCCTGCGCTCCACAGCTATCCAACCGTGTCCCATCCTGTAGGCATGTGCTCTGATGAGCCGAAGATCGCTGGCCATAGTTATGGTGCTGGGATTCGCACCCCGGCACATGATCTGTCAGACCCACGCTCAAGCGCCTCAGAGTGGCAGCATCGAGGCCCGAGTCGACGCCTATCTCAAGCCGTATCTCGACCTCGCGGCGTTCAGTGGCGCTGTGCTCCTCGCCCGGCACGGAAAGGTGCTCTTGCGCAAGGGGTACGGGATGGCGAGTTACGAGTTGGGCGTGCCGAACACTCCGGAGACCAGGTTCCACGTCGCGTCGGTTTCGAAGACGTTCACGGCGGCAGCGATACTCCTCCTCGTCGAGCGCGGCCTCGTGAGCCTACATGACCCGATCGCCAAGTTCATCCCAGATTATCCCCGCGGAAGTGAGATTACCGTCCATCACCTCTTGGCGCATTCGTCGGGCATTCCGGACATCAACGACCTCCCGGGGTACGACAGTCTTGCGAGGTTCGCGCACACGCCTGCTGATCTCGTCTCCCTCTTCCGCAACGAACCGCTGCTCTTCGACCCGGGCACTCGCTACGGCTATAGCAACTCGAACTACAACGTGCTGGCCTCCATCATTGAGACCGTCTCGGGGCGAAGCTACGGCGACTTTCTTGCGGAGTACGTGTTTCGACCGGCGGGAATGTCGGCTACTGCGCATGACGGGCGACCCGAGACGATCGTGAGCAATCGCGCCCAGGGGTACGTGCCGGTCGGCGCGCACGGGTTGGAGAATGCCCCGTTTATCGACTGGAGCACCAAGAGCGGGAACGGTTCGATCTATTCCACGATCGACGATCTGTTTCGATGGGATCGGGCGCTGTATGCCGAGACGGTCCTGAAGCGGCCGTCGATCGAGCGGATGTTCACCCCGCAGGAGGGTGGTGTGGGGTACGGGTGGCTGGTGGGCACGCGGCTCAACCGGCCGGTCTTCCGCATGAGCGGGCGCTCGCCGGGATTCAACGCGGAGATCCAGCGATACCCGGACGATGACGTGTGCGTCATCGTACTCTCAAACAACTATGCCGCAACGGCCAGCACCATCGCGACCGACTTGGCGGCGATGGTGTTCGGCGAGCGATATGAAGTGCTGGCGGTGAATCAGGGCGTCGCGATCGCTGCATCGGTACTCGACGCGTACAGTGGCCGCTACGTCGGCGGCCCGGATTTTCTGATTCCGAGCGCGACCCTTACCCTCGCCATTCGGGACGGAACGCTCGTGATGACCTGGAGTTCTGGCGCCGTCGAGCAATTGCTTCCGCAGTCCGATTCGACGTTCTTCGACCGCAAATTCTGGGCAACGATTCGCTTCGTTCGCGACGCCAGCCATCGAGGTACCGAGCTGATTTATCACAGTGGGGGCCGTGATTATTCGGCCCGGCGCGAGGGACCAATTCGGTAACCAAGCCGATCAGCGGGTCTGTCGTGAAGTGTCCACCCCTGCTGCCGAGCACCCGCCGGACCGGGCGGCGAACCCCGGCGTCCCATCGGGCAGCCGAAGGGCGAGGATTCGGTTACGCCACGTGTCCATCGCCCAATTCGCGAACGCCATGCCGGACGGATGCGGCGACCTGGTTCGGACGACATAGAGCGTGTAGGGATTGAGCAGGAACGTATCGGCCGTGAACAAGATCCGCAGCGCCACGCCGTTCAGCTTGGCGAACGTCGGGAGGTCCGCCAGTGCGTATGCCGAGCGCTCGTCGGCAATCAGTAGTGTCTGGGCTTGCCCGACGCCTGATTCAACATACCACGGCCTGCCCTGCGGTTGGATTCCGGCCATCGTCCAAATCGCGAGCTCCTTGATGTGTGTGCCGGACGAATCGGCCCGAGATACAAACGGAGCCTTCCCACCAGCAATGCGTCGGAATGCTTCCGCCGCCGTCGGTGCGGTCGCGACCCGGACCGGGTCTCGGGCGGGGCCCACGACCGCGAACCGGCTGGCCACGAACGGACACCGGACGAGCGCGTGATCGGGCCAGAGGAACTTGGCCTCGAGGGCGGGGGCGTGGGTGATGACGACGTCGAGATCGCCCTGCGCCGCGGTGCGGAGAGTCTGACCGGACGGGGCGACGATAGTCCTGATGGAGTCGCCCCGCCACAACGAATCGACGAGCGCGAGCACTCCGGACTGTTCGACAGTGGTGGTGGTTCCTAGACGCAGCGGCCGTGGCGAGCTCGAGCAGGCGGCGAGCAGCAGGCACAGCCGTGGAACTAGCAGGTTGCCGAACGGTTTCATTCGTCGCCTCGTGTCACTTGGGTTTCGCCCCACCGTGCAACGGGCTCGCGTGCCTGGGCTCGTACAGACCCAGCTCGCCGCTGCTTGGCAGTCGCAGCGTAGTCCTCACCCCCCCCAACCCGCTTTCTCGATCTCCGTGGCGGCGACGCCCTTTCTCTTAAGCGACTCGATGGTCTCTCCCAGGTCGTCGCACATCAGGTAGAGAACAGCCCCCAGCAGTTCGTGTCCCGCATCCCGTTGCACAAAGCTCACCGCGGCTGGATGGACCGCGATTTCGGAGGGCGGCAACGCGAATATCAGCCACCCGTCGCCCGCGTCGACGCTCCGTAACCCGAGCACATCGCGAAGGAAGCGCCGATCGGCGGCGGCATCCTTGCTGTAGAGCAGGAAATGAGCGCCGGTGATCATGGGGTCTCCTGCTGGGGAATGCTGGCTAGGCAGCCCGTGCTCAGTTGTTGAATTGGGCGACAAACTCATCAATCAACTCTAGAGGCCGAGCCAGCGCCTCGCCAACGATCGCGCGCAACTTCGTGCCGGATCGCTCAATCCAAGCATCCAACTCGGCACGGATCGCGGGATCTTCCCACGCGCACCGCATACAGAGCCCAGGTGTGAGGGGGGGGAGCTCCAAGGGCGCAGCATTGGCCTGACAGCGAGCGAGGTGTTCCTGCGACCAAGCTTCCATCTTGCCGCATCTCGAACAAGCAATATGGGTCTTCATTCCATCGTCGCGCGCTGCCTTACGGATCGTGTCAAGCTGCGGGCCGAGCCAGAACGCGACCCCTACGCATTACATACGCGTGCGCCCGCGCTCCCTGACACAAGAGTATCCGGACCGACAACGATTCGATCACCGAGGACTCGGCCCGCGATGGTGTAGGGATCGCCAACCCGCACCGTTACTAGGCCTCCCGCCTCAGTCACGACGCCGGTCTGGCGAAAGGTGAGGGAGTCAGAGAGCTGTACTGGGCTGAACTGAGCGACCCAGCAGGGCGTTCTAATGGTCGCTCCTGCTGCGGTGGCGGCGAGCGTGATGGGAAAGCCCGACGTGGCGGCGTCGGTCCAGCTCCCGAGCAATAGGTGCGTGGGCAGAGGGGAAACAGACTCCCCGCACGCGAGCGCAAGACCAGCAAGCACGACAATGAAGGGTCGCATAGGTAGTTCCTCGAGTTAGAGCCTTCCGTATCATTCACTCATACTCAAGGGATCGAATCGACTCAAGGGACTGGGAGCAAGATGCAACGCAGGTAGAACGGCCGGCGGACAAGCGAGCACGTCGCCCGCAGCTTAAGCGCGACCCGTAGGTCGCCGGCGGCGGTGATTCGTACGAGGGATCGAGTAGATTTTGAGGAATGCACTCGCCCGAGCAGAGGCTTCTGACGGAGATCCAGCGCATTGGGGGGAGATTGCGGCGACCTATCGTTGTCGCTCTGGATGGGGGCAGTGGTGCTGGCAAATCGACAATCGCTGAAAGGTTGATGCGCCTCACGGATGTGGCGTTAGTTCGGCTCGATGATTTCTACCAGACTGCAATCCCCGAATCAGAATTGCCCCGCAAGACTGTAGAACAGCGGCTCAATGGAGTGTTTGAGTGGTCTCGTGTTCGAAGCCAAGCCCTCGAACCGCTCCGAGCGGGACGACCGGGCCGCTGGTATGCCTTTGACTTCATGCGTGGTCTGGGCGAAGGCGGCACCTACAGCCTTACGGAACAGGTGACCGAGGTAGCTCCAGCCCCTACGATCCTCGTCGAGGGCGCTTACTCGGCATCACCACCGCTGAGAGATTTGATCGATCTCGCCGTGCTCGTCGATACCCAGAACGAGGCGCGTCACTCACGCATAGTCGCACGCGGGGACGATACGGAATTCCTCGCGGGGTGGCATCAGATCTGGGATGAGGTTGAAGCGTATTACTTTCAGCATGTATGCCCCCCTGAGTCCTTTGATCTGGTCATTCTCAATGACGAGAATGCCGCACGATCCAGTGGAGAGAACACGGCTTCGCCGAGTCAATGAAGCTCCGGAACACCGTCATCTACCTCATCGGCATCCCGGCCGTCGGGAAGTACACGGTGGCGAGAGAGCTCGCACGCATGACGGGTGCCAAGGTCGTCGACAACCACCTTATTAACACGCCCGTCTTCAGCGTGATTGGGTACGACGGGAAGGACACGTTTCCGTTCCCGCCGCGAGCGTGGGACCATATCGGGAGGATCCAGCGAGCCGTTCTATCGGTAATCCGCGACCTGTGTCCGCCGGAAGCCAGTTTCATTTTCACCAACGTGCTGGACGCGAAAGACCCCTCTGATAAGGCCTGCTTCCGTCGCATCGAACGATTGGCGCAGCATAGGAGGGCGGGGTTCTTTCCCATTTACCTCACATGCGATGCAAAGACGCTCCGTCGCCGGAAGAACTCACCCGACCGGAAGGCGCGGCTCAAGGACATTGATCTGACGACGATTCCACGCTGGGTAGAACAATTTGAACTATTCAAGGTGAGGCATGCGAATGCGCTCACGCTTGATACAGGCACAGCGACGCCGCAAGCGACAGCGAAGCACATCTTGAAGCACGTGGAGTGGACGTATGGAGGGACGAAGGCGCCAAGACGCAGCATCCGTGGACTCGGTGCCTAACATGCGCTTTGAAACTGCCGGCCGCCGATTTCCGGCCTGGTCAACAGGTAGACCCACCGACCACCCGGCGAATGCTACATTGTGTCGTGACTCGGTGGCTGCTCGATCTCCATCATCTCAAAGGAGGTCACGCAGATGAACACGATAACAATGCGCGCGCTCATCGTCGGTCTCTTGGTTGCCGTCTTGACCTGGGTCGCGGGCGCCGCCCGGCTGCACGTATCGATGTGGGCCGGGTTCGTAGCGTTGGGATGTTACTTCGCCGCCGGTGGCGGCGTGACGGGCTTACAGAAGACGGTCGTCGCCACGTTGTCCGGCGTGGTGTGGGTACTGATCGCGCAAGCCGTGCGCGTGGCGATCGGCGGTGGGAGCGTCGTCGCGGCCCTCGTGCTCGGCGCCACCGCGGCGGCGCTGGCGCTGCAGTCACGCCTGCCGCTGCTCTCGTTCACCGCAGGGGCGTTTGCGGGCGCTGGTGTGGCGTACGGTCTCGGCGTCACCACCCTCCAAGGGGGCTTGCGTGCTGCCATCGCGCTCGTCGTAGGTGCCCTGCTCGGCTTCGCCGCCGAGCGGCTGGCCGACATGGTCCGCACGCGGCGGGCGTAGACGGCGCTCGACCGTGGGCGTCGATGTACCTACGGACCGCGATCTAGCATCGCTCGGGCGATCTCCGACCCGGTCTTCGGTCAGTTGCAGGTCAGGGTGAACGACGCAGTCGCCGAGCCCCCGGCGGGCACCGTGACGCTCTGCGGGTTTGGACTCATCACCGTGCAGTTCGCCGGCACCGCCGACAGCGTCACCGTGTACGTGCCCGCAGGGGCATCCGTGTCGGACACGCTCTCCGTTGGGCGCCAGCGGCGCGCTCTCCGTCCCCGCCGGCCCGCTCGCCGTCACCGTGTAGCTCGCCGTCGGGATCGAGCCCGTCGTTGTGTTCGTCACCGTCAGCATCCCCGTCGTCGACGTCGCGCTGCAGTTCACCGTGAACGAGACGGTCGTGGTCTGCCCGGCCTGCACCGTGGCGCTCTGCGGGTTAGGACTCGTCACGGTGCAGTTCGCCGGCACCGCCGACAGCGTCACCGTGTACGTGCCCGCAGGGGCATCCGTGTCGGACACGCTCCCGTTGGGCGCCAGCGGCGCGCTCTCCGTCCCCGCCGGCCCGCTCGCCGTCACCGTGTAGCTCGCCGTCGGGATCGAGCCCGTCGTCGTGTTCGTCACCGTCAGCATCCCCGTCGTCGACGGCGCGCTGCAGCTCACCATGAACGCCGTGGTCGTGGTCTGCCCGGCCTGCACCGTGGCGCTCTGGGGGTTCTGACTCACCGTGCAATTCTGTGGCACCCCCGAGAGCGTCACCGTGTAGGTGCCCGGAGGAACGGTGTTGAAGGTCGCGCTCCCGTTGGGCGGCATCGCCTGGCTCGCCGTCCCCGCCAACTTGAGAAGGCGGAGATCGCGCTGATCTGCCTGAGCGTCGTGACGCTCCCCTTCGCCGCTGTCACGGTATGGCGCGATTCGGACCCGGCGTCGCGACGCAACTGGGTCATTCTCATTCTCCTGTGCCTGCTCATCATCGGAGCAGCCTTCGTATGGCCCCGACCGCGATGAAGGTGCCGCCCAACACGCGCTTGAAGCTGCCGGGCGCGGTCGAAATCGGAGAGACCGGAACGGCGTAGACGGGGCGCTGCGCCATGAACGGCGCTCCCGCGGTAACGACAGTCCACTCGCCACCACGCCTTACCGTGCACCCAGACGCATCGCCGTTCTCAATGGGGCGGTTGCTGACGTCCCGTACTTCACTGTCATGTAAACCGGGGTGTGACGATCCCTACGCCGTGCGCCCCGTGATCTGGTAGGCCGATTCAGGCGGTGAGCCCATGCGACTCCCGTCCCCGTTTGTGCTGGTGACACGGACCGCACAACCCTTGGCCGTTCTCCAAACTGTAGGTGCCGCCCTTTTTCAGTGGTCGAATGTGATCTGCCACGGTACTCGGCGCCCGATTACACATCCTGCAGACCGGATCGCGCCCGAGAATCGCTTTCCGCCAGCGCGCATGGTAGGCGGTGTCGTACACTTGATTCTCATGCTCCACGGCGCGCCGGGTGGAGTCGTGGTCAGGACAGTACGTCGTATGCACGAGGTTCGGGCAGCCCGGCTGGCGACATGGCTTCGGCAACCTGTACGGCACGGCCGCAAACTGGCAACCCTCGCCAAGACAGTCAACTTGTCACCAAAACGCCCCGCAGACTGGCGTTTTTCGATCCGGAGTTCCCCCGTCCGTCTGGTGAACCGAGATTCGTCGATGAACCCCCCTTCACGGGAAGACGAGCGCACGACGCTGTGGACGGGGCCGGTGATCGTGGCACCCCCCCCTTACCCCCGTGTCCATGGTCGGCCCCGACTGCGAGGGTGAGCGAGCGTATCTTAGAGGCGTCGCCTTCTGACTCGGAGCCGTCATGCCACTACATCGTGTCGCCTGCGCCAGCTTGGCGCTGTGCTTCCTAGTGCTGCCCGCTCTCCCCGTCCACCACAGCGCCGAGACGCACACTCGGAGTCCAAGTGAACTTGGCAGCACGGGGTTCGGAAAGTTTGAGGTAGTGATGCGGAGCAGTGCGCGTGCATCGTTGCCGTTGGGTAAGTTCGCCATAACGACGGGTCGTGCGCGAGGCGGTTACGGATGAAGTGCTTCGTCTGTGGTGCCGTATCCGGAGGCGGATACTTAATCGGCGATAGCACGGTGGTCATCTGCCCGCAGTGTGGAGGCTATCGCATGGCAGGGACGGCGATCACGCTGTTGGAGAACGGCAAGCTGAAGAAGCCCGACCCGAAGCGGTTTCAAGAGCTCGTGAAACGCAAGAAGGGGACTTCCGGCGAGTATCCCGTGATCACCTCTGGCGACCTCGGGGGATAGCACGGTGCCTCCCCCCCCAGAGCGGGTCAGGGCGTGAAGAACTCGCTCATGTCCGGCGCCGTGGCGGCGGCGCCCGGGAGCCCGTAGATCCCCAACCCCTCAAGGAGCAGACGCAGCGTGCTCTGATGCTGATACAGCGTCGTGGACAGATGGCCCAGCCTCGACCTTGGGCTCACCGCCACCCAGGCCACCCGTCCGCCGCCATTGGTGGTGTCGGCGACCACCGACTCATCGAACACGATGACCAGCAGTCCGTCGTTCTGGAACGTGGGACTCTTGATCAGCGGATCGATGTTCGTTTGCAGCCAGGCATCGGCCGTAGCGAGCGAGCAGCTGTGGGCGTCGTCGCACAAGTTGGGCACGATGTTCGCGAAGGCGGGCAGCGTGCCGTTTGCGAGGTCGGTGGCGAATTGGGAAAACGGCACGATATTGCACGCCTCGCCGCTCGGATCGTTCGCCACGTCGGAGAGGAGCGCGATCACGTTGTGGCGGCGGACATAGAGGCCCGTGTCTGGGCCTATATAACACGCGTTCGGGAGGCTCTCGGCGTAGGACTTCCAGGCCTTCCCCGCGCTCACCAGGCTGCGCACGATGTTGGGCACGTTTTCGACGGCCGACGACCCGTCGTCGTTCGTGAGCACCTGGCCCGTCATGAGCTCGAAGTAGTTGCCGATCGAGGGATGGGTGTCGGCGTAGTATTGGGTCGCGAGCCCGTACTGGGCGGCCAGACCGTTGAAGTACGGCATCGACGCGTTGCCGATCACGCTCGCGTAACCGGAGTTCTCCAACGTCACGAGCGCGACGTGCCCGAAGACCGGCGTCCCGCCTCCCGGGGCGGCCGCATCAACGAGCACCTCAAAGACGAACTGTCCCACGGTCGCCGGGACATTCCACTGCCACGTCTTTGCGCCTGAGACCTGTCCCTCGCCGAGGATCTGGTCGTAGAGGAAGTAGGGCTGGTTCACCGCCGTGAACGTCCCTATGCCGTCGGCGTTCGCGACGGTGACCGTGCCGCTGCCCGAGTCGACCGCAGGCCCTGAGTAGAAAAACACCTTCACGCCCGTCACCGCGCTGCCATCGGGGGTGCCGAGCACGAGCGCCATGAGATTCTGGACGGTCACGTCGGCCGCGAAGATGCCGGTGCTCGCGTTGTAGGTGACGTGCGATGAGCTGAGCTGGAGGAACGTCCCTTGGCCGCCCACGATCAGATCTCCGGAGACCCCCGCGGCTTCCGGGGCACTCGGACTCGCGGCGGTCGCGCCGCCACAGCTCAAGCTCAGGCCTCGGACGTCCGCCTGACAGCGCACCAGTTGCGCAACGGGGCGGAGGAGAGCTGGCCCGGTGTCGTCGTTGTTGCAAGCGGCAGTGAGCGCGGCGAGCGAGACGAGCGCCATGAGGGGTGCGGCGCAAAACTGCCGGGGCCGGATCGGTCTCATCCCAAGGAGCACGGCGTGCCTAGGCGACGGAGCCCGAGGAGGACGTGGCTTGCGGAGCCCTGTTGGCTTCACACACGCCGACGTCAAACACGGCTGAGGCTCCTGTTGGGAACGCGGTTGCAAACGTACGTTCGCTACGCTCCGCTGCGCAAGCATCCCCGTGCCGCATTCTCGCCCCTCGGTGTTGCCATAGCGACCTAGCCGAACCATCCTAAAGCACCAGAATGGGAACCTTGTGACTCCCACATCGCTCCATTGGGCACGCTTAAAGGTCGAAGGACCATACCCGGTCCGCCGGGGCGCCTGGTATCGGGTCACCAAGGACGCCAAGGACACGGTCGTCCTCGACGTGCGCCACAAGCCGGTCACAGTCCCGCGGTCAGCGGTCGAACTAGTCGGGACGCCGCCCCGCCGCTGGACGGTGGTGCCCCGGCCTGCACGAGCGGTGATGCTCCCCGAGACCTGGGGCGACTACTATGCCGTGTGCCCGAGCTGCCAGCACCGTGCCCCGTTGTACGGCATCCCTCAGACGATGCACTGCCCACGATGCTCGGGACTGTTCGTCGTCGCATGGGACGAGCCGTACCTTGGCCAGAAATGGAAAGGCCCCGGAGCGCTCCCCTAACACGGAGTCAGACGCAGAGCCACCCCTTGTCGCATTCCCGCCCCTTGGTGCCGCAAATACGACCTAGTAGCAGCACGGTCAGGGCCTCATGTTTGGCACTCGCTCGACTCGAGGGCCTTCTCATGGTCTCTCGTGCTTGGTAACTTGCCGGTTCGGTGTTTCATCGGGTGATGCGACAGTGCAGGAGGAGGAGTGAGATGGCGACGAAGACGGTGATGAAGAGGGGCGGGAGTTCGAAGATTCGGTTCGTTATGCTGGAAGCTGACCTAGGTGACGGTGATCTCAGCGAGATTACTCACGCGATTTCGAACGCCCTGCGACAGGGCCAGGCCCCTCAGCGGTTCATTTCCGCGCCGGTTCGGACGGAAAGTGAGACTGGTGGGAACGCGGCCGGAGCAGTAGACGAGGTTGAGCTCGATACCGAGGAAGTAGAGGAGATCCAGGCCGCTCCTCGTTCAGTAAGGGCTCGAAAGAAGTTTCCGATCCCGAGAGCGGTTTCTGATCTTGATCTCGCTTCGGGTGATATGCCGTTCGAGACCTTCGCGAAGCAGAAAGGGCCTCCGACCAAGGACCTCCAGAGATATTTGTTGGTGGCCTACTGGTGCAAGAAGTACCGTGGGCTCGAGCCCATCACTGCCGATCACGTCTACACGTGCTACAAGCTGATGGCATGGGGCACCGATATCCGAGATTTCGCACAGCCTCTTCGCGACCTTGGGCGCTTCGGGCGTGGCGAATTCACGGCTCCTAACTTCACGATCAATCAGGTAGGTGAAGCCCTCGTCGAGAAGATGAAAGCCAAGTAGCACAATCCGATGGACCTGAATGAGTTCATAACACAGGTCGAAGGGTTCGCGAGATGGTCCCACCCGGAGAAGATCAAACTCTTCGGGTGGTACCTGCACGTTCATGAGGGCCGCGAACACTTCGGGGCGGAACAGATCCGTACTTGCTACGACAACCTGAACTTCGAACCTCCGAACCTGAGCCGTGATTTCGCACGACTTGCCGACAGGACGCCAGCGGAGATTCTGAAGGACGGTCAAGGGTATCGGCTCGAAGCTAGAGTGCGTCAGGCACTCGATGAGAAGTATGGTGACATGCAGTCTACTATCGTCGTAACGAAACTCCTCTCCGACCTCCCTTCGAAGGTCCCAGGGATCGAGGAACGAGCATTCCTCGAAGAGGTTATCCGCTGCCACAAGGCGCGTGCCTTCCGGGCGACAACCGTGATGGCGTGGAACCTGGCGTTCGACCACGTCCTCCACTGGCTCCTTGTTGATGCGACGAGGTTGGCGACGTTCAACGCTCGGATTCCGGTCGTGTACCCGAAGAAGAGAGGTTTCGCGATCTCCAAGTTTGAAGACTTTGAAGAATTGAAGGAAAGAGAAGTAATCGAAGTCTGTAACTCCGCGAGCCTGATTTCGTCCGGCGTGTTCAAGATCATGAAAGAGAAGCTGGACCGGCGTAACACAGCGGGCCATCCCTCGAAGGTTGAGGTATTGCAATACCAAGCCGAGGACACGATCCAGGACCTGGTGAACAATGTAGTCCTCAAGCTGACTTAAACCTCGGGCCCGCCGCTTAAGTGACCTACAGGAAACCATGGCACCGAGCACCAGCACTTACGGTCTGAGCCTCACGCCCGCGCAAGCGGATCACTTGCTGAGACTGGTGGGCATCGCCGAACTTGCCGTTGGCGAGCACTACCGTACGGGATGGTTACCCGGTGGACACGGGGATGCTACGCTCATGACCAAGTACCTAGAAGCCAGCAAGAGCGCGCCGTCACTGGAACACCCACTACGCGGTCTACGGGAGTGGGCGAGCAAGCAGCGGAAGGACTAAATCCTGTCGCATTTTCATTCGGTGCCGCAAGGTATGCATTTTCTCTTCACGGACGAGACTAACCTTCCAAACGACCCGGCAGCCAAGTTCTTTGCGTACGGCGGCCTGATCATTCCACCCGGCAGGTTGAGTGATCTTCACGCAGGAATCGTCGAAATACGCCAAAGTGCTGGCTACCAACCAGAAGACGTACTGAAGTTCCAAACGAATGCGCGACCACCTCACGTATCGCTAGAGGGATGCACAACCGCGAAGAACGGCGTTGTCGCGCTCTGTACTCACTTAGAGTGCCGTTTCATCGCATACGTCGTCCTTCACGCGATAGCCAAGAATCGAACTACAGCTGAGCTCGTCAGTTGGGGTGCGAGTCACGTCATCGGCAAGTTCAACTATTTCCTCAGTACCGTCCCCGCTGATGGTGTCGTTGTCCTTGACCGCCTTCCTGGCGCGTCCGAGTACTCCCTCCTGACTGACAGGTTTACGAAAGGCCTCACATTCTCCGACGCACCTGACGTCAAGTTGGATCGCATAAAGCTCTTCGCTTCAAGCTGCTCAAACGCTTCGCATGCAAGCTCAGCGATGGATATTGTTCTAGGAACCTTCCGGTACTGTATCAATCAGCCGAAGAACGTACCGGCCGCCAAGAGCATGATGACTAACATTTCGAAGCTCATTTGGTGCGAGCGCGACGGCGAGAATTTGTATCCCTTCGAGCGAGGCCTCATCTTCCGACCCAAGGAGATCAAGGTCGAAGCGTACAAGAGGGAGTACGATGACTTGCTTGCCTGGATCAACGAACTCCTTAAGGAAGCTCCGCCCGAGGGCCCCCATTCGTCAGGTCACTAAGAAGTTCCTGGGAAAGTTCCTGGGGTGAGGTTGCAGCACTTTCGGACCCTACTGTGAACTCCAAGCAGAGAAACAAGTTCTCAAGTCGGGGCGCCGGGATTTGAACCCGGGACCTTCTGGTCCCAAACCAGACGCGCTACCGGACTGCGCTACGCCCCGTGGCCTAGCAGTGCACCAATGTACCGGCTTGTGCCGCGATCTCCAATTGGGCTCAACGAACGATATAGCTGTGCCTGAACCGGAAGATCTCATCCACGACCAGGGCGATCGCGCAGTCACCACTCTTCGCCGGTTCGAATCGCATGCGCGCCGTCGCGTCGTAAACCTCCGCGACGAACTCGGGCGACGTCCCATCCCGGAGGCGCAGGGAGCCTGGCGCTACCCGTCCATCGGCGCTGACCGTGAACTCCATGAGCACTTTACCGTCAGCGGGGATGTCCAGCCCGGCCCGCCTCGGGTAGTCCAGCCAGGCGCTTCCGCGCACGAGCTGCGGGCCGCGCTGCAGGCGCACGTGGGGCAACGAAACCCGGGCCAGCGGTTGTACCACGGCGCCTGAATCGAGGCCCGCGAGTCCCCGACTCGAGTCGGCACGAATGCTCGTTGCGAAGTACAGCACGACGCTATCCCGGTCCCCCTCGAGTAGTGCCGCCGGCAATACGGACGTGTCCACGGCAGCCTGCAGAGGCGCGAGCACCGCGGAATCGAGTCCCGGGACCAACGTGGTCTGGGCCAGCACCAGCCGCCGAAGCGTGCCGGTGCGATTGATGACGAGATACGCGCCGAGCGCGAGATCAGGGTGAATCCACCCGGTGTCGAGCGGGAGCGCGGAGGCGGAATCCGTCCGACTGTAGGAGCCACCGCTCCAAACCCCGAGCTTCAAGGGGCTCGGCAGTGCCAGGCGGTATGCGAGGGCCCGGAGCAGCTGCGCCGCGTACGTCCGGACGGTCGGTGCGGCACCTCGCTCGACGCGCACCTGCCCGTACAACGTGCGGAGAGCTTGAATCACTTGGGCAGGGGGCGCCATGGGGTTGCAGGCGGGCGCAGGGGTCTGGCCGGCGACTGAGACGGGGACGAGCACACAGGTGCAGAGAAGGCTGAGTCGCCTGACGCTCATCGACGGGCTCTCCATGGCATCGTCCACCATGCGCTGACTCAATCGCACCCCAATTTACCAGACAAACGGCCTGGTCGCACAAAAAAGCCGCCCGTGGGGTAGCAGGCCCATGACCTCCAAGCCTTCACGCCAGCCGAAGCGGACCATCCCGCCCGCTCAAGACGACCACGTTCGGATCGTCCCGCTGTTCATCCCGCGGGAGCTCGTGGCCCCCGCCCCCGGTATCCTCGCTCCGCCCGGGGCCGAGCTCACCTATCGCGGCGGCCCGCTGATCACCGCGGTGCAGGTCTTTTCGGTGTTCTGGGGACAGGCGTGGAACGCGGCGGCCCAGCAGAGTGTCATCACCACGCTGAACGACTTTTTCCGATTCATCGTCGCGAGCGCCTACGTGGATCAGCTTGGCGAGTATAACACGCCGGAGTTCACGATCGGACGCGGCCGCCTCGCGGGCACCGCAACGGTGACGGCGTCCGAGCCCGGCACGAACGTGAGCGATACGCAAATCCGCCAGATGCTCCAGGGACAGCTCTCGGGCTCGACGCCGTTCCCCCCAGCCGGCCCGAACATGCTGTACTTCGTGTTCCTGCCGCCCGGCGTCTCCGTCGTGGCGGGCGGGGACCGGTCGTGCCAGGCGTTCTGCGGCTATCACGACCACATCAACTCCAAGATCTTCTACGCGGTGGTCCCCTACCCCAACTGCGCCGGATGCCTCGGCGGCATCGGGCCGCTCGATGCGCTGACGTCCATCAGCTCCCACGAGTTGGCCGAAGCGATCACCGACCCAATCCCGCCGCAAGGGTGGTACGACGACAATCAGGGAGAGATCGGGGACATCTGCGCGTGGCAGAACAAGAAGCTCGATCGCTACGTCGTGCAGCTCCTCTGGTCCAATCGCGCGAAGGCGTGCGTCTGACCCCCCCGCCCCCCCCTCACGTGGGGCGGCGCACCAACACCTCGACGAGCGCCCGCACCGCCCGGCCTCGATGCGACACGCGATGCTTCGCCGCGCTCGGCGCCTCGCCGAAGCTCATCCCCAGCTCGGTCGAAAAGAACAGCGCGTCGTAGCCGAAGCCGCCGGTCCCGCGCGGCTCCCGGAGGATCCGCCCCTCGCACGTCGCTTCCACGAGCTGGGGCTTGGCGAGGGGCGTCTCGAGATAGGCCACCACACAGCGATACCGCGCGGTCCGACTCTCGTCCGCCACGGCGGCGAGCCGCTCGAGCAGGAGCGCATTGTTCGCCGCATCGCCGCCCCCCACCCCGTGCATCTGCGCCCACCGGGCCGAGAAGACGCCCGGGGCACCGTCCAGCGCGTCCACCTCGAGCCCCGAGTCGTCCGCGAGGGTCGGCTGGCCGGCACGCTTCGCGAAATAGCGGGCCTTGGCGACCGCGTTCTCGGCGAAGCTCGTGCCGCGCTCCAGATCGGGCTCGTCCGGCAGCCGCTCCAGGAAGCGATCCCGCGGGAACTCGAGCGTGAACGGGAGGCCCGCGAACAGATCGCGCATCTCCCGGATCTTGCCCTCGTTTCGGGTGGCGATGAGGAGCCTCGTGGCGTTCAGCGGGCCCCCCCCCGCCCCCCCCGCCCCCGCAGACGGGCCAGGAGATCCGTCGTCGAGACGCCCGCGACCAACGGGACCCGCACGACCCGCCCGCCCCAGCCCTCCACCTGGTCCGCGCCCACGATCGCCTCGCGAGCGTAGTCCGCCCCCTTCACGAGCACGTCCGGGCGCAACCGCTCGATCAGTGCCAGCGGCGTGTCGTCGTCGAACAGCACCACGCAGTCCACCGCGGCGAGCGCCGCGACCAGACGCGCGCGCTCCACACCCGGCACGAGGGGCCGGTCGCCTCCCTTCTGCAGGCGGCGCACCGACGCATCGCTGTTCACACCCACGAGGAGCGCGGTCCCTTCGCGGCGCGCGGCCTCGAGCAGCGCCACATGACCCACGTGCAGGAGGTCGAAGACGCCGTTCGTGAACACGACGGCACCGTTCCCGCCCGCGCCCGTCCGCCAACGGACGGCGTCGGCCAGGGTGCGAACCTTGTCAGTCGTGCTCACGCGCCTCCCCGGGATCGAGCGTAATACCCGCTTTCAGGGCCCACTTGAGTAGCGGCGGGGTGACCAGTGTCGTCGCCACCACGACGAACAAGATGGCGCTGAACAAGCGATTCGAGAGGATCCCCGCCCCGAGCCCGATCTGCGCAAAGATCAACCCGACCTCGCCGCGCGGCGCCATCCCCACGCCCACCGCCCGCCGGTTGAAGCGCCGCCAAGGAACCGCCCAGCCGCTCGCCAACTTCCCGATCATCGCGATGGCCAACAGCACCCCCGCGATCGCCAGCGTCTGGCGATTCTCCGCGACGAACGGATTCCACACGCGCACATCGACCACGGCCCCTATACTGAGGAAGAAGATAGGCGTGAACACATCCGCCACCGGCTTGATGCGCTCCGCGATCACGTCGAGCTGATTCGTCTCCGAGAGGATCAGGCCCGCCGCGAACGCGCCGATGATCAGCGCCGTGCCGGCCCGCTCGGCGAGCACGCAGAGCAGCAACAGGAACGCAAACGCCGAGACGAGCAGCACGCCCCGCACCCGCATCCGGTCCACCAGACCGAACAGATGCGGCGCGAGCCGCAACCCGATCCAGAGCGAGAGAAACAGGAACACGACCGCCACGCCCAGCACGCGCAGCGCGCCCTGGAGGGTGAAGGCCGCGCCGGCCGCGAGTGCGGACACGACGCCCAGAATCACGAGTCCCAGCACATCGTCGATGACGGCGGCACTCAGGATGAGCCGCGCCTCGAGACTCTGGAGCACGCGCAGATCCTTGAGCACCCGGGCCGTGATCCCCACGGACGTCGCCGTGAGGGTCGCGCCCACGAAGATCGCTGTGGAGAGCGGATCGCTCACCGTGTGCTCGTAGCCGTGCCACCCCGACCGCCAGTACAGGAATCCGAGCAGGAACGGTACGGCGACGCCGACCGATGCCACCGCCCCCGCGGCAGGGCCCACACGCAGCATCGCCTTCAGGTTCGTCTCGAGCCCGATCTCGAACAGGAGGACCACCACGCCCACCTCCGCCAGCAAGCGAAAGACGGGCGTGAGCGGATCTCCGGCGTCGGTGGGTATCACCTTGAGGAGCCCGGCCCCGAGCACGATCCCGGCGAGCAGCTCGCCCATCACCGCCGGCTGGCGCATTCGCTCGCACGCCTCGCCGGCGAACTTGCCGACGAGCAGCATCACCGCGAGGACGGTGAAAAAGCGCGCGACGTCGAGGTCGCCCCCCCCGCCCCCCCCGCCCGCTGCGGCGAGCAGGAAGGGGAGACCCGCTACGCTATAGGGGCTGAGTCGCCTTGGGATGGAAGTTGAACGTGTGGTTGAAGAGCGGCAGGTTGACCGTCTCGGAGTATTCGGTCTCGATCACGATTTCGCGCGGCGATGCTCGACGGGCGATCCGGACCTGCTGGGCTTCAGCCGGGAGCCCGATGTCGGAGGCGGCCGCCTGGATGCGGCGGCGGATGGTGCCGTCGTCGAGCGACGGGGCCAGCTGGGCCTGCGACTGCATCTCGTCGAGCAAGCGATAATAGCGGAAGAACAGCTCGCCGATGTTGACCCCGTAGTACAGCGCGCCGACGAAGATGAGGAGCGAGAAGAGGCACCCGAGCGAGCTCGCACCCCGTCGGCTCACCATTGCGATTGGGCGCCGTCCACCAGATCGCGGACGATCTTGTCGAGCGCCACCTTGCGACCAGCGGCCTCGTTGGGCGGCGCGTAATCACCGACTTCGCTCAGCCCCTGTCGTTGCCACAGCGTCTTGCCCTCTCGCTGATCGAGGATCTCGACGTCGAGCGTGATTTGCACCTGCCGCCGCGTGACGTCGGTAAAGCCGGGGCCACCCACAATGGAGAGCGGCATGTCCGTATCGTACCGGACCACCTTGCCGCGCACGACGGCATCGGCGCTGTTCTCGCCCGCGGTCCGCAGCCCGAGGCGGCCCTGAAACGCGTGGAGCACGGCGTCGTTCACTTCCTTCGTGAGCGCCGGCTCGGCGGTCTGGTTGTCGAAGGGAAGAATTGCGACGGTCTTGATGTTCGGGAGCCCGCCGCCCTTGAACCCGTAGAGACAGCCCGCGAGGGAGATGGTGAGCGCGCTAACGGCGCCCACGCCAAATCGCCGGGTCGAAGATCGCCGTCGTGTCACTCGAGACCACCGTAAGCTCAAAACGGGCCCGCCCTTCCGGAAAATCGATGCGGGCGCTCGCCGGCAACCCGCGAGCGTCCAGCTCGGTCCGGCTACGCGCCAGCACCTTGCCCTGCTGTCGCCACTCGGCCTCGAGAAGACGGGGGCTGCGCCGGGTTTCTCGGTAATCGAGTGTGTCCTGGTCCTGCACGAATCGCCAGATCTGGAACGCCGAGTCGGGGCTGCCACCGCGAAACACTTGGGCGTCCGTCTTCGGTGGCCGCACGATGCCGAGACCAGCCCACAACATCCGCACCGCGGGGACAAGCGAGCGGAAGTTTTTCTCGGGGTCCGCCCAGATCGTCGAGTCGGCGACTATCGCGGCCGCCCCCGGACCCCCGATCCCCAGCACTCCCACGTAATCGAACCGCAACGAATCCGGCGGCGCAATGCGCACCTGGCCCCGCCCGCCCCACCGGTTCTGGTCGTCCTGATACTTCCACCGGAACCGAATCGCCATGTGGGCGCTCGGCTCGGTTGCGCGGGCCCAAACGACCGCACTGTCCCGGTTAGCGGCCGCGAGCGGCATCGGCACGAGCGGCACCACCCGAGGGCAGCCCGCCAACACGGTACACGCGCCAATGTAGAAGAGCGCTTTCCGCCGGTCAAGCAGAACACGTTGCAATTTCAACAGTTAAACCTGGCGCGCGTGTTCAACGGTGAACGCTCCGGATGTGCTCCCCCTGAGAGATCATGTCCAGCACGTTCCGCCCGACCACGACCTGCCCGAACACGGTATACGTCCCATCGAGGTGCGGCTGCGGCGAGTGCGTGATGAAGTACTGACTGCCTCCGGTGTCGGGGCCCGAGAGGGCCATCCCGACCGTCCCCCACGCATACCGGACCGGATTGATCTCGTCGCGCAACAGGAAGCCGGGGCCGCCCCAGCCATCACTCCGCGGATCACCGTCCTGCACCACGAAGTTCGGGACCACACGGTGCCAGGTCGATCCGTCAAAGTAGCGCCGGTCCGCTAAAGTGAGAAACGCGTCCACGGTGAGCGGGGCTTCCACGGGGAGCAGCTCGACGATGAGCCGTCCGCGGTCGGTCTCGATCGTGACGCGCGGCGCGGCGCCGCCGTTCCGGGCCGGGAGCAGGTAGCGCCGGACGATCGCGCGATAGTCGTCCAGGGTCCGGCTGGTCGCGATCGGGGCCACGGCGCCCCACGCTGCCGCGGCGTCGGGCAGTTTTAGGACGGCGAGACGGCGTACCAGGTAATCGTCGGCGCGCGGCACGCGGGCCACAAACCCGGTCGCGATCGCGGCGCGGCCCTCGGGCCCGGTAGCGGCAATCGCGGCGAGCGCCGTGACCGCCGACAGCCGTGCGTCGTTGAAGGAGTCCCGGGCGGCGCGCAGGTAGGCCTGTGTCAGCCGGTCCACGTCGGTCACCGCCGGATGGCGCGCGAGCAGATCCGCGGCGACGCTCCGCACCGCGGCGTCCGGGTGTTGCAACAGCTCGCGGGCCCGCGCGCAGGCGCGCGCATCACTGTCCGGCACCATACGCTCCAGTGTCTGCAGCGCCCGCGCCACCACGCGTCCGTCCGGGTCCACGAGCTCGGCCTCGAGGCCAGCGCGATCCTTCGCCGCGCCGTATGCCTCGGCGGCCACGCTGCGCCACCGCCAGTCGGTCTCACGGGCGAGCCCCGCCGCGGCGGCGACGCCGGCCGCGCTATCCGCCTGGGCCAGCGCGATCGCCGCCTGGCGACGCAGCGCGAACACGGCGCTCGTGAGTCTCTCGGTGAGCGCCGCGGTGGCGCCCGAGCCGCCGAGGACACCGAGCGTCGTTTCCGCCTGAACGGCGACGTTCACGTCGCGGTCGGTGAGCAGCGGAAGCGCGATCGCGGCCAATCCGCTGTCCCGAAAGCTGGCCAGCGCCCGGAGCGCGTTGACGCACACATGCGCGTCGCGGTCGGTGACCAGCGCACCGACGCGCGCGGCGACATCCCGCGGGTCCAGCCGTGCGCTGTCTGTGAGCGCCCGGCTCAATCCGCGCAGCGCCACCGTTCGGACGCCCGCGTCCGCGTCGGCGAGTGCTTCGACCAACGCGCCCGCACCCCGCGCGCTACGGAGGCGAGCGAGGGAGTATGTGGCCGCCAGGCGTCTGCTTGAATCGGGATCGTGCACGAAGCCCTTGAGCTCGGCGACGGGCGCGCGCGCGCCGAGGCGCCAGGCTTCGAGGAGCGCCGCGCGCTGGACGGTCGAGACGGTGCTCGCCCGAGGTCCGACCAGGAGGTCGCGCAACGCGGCCGCGCCTTGATCGCCGCCGATTTTGGCGATCGCCGTGACCGCTTCGGGCTCCGCGCGGGCGGCCAGTGCGAGCGCGGCCACCGCCCGCTCCGGCTTCAGCAGGCCGAGCGCGAAGGCCGCCGTGGCGCGAACGGTGGACGCGGAGTCCGCCAATGCGGCGACGAGCGGACCGACCGCCGCCGAGTCGCCGATGCGCCCGGCGGCGAGCACCGCCTGACGCCGCACGAACGGATCGGGATCGCGGAGCGCCTCCGCGAACAGCGTGGCGTCGTACACGCGCGTGTCCGCGGCAGCAAGGAGGCGCGCCAGCTCGTCGGTGACGCGCTCCGCCTGCTGGGCCGCGCCGGGCCGCAACACGAGGAGGGTCGCGAGCGCAACCCCGGCTGCGCTACAGGCGGATCGGATCGGGGACCGGCTTGAGCAGGTCGATGACATGAGTCGGAATGCGCGTGACCACGTGCTGGTGGGTGAGCGAGACGAGCGACGTTACGCCGGTGGCGAGGAGCTCGCCCGTGGCCGCCCGCTCGACGGCATACCCGAACGTGACGCGCCGGGACGCGAGCTCCCGCACCCAGCAGCGCACCTGGACCAGATCGTCGTAGCGCGCCGCCCCGCGGTATTTGACGTTTACCTCGGAGACCGCGAGGTACACGCCCTGTTGCTCGAGCTCCTTGTACGTCAGGCCCGTTTCGCGCATCAGCTCGGTGCGAGCGCGATCGAACCAGACGAGGTAGTTGGCGTGATAGACCACGCCCATCTGGTCGGTCTCGGAATAATTGACGCGCAGGGTTACCGAGCTGATCACGGCGAGGCAACATCCACGCGCCGTCTCGAAAAGTCAAATGACAGCGGCGCTTGCGGGTCCTGGCCCACATTCCTAGCTTGTGGGCCGTGTCTTCCCCACCTTCGCGCGTTCTTATCGTCGCTGACGCACATCTAGGACAGGTTCCCCCGGCGGTCGGCTCCGCATTTCACCGCTTCCTCGACGCCGTCCCCGACTTGGGCGACGCGCTTGTCATCGACGGGGACCTGTTCGATTTTTGGTTCGAGTATGGCTCCGTGATTCCGCGGCGCCATTTCGGGACGGTCGCCAAACTGCACTCGCTACGAGCTCGCGGGATACCGATCACTTTCGTGGGCGGGAACCACGACCGCTGGGGCGGCGATTTCCTGATCCACGACCTGGGGATCGCCTTCCATCCGGGGCAGGCCGAGGTGGAGCTGGCGGGGCGGCGCGCGTTCGTGGCCCACGGCGACGGACTCACCGAGCAGCATTGGAGCGCGCAGCTCATGCACCGGGTCACTCGGCACCCGGCCACGATCCGCGTATTCCGTATGCTGCACCCCGACCTCGGGTTTTGGGTCGCGCACAAGCTGTCACGCCGTCTGGCGGACAATACCCGCGACCGGGCGGTGCTCGACCGCGCCGAGCGCGCCCAGGCCGCCTATGCGGAGCAGCTGCTCGGCCGCCGGCCGGATCTCGAGCTCGCTATTCTCGCGCACACGCATCGCCCCGCATTGATCCAGCTGCCGAACCGGCGGACCTATCTGAATCCGGGAGCGTTCCTCGATGGAGGCAGGTATGCGGTCGTGACGAAAGAGAACGTCGAGCTGAAACAGTTCGATTCGAATTAGCCGAGCGCCACCACCTCGACGTGCTGCAGCTTCTCCCCCAGGAACTTGGCCCCCACTTTCCGGAAATGCGGCTCATCGTCCGACACCACGAAACGGTGGGTGGGACGCTGGCTCGGATCGGCCGCCAGGTCGCGCCGCACCAGGTCCTGCGCCACGACGCGCGCCGTCTCCTCGGCGCTGTCAACCAGCCGCACGCCAGGCCCGAGCACCCCCGCGAGCAGCGGCTTGAGCAGTGGATAGTGGGTGCACCCGAGCACCAGCACGTCCACCCCGGCCCGCTCCAGCGGCTCGAGATACTCCCGCGCGATGAGCTCGGTGGCCGGATGCTCGAACCATCCTTCTTCCACGAGGGGGACGAACAGTGGGCACGCGCGCGCACATACCTTGGCGTCCGGACGCAACCGCTTGATCGCGCGCTCGTAGGCGCCGCTCGCGATCGTCCCGGCGGTGCCGATCACACCGATGTTCCCTGACCGCGTGGCGGCCACCGCGGCGCGGGCACCGGGCTCGATCACACCCACGAGCGGCACGGGCGAGTGCTGCTCCAAGTGTTCGAGCGCGTGCGCGCTGATCGTGTTACACGCGACCACGAGCGATTTCACGCCACGGCCCAGCAGGTAGGCGAGGATTTCGCTCGCGTACCGGCGGACCGTGTCGGGCGACTTGGGACCGTATGGAACGCGGGCCGTGTCGCCGAAATAGATGACCGACTCGTGCGGCAGCTGCTCGAACACCGCACGGGCGACGGTGAGACCGCCGATCCCGGAGTCGAAGACGCCGAGGGGTGCCGGGTTCACGGGCGCAGCGGGAGGCTGATGCCCACGCCCACCCCCCCCACCCCCCGCCCCTGTGCGCGATTCGGAAACGCCTGGATCTTCAGGTCCTTGGGAAAGTCCTGCAGATGCGCGGAGACGAACGCCTCGGCACCGGAGAAGAGGTGATTGAAGACCCACAACACGAGCCAGTCCTGCACCTCCTGCCGTTTGGCGCCGACGTTGAATGACTGCGTTTCCTTGAGGTAGTGGTATTCCGATTGGGCCTTGAGCGTCATCATCGCCGCGAGGCCTTCCCAGGCCACGAACAGTGCGCCGGTCACGCGTCGGCCGGTGGCTGCTTGACCCCATCCCGGCAAGAGGAACGACCGGAGGAACGCCCCCATGGGCCGGATGCGATGCATCGTGTCGGTCGGGACGATGGTCGCGCCGGTGGTGACGATGGGCGGCGCGGGACGGGTGGTGTCGGGCTGCTGAGAAGCGAGACGGTTAGACGGATAGACGGTTAGCCAGAGCGCGAGACCGGCGATACTAACCGTCTGCTTCATCGTGCCACCAGCACTTTCAGCCGACCCGGCTCGATCTTCACGGTACACTCGCGCGCCTCCGGCTCGCGCAACTCTCCGTCGAGATGCAGGACCAGCGGATCGTCGAGCGATCGAATCATGACCTCACGCGTCTGGAACAGGGCGACCTCCCGCATGGTGCCGTGGGTACCGCGCATCACCCGCGGTACGGCCATCAGGAAGCGCGGCAACGAGACCCGCCGCACCAGGCACACATCCAGCCGGCCGTCACCCGGGAGCGCCTGCGGAGCGAACTGGTAACTGCCCCCGGCCGTGGTGCCGTTGCACACTTCCACCATCATCATGTACCCCGTTTCCGAGAATTCGCGCGCGCGCACTTCGAAGCGCGGCGGTCGGAACCGCGCGTACGCGCGGAACACCGGAACAAAATACGACGCAAAGCCGGAAAGGCCCGGCATGGCGTTCCGCACCCGCACGACCTCGGGCCCGAAGCCGAAGCCGACGCTGTTGACGAAGTACTCCCCACACACCCGCCCGGCGTCGAACGTCCGAGTCTGGGCGGTGACCAGCCGCTGGACCGCGCGGACCGGACTATGGCGGTACACCCCGGTGAGCTTCGCGAAGTCGTTCCCGGTGCCGATCGGCACGACGCCCAGGCTCACGGCGCCGCCGTGCGCGAGCAGGCCATTGGCCACCTCGTGCACGGTTCCGTCGCCACCCACGGCCACGACACAATGGGCGCCCGCCCGGGCCGCGTTCCCCGCCAGCTCCACGGCGTGACCGGGACGGTCAGTCCGCGTCACCTCGACCGCCCACCCCTGGCGCCGAAACTCGCGCGCGATCGGGTCCAGGGCACGCGCCGCCGCGCCGCGACCCGCAGCGGGGTTCAAGACCACGTGAGCGTGGATCAGAGGTCCCATTATAAAGCCGCGCCGATAACGCAGCCACCGTGACGCCGCGCACATCAGCGCCCGCGCGTTGCCCCCGCGCCCCCCGATTCTTAGATTCGCGCTCCATGTCGGATGATCTCGGGCCCGGGCGCCGGTTCGACGACGAGGAGGTCTCCCGAATTCTCGAGCGTGCCGCGGAGCAGCAACACCGCGCACCGCTCGCGCCACCCGAGA
>DASZCN010000079.1:0-2328 GCA_035943095.1 Gemmatimonadales bacterium | reverse complement strand
CGTTCGTGCGCTCGGTTGGCAGGCAAGCGTGGTTCGAGCCGGTGCGTAACCTCGCGCTCGGCGCGTACTTCTCGTCCGAGACCGGGATGACGAAGGCGCTCCGCTACGTGCGGGTGCCGGGGAAGTACGTGGGCTGCATGCCGCTGGCGCCCGGCCAGCCTGCTTGGGGCTAGGGAAGCGGAGCTGGCCGGCTCCCTACCTGCTTGGTGAGGCCGGTTTCAGGGACTTGACCCGACCTCACGGGTTTCGCGAACTGACGCTTTTTGCTATAGTGACACATGGTCCTCTTGCCCTGCGAGAAGGCATAATCGGCTCGGACCGGACCTTCCTGCTCGAGTGCCGGCTTGACCAGCTGCGCGGCGCGCTCGACGAGGCGCGTGCCGAAGCCGATCAGGCCCGCGTCCGGCTCGCCGAGGCTGCGGCCCGGGAGGCCGGTGAGACCCGGCGCCTGAGCCTGCTCCAAGACGAAATCGCCCGCGCCCGTGAGGAAGTCGCCTCGCTGCACCGGCGACTGGAACACTCCGAGGCGCTGCGCGCCAAGCTACAGGGACATCTCTTCGAATCGGAGGCTCGCGACGACGCGCAGGAGCTGGTGCGCCTGCGGCGAGAAGTGGCCGGGGCCCGGGAGCGCATCGCCGGCAGCGAACAGACCGCCTCGCAGCTGCGGGCTCGCGTGGACGAGCTGGTGGCATCCCGCGAGACGTTGCTCACCCGGGTGGTCGAGTGGCAACGCGCTGTTCGCGACGGCGACACGGAAGCCGTCGACCTTGCCGAGTTCATCGCCAGCCTGCGCCGCGCGGTCCTCGATCTCGAACGGGAGAACGCCCTGGGAGAGCGCCGCGAGGCCGCGCTTCGCGAACAGTTGGAGCAGCAGGCCACTGCACCCTCTCAGGAAGCGGAGCATCCCCCGGCTGACGATCTCGTCGCAGCCCTGGCGGCGGCGGAAAGCCCCCGGGACCAGGTGGATCTGCTCCTCTGTCTCGGCCGCCGTGGCGGAGACGACGCGTTCTACGCCGTTCGCCCCTTGGCCGGCGCTGAAGATCCGAGCGTGCGCGCCGCGGCGTACCAGGCGCTCGGCCAGTTGCTGGAACGGGATCCGCTGCGGCTCGCGCCCCACATCCGGTCGGGGATCGCCGATGCGAACCCCCACGTGCGGCGCCGTGCGGTGCTCGCCGCCGCCGGGGCGCGTGGGCTCGCCCTGCGGCCGCTGCTCGAGCCGCTCACCAGCGATCCCGATCCCCAGGTGCGACGCATCGTGCATCGGATCCTTCGCGACCAGGACCCTCAACGCACGGAGGCCCGCATCGTGCAGCGAGCATCATAGTGAAGATCCGGTACACGCGAAGTCACTTCGCCAAGGTCCTGGGATTCACGGACAAGCAGCTGAGCGCCGCGGACAAACTGCCCGAGCTGAAGGCGCTCGGCGGCGGACCCGATTCGTACCAGCTGCCACACCTGTCGGCCTACCGCAGGGTGCTGGACCTCCGCCCTCGCCGGGAACCGCCGAGACGCCAGCTCTTCCTCAACTTCAAAGGTGGCACCGGCAAGACGAGCCTCTCGGTGGCCTACGCGTTCCGGCTCGCAGAGATGGGCCACCGGGTCCTGCTGATCGACCTCGATTCGCAGGCGCACGCGACCCAGCACCTGGGCGGCGAGAACCTCGAGCGCACGGTCTTCGACACCCTGGTCAAAGGGGTCCCGATCGAAGACGTCATCGTGCGGACACCGCTCGTGGAGTTCGATGTGCTCCCGGCCAACCTGCGGATGACGACCATCGATATCTCCCTCATGCCGATGGCCGGGCGCGAGTACAAGCTGCAGCGGGCCCTCGCCCGGGTGTCCGATCGCTACGAGTTCATTGTCATGGACGCCCCGCCTTCCTTCGGGCTGCTGAACCTCAACGCGCTGATGGCATCCGACGACCTGCTCGTGCCGGTGCTCCCGGATTTCCTGTCGTTTCACGGTCTGAAATTGCTGTTCGACACGCTGACCCAGATCGAGGACGACCTGAACCACCGGCTGCAGCGAATCCGGATCGTCGTCAATCAGTACAACCCAACGACCCGGATCGCACGCGAGGCCAAAGGCGCGCTGGAGTCGCACTATCGCGAGTTTCTGTCGGACACGATCGTGCGGCAGTGCACGGACTTCGCGCGGGCATCCAGCGACGGCCTGCCCATCAATGCGTACGCCCCATCGTCAAAGGGAGCCAGGGACATCGACGCCCTCATCACCGAGATGATCAGCGCGCGCTTCGAGCGCGCGATGGAGAGAACCGCGTGACCAGCGGTTTTGACGCCAACGTTCCAGCCCGCAAGCCGCGGACGA
>DASZCN010000078.1:0-13864 GCA_035943095.1 Gemmatimonadales bacterium | reverse complement strand
AGCTAGCGGTGGCACCGCGCGCGGCGGCGGGGACGCCGGGTGCGCCGCGGCCACCGTGCCCCCCGGAGCAGCGGGTGCCCGCTGGGGGGGGGCTGCTGCGACGGGCGATACCGTGGCTCCCACCGGCACCGGCGCAGCGCCAGCAACCGGACTTACGGCGAAGACGGTGCTGCACACCGCGCAACGCGCGCGCACGCCGCCCGCCGGGACCTTGGCGGGGTCCACGCGGTACACGGTTTCGCACGACGGGCAACTGACGTTCACGCTCGCCTCTCGTCGCTAACGTCCACCATTGTCGTCGAGCTCGGGATCGTGACGCCGGTCTACCACGAATACCGATCCCGGCTGCGTCTTGGCGTAGCTCTTCATCTCCGTCGCCAGCTCACTCACCTGTGCGGGGTGGGCAAAGCGGCGATGCTGGTTCGTCACGATTCCGATCGACAGGGTCATGAGCGGCACCCGGTGCAGCTGGCCCCGGCGATCCTTGCCGAAATAGTACCCGGCCCGGCGATCCTGCTCGTTGTACTGATAGGGGATCAAGGTGTCGAACACCTCGAGCACCTCGCCGCACACATCGGGGATCGCGTCGAAGGGAATGATAAAGATGAAATCGTCCCCGCCGATGTGTCCGACGAAGCCCCGGCCCACGAGCAAGCCTTTGACTACGTCGTGCAGAATGCGCGACAGGATGTAGATGACGCGATCGCCGTCGTTGTACGAATAGCGATCGTTGTACTCTTTGAAGTGATCCAGGTCGGCGTAGCACACGGCGAACAACTCGCCGTTTTCCATACGCCGGCGGATCTCCCGCTCGATCTCCGTGGTGCCCGGGAGCCGGGTGGACGGATTGACGGCGACATCGCGCTCGGTTCGACTCATCAGGCCGTCGAGGCGGCTCGCCTGCTCCATCGGCTCGAACAGGGGGCTGATCACTTCATCCGCGCCGGCCGTGAACCACTCCTGCACGCGATCGGTCGTGTGGCGGCTCGTGAGCACGGCCAACGGCACGATGGCCGAGTAGGAGTCCGACTTGAGTCGCTCGCACAGCGCCAAGCCCTCGGGCCCGCCGTCCGCGTCGATCACCACCAGCCGTGGCAGCGATCGCAGCACCCGCTGCTCCACGTCCGCAGGGTCCGGCACGGGGACGATCGTGAGTCCCTTGCCGTCGACCCACCGTGCCAGGAAGTCAGGGACCGTGCGGCCAGCCGGCGAGAAGAACAGTATCGTCGGGCGCGTGCCGCGCACCTGCCTCCTCACGTAAGGGTCGAGCGCGCCTAAACTTAGGCCACGTGTACTCGTGTGTCAAATGAACCACACCGCGAGCGCCACGAGCGCGTACAGGGCGAGCAACTGCGCCCCCTCGAACCAGTTTGACTCCCCATCCAGAGCGATGACCGTCACGATGAGCGACGCGAATCCCAGGGCGATCACCTCGAATGCGCTGAACACGAGGTTCATCGGCTGCCCAAGGAGCGCCCCGACGGCCACGAGCAACGGCGCGACGAGCAGCGCGACCTGGGTGCTCGACCCGAGCGCGATGTGCAGCGCAAGATCCGTTTGGCCGCGCCGGGCCACGACGACGGCGGTCGCGTGCTCCGCCGCGTTGCCGATCAGGGGGATGACGATGAGGCCGAGGAACAGCTGCGACACGCCGACGCGCTCGACCAGCGTTTCGGTCGCCCGGACCAGGAGCTCGCTCTCCAGGGCCACGACGGCCGTGGCCACGCCGAGGATCGCGAATGCGACTCTTGATGTATAGGGCGCGGCGTCCGGACGCGAGCCGCCGGACTCCCCACGAAACAGCTGGCGATGGGTCACGAGCGAGAAGACGAGACTCGCCCCGTACGTGAGTACGAGGACAAGAGCGACTCCCTCCGAGAGGTGGAGCGTTTCCTCGGGCCGGGCCGCCGGGTGCGCGAGCGTGAACAGCCCGGGGATCACGAGGGCCGCCCCCGCGAGGAGCAGCATCGCCCCGCTCGTGCCCGCCGCCGTGCGATTGAACGTGAGCGTCGGGCGGCGCAGGCCGCCGGCGACGAGCGAGAGACCCAGGATGAGGAGCAGGTTGCCGAGGATCGAGCCGATGAGCGATGCCTTCACAAGATCGACCAGGCCCGCTCGCAGTGCGACAACCGCCACGATCAGCTCCGCCGCGTTCCCGAACGTCGCGTTGAGCAGGCCGCCTACCGCCGGGCCGGTGCGCGCCGCCACGGCTTCCGTCGCCGTGCCCATCTCCGCCGCGAGCGGAATGATGGCGACTGCGCAGGCGGCGAACACGGCGAGCGCGGGCGCTCCGAGCCATGCGAGCAACCACGACAGCGGGGCGGCGATCAGGAGCCAGCGGAGGGAGAGCACGCCGTCAGGCGGTCAGAAGTGCTGTGCCTCGTCGATCAGCATGATGGGAATGTCGTCCTCCACCGCGTAGATCAGCCGGCACGCCTGACAGACCAGCGTCTCCGTGGGCGCGGTGCGGTGCTCGAGCGGGCCCTTGCACTTGGGGCAGACCAAAATCTCGAGGAGCTCGGGCGCGAGACTCATTCGGCGTACCCCAGGCGCTTGACGGACGCGGCCCGACGCCGCCACTTGGGCATGACCTTGACGTGGAGGTCGAGGAACACCCGGCCGCGCTGCAACGCCTCGATCTTGGCACGGGCGGTTTCGCCCAGCGCGCGGATGGTCCGGCCTCCTGCCCCGATCACGATGCCTTTCTGGCTCGAGCGTTCTATGTAGATCACGGCCCGAATATATACCGGGTCCTGTGCCTCTCGAAACTCGTCGATCTCGACCGCGACGCTGTAGGGCAGCTCTTCGTTTAGTAGCTCGAACGCCGCTTCCCGAACGAACTCGGCGGCGAAGAAGCGCATCGGCTGCGTGGCCATCTCTTCGGGATCGTAATGGAATGGGCTCTCGGGGAGCGCCGCGCGGAGGGTGCCGAGAAGAGTCTCGATGCCCGCGCCGGTGAGCGCGGAGATGACGACGGCAGAGGGCGGTAGAGGGTGGTAGAGGGCGGTAGAGGGCGGGACGAGGTCGGCCTTCGTGTACACCGTGACGATCGGCGCGCGGGGAGGTTTCTCGAGGCGCGCCACGGACATCAGGTCGGGCGCGGGGTACTCGCCGAGCGGGTGTAAGTACGCGATGACCTCGGCGTCCCGGATGGCGCGGAGCGCGTTGGCGCGCATCGCGTGATGCAGGGCGTACTCGGGCTCGAGCAGACCGGGTGAATCGGTGAAGATGAACTGGGTGTCGTCGCGCGTGACGAGCCCGACGACGGGCAGCCGAGTGGACTGCGGTTTGGGAGACACGATCGCGAGGTGCTCGCCCAGGAGGGCGTTCAACAGGGTCGACTTGCCCACGTTGGGACGGCCCGCGAGGACGACCGTGCCGCACCGGGTCAGAGACGAGGGCATCGCCGCTTAGCGCCGGACGGCGCGCGCCGCGGCGATGAACGCGTCGAACAGCCGCCGCATCCGCGGGTCGACGTCGACCAGGTCCTCAGGGTGCCACTGCACGCCGAGCACGAAGCGATCGTCGGGGGGGGCGACCTCCACGCCCTCGATCAGACCGTCCGCCGCGATCGCCACGGGGGTGAGGCCCGGCGCGAGGCGCGCGATCCCCTGGTGATGCATGCTGTTCACGGGCAGGACTTGGGCGTCGAGCAACCGGCCAAGCCGGGAGCCGGCGGCGATGCGGACGTCGTGACTCAGCTCGTCGCGCCGGCGCCCACCGACGGGAAACTGATCGTGCTTCAACGCGTCGGGACGTTCAACGGCGACGTCCTGATAGAGGGTCCCGCCCACCGCAACGTTGAGGATCTGCGCTCCCCGGCACACGGCGAGCACGGGCTTCCGGTCGGCCAGCGCCCAGCGCGTCAGCAACAGCTCCGTCCAATCCCGCGCCGGATCGCTGCGACCGCACGCAGGCCGGCGCGCTTCGCCGTACGACGCGGGATCGATGTCCACGCCGCCCGGCAGAAACAGCGCATCGGTGCGCTCATAGATGCCGCGCAGCGTCGTCTCGTCGTGCTGGAGCAGGGGAATCACCCACGGGATGGCGCCGGCGGCGACCAACACCTGGACGTAGCGCTGGCTCATCACCCAGCAACGCGGCAGCTGGTCGGGGATCGCCTCGAGGGTCTGCGTCGTGATGCCGACGACCGGCCGGACCGCCGTCCCAGTCACAACCCCTCGGCCGTCTCGGCGATCAACTGATCCACCACCGCCTTGAGATCGTTGGTGCGCTTGTACGTCGCCAGCTGGCGATCGGCGCTCGAGCCGTCGGCGAGGATCTTGTAGGCGTGCGCAACCTCCTGCCGGCTGCCGAGCTCGTCCACTACGTCCCCGATGAACCACTCCAGCAGCTCGCGCACGAGGTCCCGCGCCGGCAGCTCGACGCCTTTGCCGAAATCGATGAGCTGCCCATCGAGGCCATAGCGCACGGCGCGCCACTTGTTCTCCTCGATGAAGTCGGCCGGATACACGCGCAGGGTCATGTTGTCGCGGCGCAGCTTCCAGAGCTTCGCCACCACCGCCTGGAGGATCGCGGCGATACACACCGCTTCGTCCACCCGTGTGCAGACGTCGCAGATGCGGAACTCGAGCGTCGGATAGGACCAGTTGGGGCGCACGTCCCACCAGATCTTGGTGCCGTCGGGGATGCACTTGGTAGCCGTGAGCATCTCGACCAGGTCGGTGTATTCGCTCCACGAGCGCAGCGCGCGCGGGACGCCGGTGCGCGGAAAGCCCCGGAACACCACCGAGCGGTACGACTTGAGCCCCGTGTTGCGCCCCATCCAGAACGGCGAGCTGGTGGAGAGACAGAGGATGTGCGGCAGGACGTAGCGCGACACGTTGAGCGCGTCGACCAGGAATTCTCGATCCTCGATGCCGATGTGGACGTGCGTCCCGAAGATCAGCAAACGCTGGGCCAGCTCGCCCATCGCCTCCCGCAGGCCGAGGTAGCGCTCGGTCTGCGTGATGTCCTGCCGCTCCCAGGACGAAAACGGATGCGTGCCCGCCGCCGCGATTCGCAATCCGTTCTTCGCCGTCAGGCCGATCACTTCGCGCCGCAGCTGCGCCAGCTCGGCACGCAGCTCGGCGGGGGTCCTGCACACCTTGCTCCCCACTTCCACGATCGACTGGTGCAGCTCCGGCTTCACCTGCGAGAGCACCCGGTGGTCCTGCTCGAGGATCTGCGTGATGTAGGACTTGAGCTCCCGCGTCTCGGGATCGATGATCTGGTACTCCTCTTCGATGCCGAGGGTCAGCGAGGGTGGCTTCATCGGGGCTCCACGAGCATGGTGGGCACCTGGGAACCGCCGCCGGCCGTCACGTTCACGAGCGCGGCCGTCGACAGGCGCGACAGGCAGCCGTCGACGTACGTCCCCTGGCAGGCGAACGGATCCGTATCGAGGATACGCTCCGTGATCTGTACGCTGCCGTCGACGACACTCGGGTAGGGCTCGCGCGGCACGGGCACGCGCTCCTGCACGACGTGGGGATCGGTCAAGCCCTGCCGGACGCGCTCCTGCCACACCGCGTCGGTTACCTCCCAGCCGAGCACGACGCCCTTCCCGCCGTATTCGTCGTTCGGCTTGAGCACGAGCCGCTCGCGCTGCGCGAGTACGAACGGGACGAGGTCGACCTCCTTGCCCGCGTGCCGCGTCTTGCGCTCCTCAAGCACGCGGGTCCAGGGGATGTGCGCGTCGATCGCGCGCCGCTCCTCCGCGGGAAAGAGCGCGGTGTTCCGCTCGTCGCCGAGCACCGCGAAACTCGCCTTCTTGTGGAGCAGCTTGCAGCGAAACGCGTTCACCATGCATACCGCCCGCGTGCGCACCGCCCGCACGACGGCGTGGTCGACGCCACAGCGATCGATCAGCTCGCTGATGAGCACCCGCTTGTAAATCAGGTCCACCGGGCGCCCCTCGGCCATTAGCCGGCCGTTCTTGAGCTCGGTCTCCCGCGGATCGACGATCACCGCGTCGAGCCCGTGCCGCCGGAAGTACTCCTGGAACAGCACGAACTCGCTGAACGTCGGCACTTCCCGCCAATCGAGGATGGCGATCCGGGGGGCCGGCGCGGCGCGCGTTCCGCGCCACATGGCGTACGAGCCGAGGAGCGCGTGGAGGATCCCGTGCCGGCCGGGAAGCGGCCGCACGTCCATGGTCCGTAAGAATTGCCGCATCACCGGCAACGCGAGGAACACGTCTGCCAGCGTGTCGCCGTAGGCAGCCCCCGTCGGCGTCTCCGCGTTGTACTCCGTCAGCCACATCACGCCGGTCTCGGGGAAATAGAAGGAATCGAAGCGCGACGTGGGACTGGGGTCGGGAATGCCTGGGTCGAGCGCGACCAAGTCCTCCTCCCAGTCGGTGAGGCGAAACTGGCTGCGGAGGGCGGCGTCCTGCAAAGCAGCGGAGAGCAGCCGGCCCATCGCCTTGAGCAACACGGCGCAGCGCTCGCGCACATAGCGATACTGATCGGGGGAGAAGAATCGCGGCCGCAGCGCCGTGCACAGCGGCCGGTCGCCGAAATACACGCCGCGGCGGCGCTGCTCGTCGTCGAGCATCGCCTGCGACTCGCCGGCGACGTCGGCGGTCAACAGCTCATGGTAGCGCGCGATGGCCTCCGGCACCCCCGACGTCATTTCGCGCTCGCACGCCTCCCTGTACCCGTCCCCGTCCCCCTCCCCCTCCCCCGCCCCGCGAATAGCGCGTTCCAGTGGAAGTCTCTCGCCTTCGATCCCTTCGTCGCCAGCTCGATCGCGAGGTCGGCCATGTGCTGCACCGCCCAGTCGAAGTACGTGGGGGTGAGCGAATTGATGTCGAAGTCGGGCGCGGGATTCATGAAGTCGATCGCGTAGGGCACGCCGTCTTTCACCGCGTATTCGATCGAGTCCATGTCGTAGCCAAGGGCCCGCACCAGGGTGAGCGAGTCGCGCACGATGCGCTCGCGGAGCACACCGCTCAAGTAGTCGTCGTCGACGATGTAGGCGCGCGCCTTCGGATCGTAATGGATCGGGAGCACATGCTGCTGCCCGACGCAGATGCAGCGGACGAACTGGTCCCACTCGATGAACTGTTGCACGATCATTGTGTGCAACCCCGATTGATCGTAGTGGTGAAGCAGCTCCTCCTTCGAGCGGCACACGAACACGTCCTTCCAGCCCCCGCCGTGCGCATCCTTGAGGATGCACGGCATCCCGATCTTCTGGACGATCGCGTCCCAGTCGAGCGGGAATGTGAGGTTGCGCAAACTTTCGGAGTGCACGATTCCGGGGACGTACTCCTTGTTCGGAATCAGGATGGTCTTCGGGCTCGCGACGCCGAGACGGGTCGCGAGCGTGGCTCCGAAGAACTTGTCGTCGGCGCTCCACATGAACGGATTGTTGACGACCGCCACGCCCTGGAGCACGGCGTGCTTCAGGTACGCCCGGTAAAACGGCACCTCGTGCGAGATGCGATCGATGAGCACCGTGTAGGCACTGGCGCCGTCCATCGCCTCACCGCCGAGCTGAGCGAACTCAGCCGTGACCCCCCGGTCGCGGCGGTTCACTGCTTCGATGAAGCGCGGCGGGAACGACCACTCCCGCCCCACGATCAGGCCGACCTTGAGACCGCTCTTCGCGCTCACCCGCACGCTCCCTCACGTCGACAGTTACCCAAGCGACAGTGGCGCTGAAAATGCCCGAGCGGGGCGCCGGTGACAACCCCGATAGGGTGTCCTTACATTGTCCCTCTACGCATGCTCGGCTTCTCACGCCTCGCCGTCCGCTGGCGCTCCCGTGCGCGCGCCCGCGCATGGCGGGGCGAGCTGCACGTGATCCCCGACGTCCTGAGCCCCGAACTGGGCAACCGGCGCTCGCTCATCGTCTCGACGCCCGCCTCCTACGCCGCCGGCGACCGGCGCTATCCCGTGCTGTACATGCAAGACGGGCAGAACCTGTTCGACCCCCGCACGAGCTTCGCCGGAGACTGGGGGCTGTCGACGGCACTCGGGTGGGCGAGCCGGCGCGGGATCGAGCCGATCGTCGTCGGGATTTACAATGCAGGCACGGCGCGATTCGACGAATACAGTCCGTTCGTCGAACCCCGGTCGGGGGGCGGGGGGGGCGGGGGGGGCGCTGGCGACCGCTATCTCGAGTTCCTGATCCGCACGGTCAAGCCGCTCGTGGACGGGCGATTCCGGACCCTTCCCGACCGGGCTTCGACCGGCATCGCGGGCTCGTCCCTGGGCGGTCTGATCAGCCTGTACGCCTTCTTCCGGCTCCACTCCGTCTTTGGATTCGTCGGCGCGTTCAGCCCATCGCTCTGGTTCGGCAATGAGGCGATCTTCGACGTGGTGGCGCGGTCCGCGCGGCCCGCCGGACGGATCTACTTGGACATCGGCCTCCGGGAAGGAGAGCGCCACGTGATGCTCGCTCGCAGGATGCGCGACCTCTTGATCGAGCGCGGCTTCGAGCCGCGGCGCACATTGCGTTACGTCGAGGACAGACAGGGCGCGCACCGCGAAGCCGACTGGGGGCGGCGCTTCCGGAAGGCGCTGCCCTTCCTGGTGCGCGACGGGTCCATCACATGAGCGTCGAGCGGGTGCAGTGGCACTCGCCCGCCCTGGACCGCGACATGCCGCTCCAAGTGGTGGGCCATGCCGGCGCCCGCGTGCTCGTCTTCCCCACCAGCCTCGGCTCCTGCACCGAATGGACCGACCGGCACATGCATCGCCCCGAGGTGTTGGGCGAGCACCTCGAGCGTGGATGGATCCAGATGTTCTGCCTGCACCACGTGCACGAGGAGAGCTGGTACGGCGAGCAGCTCCCCCCCGGTGCCCGCGCGTGGCGGCATCTCCAGTACGACCGCTACCTCCTCGACGAAGTGCTCCCCTTCACCGCATCGCGCAATTCCAATCCGTTCGTGATCGCGCTGGGAGCGAGCTTCGGCGCGTATCACGCCGCCTGCTTCGGGATGCGCCACCCGGAGCGGGTCAACCGCATCATCGGCCTCTCCGGGACCTACGACATCAAGCGGCTCACCGGTGGCTACTCGGACGACACCGTGTACGCCTGCAACCCGACCGACTTCATGCGGCATGAGCACGACCCGGCGCGGCTCGCCGCGTTCCGTAAACAGGACGTCGTGCTGGCGGTGGGCCGGGACGATCCAGCCCGTCCCAACAACGAGGTGTTCTCGGGCGTGCTGTGGGGCAAACGGATCGGGAATGCGCTGCGGATCTGGGACGGCTGGTCGCACGACTGGCCGTACTGGGAGAAGATGGTCCGGCTCTACATCGCCGGGCACGACTGAGCTGAACGTCAGTCCGTGGCGCGCCCGGTGCGCTCGGCGACTTCCAGCGCCTTGAGGTACACCGCGAGGTATTTCAGGGCCGAGCGCTCCCAGCTGAAGTTCTTCGCCATCGCCTTCCGCATCCGGGCCTTCCATCCCGACTCGTCCTGGTAGTGCCGCACCGCGCGCCGCACGCTGTACACCAGCGCGTCGATCGAAAAGTCATCGAACAGGAAGCCCGTCAGACCATCGTCGACGGTGTCGTTCAACCCGCCGGTGCGGCGCGCGACCGGCAGCGTGCCGTAGCGTTGCGAGCGCATCTGCGTGAGCCCGCACGGCTCGTACTGGCACGGCATCAAGAGCATGTCGGCGCCGGCGATCACCACGTGCTCGAGCTCGTCGGTGAACCCTGTCTCGACCGCGATGCGGTCGGGGTGGCGCGCTGCGAGCGCCTTGAGCGGCTGCACGTAGCGCTCGTCGCCCTGCCCGAGGAAAATGAACTGCGCGTCGGTGGCATCGAGCGCCCGGCCGTCGACCAACAAATCGAGCCCTTTCTGCGCCACGAGCCGCGCCGCCATCGCGAAGATCGGGGTGCGGGGTCGCGGCGCGAGACCGAAACGCGCCTGTACGATCTCCTTGCAGCGCCGTTTCCCGTCGAGGTTCGCGGCCGAGAACGTCGTCGCGATCTGCGCGTCGCGCGTCGGGTCCCATACCTCGTGATCGATGCCGTTGACGATCCCGAAGAGCCGATCGCGCAGCTCGTGAAACGTCTCCTGCAGGCCGAACCCGCCGCCCGCTGTCTGCAGCTCGCGCGCATGCGTCGCGCTCACCGTGACGACCGCGTCCGCGAAGGCGAGGCCACCCTTCAGCCAGTTGGCCCGCTCGTACCACTCGAGCACGCGCCAGCTGTACAGCTCCCACGGCAGCCCGATGTCGGGAACGGTGGCGGCGGGAAAGTGGCCCTGGTATCCCGCGTTGTGCACCGAGAGGACCGCGGGGACGCGACGATAATACGGATGGTCCGCGAAGGCCGTCCGCAGATAGACCAGGCCCAGGGCGGCGTGCCAGTCGTGGGCGTGGAGAATTGCCGCGCCGGGAGCGATTTGCGGCAGCGCAGTGATCGCGGCGAGGGAGAGAAAGGCAAACCTGCGGTAGTTGTCAGGGTAGTCGCCGCGCTCGCCATACAGCTCGGGGCGGTCGTAGAACGCCGGATGATCGATGAAAACGACATTGGCGCCGCGCACGCGACCCCTCGGCCGCATGAGCCGCGCCGCTTCGGTCGAGGGGCCGAGCTGCACGGCGAACGGCTCGCCCACCGGCTCGACCTGCCTCACTACCCGGCGCACCGCCCGATACAGCGGCATGACCACGGTCGTGGGGAGTCCCGCCATCGCCTGGTAGGTCGCGAGACTGGCCACGGCTTCGCCCAGCCCGCCCGTCCGCGCGTACGGCCAGCATTCGGCCGCCAGGTGCACGATCGGGATCGGCTCACCGGCGTTCGTCTGGAGCACGGATCGGCGGCGCGCGGGGGCGCGGGCGACCCGCGGTGCACCCGGCGCTTTCCGTACTTCGCGGCGAACGGCCACCATCCCTCGTATGGAGAGCGGGAAGGTCGGAAACTACTCCGGGATCAGTGCGGGGTCCATTCAGGGCGGCCGGTGAACAGCCCCTGCACCACCCCGATGTGGTAAGCAAGAAAGACACCGAATCCGAGGCTCAGGAGCCCCGAGGCCACCCGCAGCCCCCGTTGCAGCACCATGCGCCGCCGCCCGGCGAATGCGACCGGGAGCGCGATGAGGGCCGTGATCACTATCATGCCCACGATCGTGCCGAGGCCGAAGACGAGCAGGTAGGCGATCGCCCACGCCGGGGAGGGGATCGTCGCGAGGACCAGGAGCGCCACGGCGGCGGACCCCGCCAGGCCGTGGACGACGCCCACGACGAGCGGGCGCAGCAGCTGATAGAACGCCAGCCGTCCGAAATGGCGGTCGAGCCAGGCGACCGGGGTCTGGTCCGTCGTGTGGGAGTGCGCCTCGGGATCGTGTCCGTGGGGGTGGGTGTGCACGTAGTCGCCATGGGGATGCGCGTGAGAGTGCGTCCCAGGTCCCGCCGGGACGCGCCCCAGGATGCCGCTGAGATTCATCAGGCCCAGGATGATCAGCATGATCCCGACCGACAGCTCAAGCGACAGCCCGACGCGCGCCGGGATGACCCAGCCGAGCAGGATGATGCCCACGCCGACGATCAGGATCGTGAAGGTGTGTCCCAGCCCCCAGACGGCCCCGATGAGCGCGGCGTTCCGCGTGCCCCGCGCGCGTGTCACGATCGTCGAGACGGCGATGACGTGATCGGGATCGGTCGCGTGGCGCATCCCGAGGAAGAAGCCCAGGGCGGCGATGGCGGGGAGACCACTCACGGCGTTAGGTTCGGCGGCCATGAATCCCAAGACTCTCCTGTTTCTGGCGCTCGGCGCCGTGACCGTCTGGTTCCTCGCGGCCTGGCGGTGGCGGGTGCGCGCCACGCGTGCCGCCGGGCGCCTCGCGGATGACCCGCCGGTGAGCGGGTTTCACGCCGTCGTCGGATTCGTGATGTGCTTCTTCGACACCCTGGGCATCGGGAACTTCGCCACCACCACCTCGATGTTCAAGCTCAAGCGCTCGGTGCGGGATGAGTGGATCCCCGGCACCCTGAACGTCGCGTACACGCTGCCGACCGTGGCGCAGGCGTTCATCTACATCTCGATCGTCCGGGTGGATTTCCTGACGCTCGTCCTGATGATCGCCACCGCCGTGGCGGGCGCGTGGCTCGGCGCGGGCGTCGTGGCGCGATGGCCGCGGATGAAGGTGCAGGTCGGGATGGGATTCGCCCTGCTCGCGGCGGCCGGCCTGATGCTCTTGACGCAGCTGCAGCTCGTCCCGGTGGGCGGCGTCGCGCTGGCGCTCCGGGGGTCGGTGCTCGTCGCTGGTCTCGTCGGCAATTTCGCGCTCGGGGCGTTGATGACCCTGGGCATCGGCTTGTACGCGCCGTGCCTGATTCTCGTCAGCCTGCTCGGCATGGATCCGCGCGCGGCGTTCCCGATCATGATGGGCTCGTGCGCGTTCCTGATGCCGATCGCGGGGATGCGGTTCATCCGGGAAGGCAGCTACAGCCTGCGCGCGTCGGTGGTGCTCGCCCTGGCGGGGATCCCGGCGGTGTTGATCGCCGCGTACATCGTGAAGCAGATGCCGCTGCAATACGTGCGGTGGCTGGTGGTGGTGGTGGTGGTGTACGCGGCGGGGACGCTTTTGCGATCGGCATTAGTGGAACGACGCGCGGTCGAATGATCAATGTAGAACGCTCAATGTTCAATGAGCATTGAACATTGAGCGTTGAAAAGTGAGCATTCGCGGTATTTTGGTGACGTCTCTCCCCGACCCTCGAGCAGATTGTGCGCTGAATGCTCAGAGCGCACTACGACCTCGAGGACCGACTCATCCGGTTTGGCGCCGGTGTCTGTCGCCTCGTGAATCAGCTCCCCACGTCCCCCGTCCGCAAACACGTTGCCATTCAACTCATTCGGAGCTGTACGTCGCCGCTGGCGAACTATGGCGAAGTGCAAGGAGCCGAGTCCCGTCGCGACTTCATTCACAAACTCGGCATCTGCCTCAAGGAGCTCCGCGAAACGCGGGCGTGGCTGAAGTTGATCGCCGAGATGAGCCTCTGCCCTGAGGAGCCGGTGGGGTTGATGATGAGGGAATGCGACGAATTGTTGGCTATTCTTGCCACCAGCATCAAGACGGCTCGCCGAAATGAGCGGAATCGAATGTAGAATGCAGGATGTCCAATGTTCAATGACCATTGAGTATTGATCATTCAGCATTGGACATTTCCCGGTAGAATGCAGGATGTCCAATGTTGATGACCATTGAGTATTGATCATTCAGCATTGGACATTTCCCGGTAGAATGCAGAATGTCCAATGTTCATTGAGTATTGATCATTGAACATTGGACATTCGCGAAGCGAAGCTGGCGGCGGCCTACTCTCCCGCGACCTCGCAGTCGCAGTACCATCGGCGCTGACAGGCTTAACGACCGTGTTCGGGATGGGAACGGGTGTGGCCCTGTCGCGCTAGTCGCCAGCAGAAACTCTGATGTCTGGGATCCGGTGTCCGGCGCCCGAGAACACCGGACACCGGACACCTGATACCGGACACCGACGAGCGTGTGTGGTGCCGAGGCTCACCTCGAGAGAAGAGATCAAGCCACACGGGCAATTAGTACGGCTCGGCTGAAGCGCTCGCGCGCCTTGCACCTGCCGCCTATCAACGTGGTAGTCTCCCACGGCCCTTCAGGGGTCTTGCGACCCGGGAGTGTTCATCTTGGGGAGGGTTTCCCACTTAGATGCATTCAGCGGTTATCCCCGCGCGACATCGCTAACCGGCGTTGCCCTTGGCAGGACAGCCGGGACACGAGAGGTCGCTTCGTCCGGGTCCTCTCGTACTACGGACGACATCCCTCAACACTCCAACGCCCACACCGGATACAGACCGAACTGTCTCACGACGTTCTGAACCCAGCTCATGTGCCACTTTAACCGGCGAACAGCCGGACCCTT
>DASZCN010000077.1:0-3187 GCA_035943095.1 Gemmatimonadales bacterium | reverse complement strand
GGACGATGTATATCCCCTATCGCAAGGCGTATCTCACCGGCATGAATCCGCTCGCCTTCGTCACCTTTTTCACCGTAGGCGAGGTGGGAATGATGACCGCGCTCGCACTCGCCGACCGCGGCGGCCTGGGTCCGCTCGCGGCCGAGCTCACCCGCGCGCGTGACGTCCTGTTCTGGCTGTTGCTCGGGGGGTTCGTGTGGGTGGTCGGCGATCTCTTCCAGCAGTACGCCGCCAAGTACATCGGCATCAGCCGGGGCATCCCGCTCTCGAACACGAACCAACTGTGGGGCCTGGTGTGGGGGCTGCTCGTCTTCGGCGAGCTGCACGGTCGCTCCGCGGCGACGCATGGGCAGGTGATCGGCGGCTCACTCCTGATGGCACTGGGCGCGGCGGCGATCGCGCTGGCGTCGGCGACGGGCCCCGAGCACCGCCAGTGGCAGGCGGCGGCCGCGCGGGAAGGACATCGCTACGGCATCGACCCCGCGTACGTCCGCGCCGCCCTCGCCGGCGAGAGCGCGGGCCCGGCGCCCGGACGCCGGACCTGGCTCGATTGGACCCTCGTGGGCGGCGCGACGGCGGTGTTCATCGGGTTCGGTGCGATCGCGCGAGTGCCCAGCCTATCGGTCAGCTGGGGCTGGGTTGCGGCGCTCGTTGCGGCTCTTCTCGCCCTGCTCGTGGGGACCGGCGTCCTCTTGTGGCGGACGACGCGGTTTAACTAAAGAAGGTTGGGGAGGTTGGTGGAGGTTGGGGGAGGTTGTCCCGTCCGACGTCAGCCCACGGTTCTCAATACCGCTCGAGATCGTGCCCGACCACCACGCGGCCGTCGAACGCTCGCCGCACGCCGGCCACGAGTTCCTCGTCGGTCGCGCCGCGACGGATGATGTGCGTCAGAATCACGAGCTTCGGGTGGATGCGCGCCGCGAGCTGCCCCACTTCCACATCCGAGGTGTGAAATTCGCGCATGTAGGTGGGCCACGTGGCGCTCTCGGTGGCATTGGGCGCCGTGCGCGCGTCCGGGTAGACCTCGTGAACGAGCACGTCGACCCCCGCCGCCACGCGCACGAGGTTCTCGCTCGGTTTCGTGTCGCCGGAGATTACCACGCTCCGCCCCGGCGTGTCGAAGCGGTAGCCGTACGCCTCCCGCCACGTCCCGTGCTCGACCGCGAACGCCGTCACCCGCACACCCCCTGAGTCGTAGACGACTCCCGGACCGACCTCGTGCACGTCCACGCGGTACCCCCCCGGCGTGCGCTTCTCGAGGCCGTTGGTCCGCACATCGATGTCTTCCGCCCAGGCCGCGAGGATATGCTCGGTCATCGCGCGGAGTCCGTGCGGGCCGTACGCCACGAGCGGCGTCTTCCGCCCCATCACCCACGACGTGAAGATCAGGTCCGGAAGCCCAAGGGTGTGGTCGCTGTGGAGGTGTGTGACGAACAGTACCGTCACGCCGTCGATCGGCAGGTGCGCGGCCGCGAGTCGCCGCTCGACGCCTGGCCCCGCATCCACGAGGAACACGCGCCCGCCCACGACGACCGCCGTCGCGGGCCCCGATGCCTCCGGGTCAGGCCGGGGCACGCCCGTGCCCAGCAGGACGACGACGGTGCTCTCGCGCGAGGCGACGGTTTGCGCCATGGGCCTGGCGGCGCCCGCGGCGGTCAGGGCGAGCATTGCCAAGAGGGCCCGCCCCGGCATCAACGCACGCCGCCCATGAGGCGCTGCACCGGTTTGATGAGCAGCGCCATGATCCCCGCGGCAACCAGGCAGACGCCGGCCGTGGCGCCGAACAGCGTCGGCAGCGGCGTGGTGCTGATGAAGCCCGCTGACCACCCGGCGAGTTTGTTGCCCAGCGCGTTGGAGAGGAAGAACACGCCCAACATCACGCCGACCACGCGCTTCGGCGCGAGTTTGGTCACCGCAGACAGCCCGACGGGGCTCAGGCACAGCTCACCGAGCTCCTCGATGAAGTAGACGCCCACGAGCCACCATGGGCTAATCTTCACCCCGCTTTGCGCGATGGCACCGCCTGGGATGAGCAGCACGAACGCGAGACTGACGAACAGGAGCGCGAGGGCGAATTTCGCGGGCGAGGATGGCTGGCGTGGGCCGAGCTTCACCCACAACCACGCGAAGATGGGCGACAAGATAATCACGAAGGCTGCCTGCACCGATACGAACCACGACGCGTACAGCCTGATGCCGAGCAGCTCGAGGTGGACGTAGCGGTCGGCGAACAGCGCGAGCGTGGACCCCGCCTGTTCGTAGGCGCCCCAGAAAAACGATGCGAACAAGAAGAAGACCCCGACCGCCGCCATCCGTCGCCAGTCCTCCGCGGTGAAGGGTTCGCGCGGCGCGGGCGTCGCGCCCCCCCCCCCCGTCGCTCGTTGTCGTGAGGCGAGGCGATCGATGGCTGGTTGAAGACTCCGCCGGCCGAGCACGTACTGCACCAAACCGAGGAGCATCCCCACGCCGGCGCAGGCGAATCCGATATGCCAATCGACTCCTTCGGCTAGCTTGCCGGCGATGATCGGTCCGAGGAACGCCCCAAGATTGATCCCCATATAGAAGACTGAGAACCCCGCGTCGCGCCGGGCGTCCCCCGTCTCGTACAGTGCCCCAACCAGAGCGCTGACATTGGGCTTGAGTAACCCCGTCCCGATCACGATGAGCGTCAGGCCGACGTAGAAGAAGGGCAAGGCGTGAAAGGCGAGTGTGAAGTGGCCGAGCGCGATGATGATCCCGCCCAACAGTACGCTCCGATACTGGCCCAGCCAGCGGTCTGCGATCACGCCCCCCAGGATCGGCGTGAGCCAGACGCTCCCGACGTAGTTGCCGTACACAGCGCCGGCGTGTGGATCGGTGAACTCGAGCGCCTTCGTCATGTACAGAATGAGGAAGCCGCGCATCCCGTAGTAGCTGAACCGTTCCCACATCTCGGTGAAGAAGAGCGTGGAGAGGCCGCGGGGATGCCCGAACCACCGGGTGTCGGGTGGGACGCCCTGAGCCGTGGACGGATTGGTCATCAATCAAACAGCTCATTCTGGTCGTCCGACTCCGGCGCGGGGCGAGACCGCAGCAGCTCGCCCACGCGCTGCTCCCACTGGTCCACATCGAAATGGTGCTCGCTCAAGAGCGCGCGTCGCAGCACGGGCGAGAACTCGTGAAACGCCGCGAGCAGCTCCGTGACCGC
>DASZCN010000076.1:0-3061 GCA_035943095.1 Gemmatimonadales bacterium | reverse complement strand
TGCGTTCTGGAGGGCGGCGATCTTCTTGTCATCGATCGGGATGGGCGCGCAGCCGTGCCCCTTCTCGCACACGAAGTCGAACTTGGCGGCCGGCTGGTGACAGCTCAGGCAAGTGACGCCGGTGAAGTTCACCACACTATCTCCGCGCACCCTGATCTTGGTTCCGGTGGCCGAGACGTCGAGAGCAAAGAACTCCCACCCATTGGTAGCGGGGAAGCGCGCGCGGGCATGCTTGACCATGGCCTCGCGGGGTTGGAGCTGGAGGAACGTCCCGATGGGATACTCCTGATCGGGCACGCTGTCCCTTAGAATCCGGATCGCCTGCCTCAATCGCACCGAGTCCGCGTTCCGGATATAGGTATTCCGGACCTTCGCGCCGTTGCGGATGCATCCGAACGAGCTGTCGGTCACCGTGACATCTTGCTGCGCCATGGCAGATCGGGGGAACGCGATCGGGCTCAATCCCACGAGCAACATGCTGGCCCTGCCGGTGACGCGAGCAAGGCGGATCCAATGCTTCCAAACGCCAGACATGGGGAATCCTCCAGGACTATGAGAGAGCCGTCAAACGCCGTCGTCTAGTCGCTCGGACACGGCCCGCCGGCGGCCGCCCACTCCTTGAACTTCGCGACGAACACGTCCCGCGGCACAGAGACCGGGGCCCGGTCGCCACCCGGGTGCCAGCCCCAGCCGACGAGCTTGTCCTCGCTGACGTGGGTGATCAGGGCGGCGAAGTCACGCCCGCCGTTGCGCTGCTTGTCCTTGATCATCTCACACAGCGCGCCCGGCGAGAGACCGATCCACGCCATCTTGTGCTCCGGCGACGGTAGCCCCCAATGAGGCGCGCCCGGCGGTGCGTGCGGACCATAGCTCGCGGGCGGATTGGATGCGCCGTGACAGCTCGCACAGGGTAGGCCCGCGGCCCCGTGCCCTTCGGGGCCGCGCACCACACCCATCGCGTGCGTCAATCCAGCATCGAACTGCAGCGGCGCGTCCCCGGGGATGTGGCAGTTCTGACAGCGTGGGTGCTGGAACACCTGTTGTACGGTGCTGAAGGCGGCGACCGCCTGGGCACGCTCCGCGTTGCTGGACCGGTAGGCGACCAGCGCGACCGCGAGCGTCGCGGCCATGAAGCCGACAAATAGGGTGCGCATCGTTGTCTCCATCAGGCATTCAGTCGCAGCGGCAACTCGCGCAGTCGCTGGCCGGTGAGCCGGGCCACCGCGTTGGCCACCGCCGGCGCGATGTGCGGCACGGCCACCTCGCCCACGCCCCCGGGCTGCTCGGTGCTGGGCACGATGTGCACCTCCACCACCGGCATTTCATTCAAGCGCAACACGCGGTAGTCGTGAAAGTTCGATTCCTCCACCCGCCCATCCTTGAAGTGCAGCGCGCCGTGCAGCGCCGCACTGAGGCCAAACGCGATGCCCGATTCCATCTGCGCGGCGATCGTCTCCGGGTTGATGACGATGCCGCAATCGATGGCACAGACTACCCGGTGCACGCGGATGCTCCCGTTGTCGACCGAGACCTCCGCCACCTGCGCGGCGAAACTGCCAAACGCCGCATGCACCGCGACCCCGCGGGCACGACCCTCGGGCGGGCGCCGGTCCCCCCCCCACCCCGCCTTCTCGACCGCCAGATTCAGGACGCCCAGATGGCGCGGGTGGTTCTGGAGCAGCGCGCGGCGATACTCGACCGGGTCCGTGCCGGCCACCTGTGCCAGCTCGTCGATCAGGGTCTCCACGACGAAGGCCGTATGGCTGTTCCCGACCGACCGCCACCACAACACGGGGATGCCCGTCTTGGGTGAGTGCAGCTCGACTCGGTGGTTCGGGATCTCCTTGAGATACGGTGAATCGGCCAGGCCCTCGACCGATGTCGGGTCGATGGCGTCCTTGACGGCGAACTTTTCGAACGGCGTGCCGATCAGGATCGATTGCCCCACTACGGTGTGCTGCCACGCCACCGGCAGGCCGTCCGTACCCAGGCCGATGCGGGCACGGTGCAGAAAGGCCGAGCGATATTGGCCGCCACGCACATCGTCCTCGCGGGTCCACACGGTTTTGACCGCTGCATTGGCGGCCTTCGCCACCTGCACCGCCTCGGTCACGAAATCGGACTGGAAGTTCGCGCGCCGGCCGAACCCGCCTCCGAGGAAGGTCGTGTGGATGTCCACCTGCTCGGGCTTGAGACCAGTGATGCGTGCAGCGAGCTGCTGGTCCATGCCCTGGAACTGGGTCCCGGCCCAGATCTCACACTTGTCCCGTCCAAGTCGCACCGTGCAGTTCTCCGGCTCCATGGGCGCGTGCGCGAGATACGGGAACGCATACTCGGCCTCGATGGTCTTGGCGGCTTTGCCGAGCACGTCGCTCACATTGCCGGCCTCGGCCGCCACGGTTCCAGCGGTGGTGGCAAGCTGGCGGAACTGCTCGAGCAGCGCGGTGCTGTCCAGGCTCGCGTTGGGACCCGGGTCCCAGTCGATCTTGAGGGCGTCGCGGCCGAGCTTCGCTGCCCAGAAGTGATCGGCCACCACAGCCACACCGGTCGGTACCTGCACCACTTTACGGACTCCCGGCACAGCCCTGGCCGCGCTGGCGTCGAACGACTTAACCGCACCGCCGAACACGGGCGGGCGAGCCACCACGGCGGTGAGCAGTCCGGGGAAGCGCACGTCCATGCCGAACTGCGCGCGACCCGTGATCTTTTCCGGCGTGTCCAACCGCTTCATCGGCTTCCCGATGAGCTTCCACTGCTTCGCATCCTTGAGTGACACAGTTTTCAGTGGCGGCAACTTGGCCGCCTCCCCCGCGAGCTCACCGTACCGGGCTCGCTGATTACCGGCGCTCACCACGCCGTTCTCGGTGCGGCAATCAGCCGGATCCACCCCAAAGCGTTGCGCCGCTGCCTGCACCAGCAGGGCCCGCGCGGTCGCACCGGCCTGGCGGTAGCGGTCCCATTCAGACAGCGTGGTCGTCGAGCCACCGGTCATCTGCAAGCCGACGGTGGTGTGCGCGTACGCCGGCGCGGCCTTCGCGTGCTCAACGCGGATTTTCGACCA
>DASZCN010000075.1:0-16677 GCA_035943095.1 Gemmatimonadales bacterium | reverse complement strand
TCCACGGAGAACCCGACACCCGGCACCAGGGCGCGCGCGTCTTCGGTCTCGAAGTTGTCGATGTGGGGACCAGAGCCGTGGAGATCGCGGTCGATCGAGTGTCCGGTGCGATGCACGAAGTACTCGGCGAACCCGGCGTCCGTGACCACCGCGCGCGCGGCATCGTCGACCTGCGCGCCCGTCACTGCGCCGTTCCGCCGCCAGTGCTCCCGCAGGAACCGCACGGCAGCGTCTCGCGCCCCCTTCACCGTCTGCCACACCCGGCGTACCTCCGCGTCGGGCGAGCGACCGGCGAAGCCCATCCATGTCTGATCCGCGAAGACGGAGCCCCGACCTGGTCCGGCCCACAGATCGAGCAGCACCACGTCGCCGACCGTTAGCCGCCGATCGGCTCCCGGGTGCGGCTCGTAGTGCGGCATGGCGGTGGTCGGCCCGAACGCGGCGATCGGTCCGTCGTTGGTCCAAAGCCCGGCGCGCTCGATCGCATCGAGCACCCGCTGCTTGACGCCCGCCTCCCGCACCTCGGCCCCGCGGGCCATTTCGGCCCCAAGCCACGCGAAGGTGTCGCGCGCGATGGCCGCGAGGGTACCCGCGGCCCGGCGATGCCCGGTGAGCTCGACAGCCGACCAGTGCGCCGCGAAGCGCGACACGAGTGGCGCCGAGCTCACGAGCCGGGCACCGAACGACTCGAGCAGCTGGACCACGCCGTGCGGCACGCGATCGAGATACGGAACCTGGTCGAGCGCCGAAATCTCCATGGCGAGCGTACGGCCCCGCACGAGCGCCTCGAGGTGCGCGTGCAGCTCGCGCCACGCGCCGTACGGCCGCACCTCTCCGGGAAAGTCGGCCAGGGGCTGGAGCTCGATGCGGTGGGCCACCGCCACGGGACGGCCGGAGCGGGGCAGGAGGACGAAGAGCCGTCGCGTCCCCATGCCGGTGTCACCCAGGATGCGCGCGGCGATCGGATTCACTTTGCGGAAGTCGTACAGCAGCCAGCCGTCGGCGCCGAGCGCGGCGAGCGCTTCCGTCAGGGCCGGAAAGTCGAAGCCGTCGAGGAGCGCCATCAATGATGTCTGGGATCGGGAGGGGCGCCCCTCCACTCGCAGGCGGTGCCCCCGGTCGCACGGCAGGATACGTGGAGCATGGCGCCCTCGAAGCCTACGAGGAGGCGCAAGAGCTCGGTGAACCCCGCGCCGTAGAGCGCGCAGGCGGCGCCGTCCGGGGTCGCATGGAGCGCCAGCGCATCGCCGACGCGCACCACCGGGACGTGGCTCTCGCGCTTCAGCTCCCCCGAGAAGACGGCGCGCGCCGCGCGGCGCGCCGCTAAGTATCCGAACGCCCGTGGGACGGTGTGGGCGGCCAGGCGGGTGACCGGGAACAGCCTGCGCACCGCGCGCCGCGCGGCGCGGCGGCCGGCGTCCGCGAACACCAGATCGGCGTCGGGGCGGCGTCCCACAAGGCGCAACAGCGCTTCCACGTGCGACGGGTCGGCGGGCGCATCGCGCCGAACCATTACTTCGTATTCGCGGAGCTGCATGGCGACGGTCGGGGAGAGGCCGAGCCGCTTGGAGAGGAGCTCTTCGGCGAACTCCGACAGCCCGTCCTCGACCGGTGTGTCGAGGTTCTTGACCGCCTCGAGGACGGCGAGTGGTACGATACTGTGGACCACGGCGCGCGAAACCTAGCACGTCCGGGCCCCATTGCGAAACCCGGGCGAGTGGGGAGAGGTTACGGCACGCCATGACGCCTCCAATCCCGCCGGTGCCGCCCGCGCCGCCCGCGCCGCCCGCCCCCCCCGCCCCTCCCGCCGAGGGCTCGGCGGCCGACGCCGAGAAGCGCGCGAGCTTCGAGCGCGAGGCGCTCGTCCACCTCGACAGCCTATACCGTGTCGCACTGCGGCTGACCGGCAATCCGGCCGAGGCCGACGATCTGGTACAGGAAACGATGCTCAAGGCCTATCGGGCCTGGCACCAGTTCGAGCGCGGCACCAACGCCAAGGGCTGGCTGCTCACGATTCTGCGCCACGCGTTCATTAATGAATACCGGCGGCGCACGCGCCACCCCGAGACGGTCGATATCGACGCCATCGAGCCGTTCTCCCTCTTCCAGGAGGTCCAGGACGACGACCCCCAGGGAACCTTCTTCGACCGGATCGTGGACGACGAGGTGCTCCGCGCCATCGACACCCTCCCGGAACAATTTCGCGAGACTGTGGTGTTGAGCGACGTGGAGGGGATGTCGTACGAGGAGATCGCCCGGGTACTGGAAGTGCCCGTGGGCACGGTGAAGTCCCGCCTGTTCCGGGCCCGTCGCCTGCTCCAGCAGAAGTTGTACGATTATGCCGTGGGCATGGGGTACATCAAGGGGAGCTCCACATGAATTGTCGGGAGTGCAAAGAGCACCTCTACGAGTACCTCGATCGCGAGATCACGCCCCAGATCGAGCAGGAGATCCGGCAGCACCTGGTCGAATGCCCGCCCTGCGGCGAGGAGTTCGATTTCGAGAAGTTGTTCCTGCAATTCCTTCAGGCCCGCTGCCGAGCCCATGGCGCCCCTCCGGAGCTGAAGCGCCGCATCTTGAACGAGCTGTTTGACGAGTGAGGTGGCTCACCCCGCGCGGGCTGGTGGCAGCCTGCGTCGTGGGGAGTGTGGTCGCCTGGGGATTGAGTTGGCCGGGGCTCGTGGTGCTCGCGGCCTTTTTTCTTTCCGGCAGCCTCCTCACGCAGCTGGCCGAGCGCGGAGGCGGGGGACCGCGTCGCAACGCGAGGCAGGTGCTCGCGAACGGCGCGGTGGCGGCCGTGGCCGCGTTGCTCGGATCCTGGCCGGGAGCCGCGGGAGCGATTGCCGCTGCCGCGGCCGATACGTGGGCCACCGAGGTCGGAGCGCTTTCCCCGATCCCACCCCGTCTCGTGACGTCCTGGCGGCGCGTGACCCGTGGCACCTCAGGGGGTATGACGCTGCTCGGGACGTTGGGGGGCTGCGCGGGTGCCGCGCTGATCGCCGGACTGGCAGTCTCGCTTTCACCTCGGGGCACGGCCCCGGGGTTTCCGGTGCTTGCGGTCGCGGGTGTCACGGGCATGCTCGCCGACTCCTTGCTCGGCGCGACGCTACAAGGCAAATACGAGTGCCCCGCGTGTGACGCACGATTCGAGCATGGGAATACCGTTTGCCACGAGCCGGTACGGCTCACGAGTGGATGGCGATGGCTCGATAACGACGCGGTGAACTTCGCGGCCACGGTCGTAGGGGCGTTCGTTGCGGCCGTCGGGGCACACATGTCGCGGTGATTGGCGGATTGCATGACGGACGGGTGGGATGTCGTGGTAGTGGGGGCCGGCCCCGCGGGCGCGAGCAGCGCGCTGCTGCTCGCGCGCGCCGGCGCGCGAGTGCTGCTCCTCGACCGCGCCCGCTTCCCTCGCGAGAAGCCCTGCTCCGAATACCTGAGTCCCGCGACGACGCCGATCCTCGCCCGCCTCGGAACGGACGTGCTCGAGGCAGTCGAAGGCGCCGCGCACGCGAAGCTCTACGGGATGAAGGTGGTCGCGCCCGGCGGGGCCACTATGTGCGGCCGCTTCGTCGACTCTCCACGGCCGTACAGTTTCGCCCTCCCGCGGACGACGTTCGACACGATCCTCGTCGCCGCGGCCGCACGCGCCGGTGCCGTCGTCCGAGAAGAGGTGATGGTCGACGATCTGATCTGGGAGGGTGGTGCCGTCGCCGGAGTCGTCGCGCGGTCCGCGGACGGTACACACGAGACCTGTCGCGCCCGGGTCACCGTCGGAGCCGACGGGCTCCGATCGGTCGTCGCGCGGCGGCTCGACCTGGTGCGCACCGCCCCGCCGCGACGCGTGGCCTTCACCGCGCACGTGACGGACGTGGCCGGAGTCGACGGCATGGGCGAGTTGCATGTGAGCAATCGGGGGTATGTGGGGCTTGGCCCGGTGGGCGACGGGATCACAACCGCGGCTCTCGTCGTGCCGGTTCGCAGGTTGCGACAGGGCCACCGGCCCGACTTCTTCGCGGAGCTCGACCGCTTCCCGGGGCTCGCGGGCAGGTTCGACCGCCGCCGGCTGGTCCGCAGCGTCCTCGCGACCGGTCCGTTCGGTCAGTGGTCGCGGACGGCGGTCGCGCCGGGGGGAGGAGCCTTGCTCGTGGGCGATGCCGCTGACTTCTTCGACCCGTTCACCGGTCAGGGAATTCACGCCGCGCTGCGCGGCGCCGAGCTCGCGGTGGACTGCATCGTCCCCGCCCTTGCGGTCGGCGGCAGTGCGGGGAGGCCGATTCCCGCGGCGAGGCTGCGAGGGTACACGCACGCGCGGCGGTGTGCGTTCCTCGGAAAATGGCTGCTCGAGCGACTGATCGGCGTGGGCGTCGGCTGGCCGGCCCTCACGGACCGGGTCGTCAGTCGCCTGGCGCGGCGTCCCGCGCTCGCAGATCTTCTGGTGAGCGCGGCCGGCAATACGGTGCCCGTGCGTCGTGTGCTGGCTCCGAGCGTCCTCGCTCAACTCATCTGGTGACGATATGCCCGGCGCCGATCCAGCTCTGTTCCGCCAAGTGCTCGGCCGTTTCGCGACCGGCGTCACCGTCGTCACCACACGCGACGCCGCCGGACATCCGGTCGGAATGACCGCGAGCTCCGTGGCGTCGGTTTCGCTTCACCCGCCGCTCGTGCTGGTGTCGATCGACCAGGCGAACGATATGCACCCGGCACTGCGCGCGGCCCAGCGGTTCGTGTTGAACGTGCTCGCGGACGATCAGGAAGCGTTGTCCCGACGCTTCGCGGCGGAGCACCCCGACAGGTTCGATGGCGTCGCGTACCGGGACTCGAGGCACGGCATCCCTCTCATCGAGGGCACCGTGGCGAGCATCGAATGTGAGAAGCAGGCGGAGGCACCGGGCGGGGACCATACTGTGTTCTTCGGACTCGTCACGGGCGGCAGCGTCTCCGACCGCCGGCCGCTGATCTACCACCGCGGCGGCTACACCGGCCTCGCCGACACATGATCGGGACGGAGCTGCTGGACGATCCGCGGGCCGACCCCCGCGCCGTACAAACCGAGCTGCGGGACATCGCGCGCCTGAACACCCTGTTTGGGGGGACGCGAGCCGTATTGGGAGCCCTCGACCCGTTCTTCCGGCGCTCGTGCAACATGCCACGGGCAACGTATGAGGTGCCATGGACGCTGCTCGACGTCGGCACGGGGCTCGGCGACATCCCCCGCGCGGCCGCCCGCGCCGCCCGACGCCATGGGATCGCGCTCCGCCTCGTGGGGATCGAGCGGAACCGCACCGCCGCGCGACTCGCCCGAGGAGACGGCAGAGACGAGCCGCTCGCGTCGATCGTTGCAGACGGGGGCGCCCTGCCGTTTCCATCACGGTCGGTGGACGTGATCGTGGCGAGCCAAGTGCTGCACCACGTGCCGCGGGCCCAGGCCGCGCGTTGGATCACGGAGCTCGATCGCGTGGCTCGTCGGGCGGTGGTGCTCGCCGACCTCCGTCGCTCGCGGGTCGCCATGGCTGGCGTGTGGGCCGCGTGTTTCGGACTCGCGATGGACGGAGTGACCCGGCACGACGCCGTCACGTCCCTGCGCCGTGGGTATTCCAGGCTCGAGCTCGACGCGATGCTTGCCGAGGCGGGTGTCCCGGCGCGGGCGCGACATCGAGCCGGTTTCCGCATCGTGGCGGCGTGGGAGCCGACCGGACCATGAAAACCGTGGACCGGATCACGATCCGTGCGCCGATCGGGCGTGTGTTCGACCTCGCCACGAACGTCGAGCGGTGGCCGCGGATTCTCGCGCATTATCGCTCGGTGCGCTTCCTCCACCGGCCCAACGGCGGGAGCGGCGAGGGGGAACACGGAAGCACGGACACTGTGGAGATGGCCGCCTGGCGGCCGTTCGGCCCGATCCGCTATCCCGCGTGGTGGGTATCGGAGATGACCGTGGACCCGGGCGCACACGAAATCCGCTACCGACACGTGCGGGGCATCACGCGCGGAATGGACGTGTGCTGGCGGCTGGTGGCGCACCCACACGGCGTGGACGTCACGATCGAGCACGAGTGGGCCGGTCCCGCGTGGCCGGTCGTCGGCCCCCTCGTGGCGCGCCTGGTGATCGGGCCGGTGTTCATCCATGGGATCGCGAAGCGAACGCTGGCGGGCATCAAGAAAGTCATCGAGGGGGAGGCGCAAGGATGAAGAACGGATCGCGGCGGGTCGTCATCACGGGTGTCGGCGCGGTGACGCCGATCGGCACGGCGGCGGAGGGGCTGTGGGCGGGCCTCGCCGCCCGGACATCGGCAGTACGCCGGATCACGCGGTTCGACGCGGAGCCGTTTCGCAGTCGCATCGCCGCCGAGATTCCCGACTTTCGCCCGCAAGACCATCTCGATGCCAAGCGGGCCAAGCGGCTCGACCGATTCTCCCAGCTCGCCGTGACGAGCGCGCGGTTCGCGCTCGCGGACGCCGAGCTCGACCCGGCGCGCGAAGACCGGGATCAGGTGGGCGCGATGATGGGCTCGGCGCTCGGGGGCGTGGCGTTCGCCGAGTCGCAGGTGGCGAGCTTCTACGCGGACGGCCCGCGCGGGCTTGATCCCGCGCTCGCGCTGGCCGTCTTCCCCGGCGCCGCGAGCTGCAACATCGCCATCGAGTTCGGATTCACGGGACCGAATTCCACCAACGCCATGAGCTGCGCCTCGGGGACGATCGCCGTGGGGGAGGCGTTCCACGCGATCCGCGCGGGGCGGGCGGACGTGATGCTCGCAGGCGGAGCCGAAGCGCCGCTCGCCCCGATGACCTATGCGGCGTTCAGCGTGATCCGCGCCATGAGCACCCGGAACGACGATCCGGCGCACGCCTCGCGACCGTTCGACGAGGATCGCGACGGCTTCGTGATGGGCGAGGGCGCGGCGGTGCTGGTGCTCGAGGAGCGGAGCCGGGCGGTGGCGCGCGGGGCGAAGATCTATGCGGAGCTCGCGGGCTTCGGGTTCACGAACGACGCGTATCACATGACCGCCCCCCGCCCCGACGGTCGGCAGGCGGCGCGTGCGATGCAGCTCGCGTTGGCGGACGCGCACGCCGAGCCTGCGGAAGTCGGCTACATCAACGCGCACGGCTCGTCGACGCCCCTCAACGACTCCACCGAAACCACCGCGATCAAGCAGGTGTTCGGCGACCACGCGTATCGGCTGAGCGTCAGCGGGACGAAGGGCTATTACGGCCATGCCCTCGGCGCGAGCGGCGCGATCGAAGCGGCAATCTGCGCGCTCGCGATGGAGCGGCGCTGGCTTCCGCCCACCATCAACCTCGAGCGACCGGACCCGGCCTGCGATCTCGACTGCCTGCGCGGCGACGGGCGTGCCGCATCACCGGATGTGATCCTCACCAACTCCTTCGGATTCGGCGGCATCAACGCCGCGGTGGTGTTGCGGCGAGCGTAGCGCCGAGTAGATTGGCGCGGCGTCCAACTTCGAGGGTTTCGCGATGTCTCAGCAGCTGCGGCCGCTCACGGCCGAGTTCGTCGGCACTCTGCTGTTCGTGTTCCTCGGGGCCGGGAGTTTCGTGGCGTTTATCGCCAACGGACCTACGGCCGGTAGCATCGGGCCACTCGGCGTCGCGTTGGCGCACGGTGTCGGCATGGCGGTCATCGTATCGATGACGATGAGTATCTCCGGCGGCCACATGAACCCCGCGGTGACCGTGGCCCTGTGGATCGCGAACAGGTTCGATGGCCGGCTCGTCGGGCCGTACGTCGCCGTCCAGCTGTTGGGCGCCGTCGCGGGCGCCGCCCTCGTGAAGGCGCTGCTGCCGCACGTGGCCGTGGCGACCGCCCTCGTGGGCACGCCGCGGCTCGCGAGCGAGGTGACCTTCATGCAGGGCGTATGGATCGAAGCCCTGCTCACGTTCTTCCTGGTGAGCGCCGTGTTTGGGACGGCGGTGTCTACCGAAGCGCCCAAGATCGCTGGGTTTGGGATCGGCCTCGCGATCTTCGTCGACGTCCTGGTCGGGGGGAGCTTCACCGGTGCGGTCATGAACCCGGCACGGGCCTTCGGGCCCGCGGTGGTCGCCGGGCAGTGGGACGCGCACGCCGTGTACTGGATCGGCCCATTGATCGGCGCCGCCATCGCCGGCGGTCTGTGGAAGGCGGTGTTGCTGCCGCGCCGTTAGAGCAATTCCGCCGCGCAGGGCGCGAAGTAGCTGAGCACGATGTCCGCCCCCGCCCGACGGATCGCGTACAGTGTTTCCCACATGGCGCGCGCCTCGTCGAGCATGCCGCGCGCCGCGGCCGCCTTGATCATCGCATACTCCCCACTCACCTGATACGCCGCGAGCGGCGACCCGAACTGCCGCTTGGCGCGGCGGATGAGATCGAGGCACGGCAGCGCGGGCTTCACCAGGATGATGTCCGCACCCTCCGCCAGGTCGAGCTGGATTTCCTTCATCGCTTCATCGCCGTTGGTGCCCTGCATCTGGTAGGACTGGCGATCGCCGAATTGCGGCGTCGAGCCCGCCGCCTCGCGAAAGGGTCCGTAGAACGCCGAGGCCATCTTCGCGGCGTACGACATGATCGGCACGCGGGCAAACCCTCCCGCGTCGAGCGCTTTGCGAATGCCCGCCACCCGGCCGTCCATCATGTCGCTCGGCGCCACGATATCGATGCCGGCGCGCGCCTGCGTCACCGCTACCTTGCCGAGCAGATACACCGACGCGTCGTTGTCGACCTCGCCGTCGTGCACCACGCCGCAATGCCCGTGGTCGGTGTACTCGCACAAGCACGCGTCACCGATCACCAGGAGCTCCGGCGTCGCGCGCTTCACCGCCCGCACCGCCTGCTGGACGATGCCCTGCTCGTCGTACGCTTCGGAGCCGGTGGCGTCCTTGGCGGCCGGCAGGCCAAAGAGAATGATTCCCCCGAGCCCCAGGCGCTCCGCCCGCTCGGCATCCTTGACGAGCTCGTCGACCGACGTCTGGTAAACACCGGGCAGGGTGGCGACCTCCTGTCGCACGCCCTCGCCGTGGCACGCGAACAGCGGCCACACGAGCTGCGAGGGCACGAGATGCGTTTCCTGAACCAGCCGGCGCAGCGCCGCCGTGCGGCGTAGCCGGCGCATCCGGCGAGTGGGGTATTGGCTCATCGGCCGAGCAATCTTGACGCGCCGTGAGCGCGGAGCAAGTCCGCCACCAGGACCCCCGCGGCCGCAGGGTCGCGCTCGTCCACATCGGCGGAAGCCGTGATCTGGACAGACCCATCCAGCGCCGTAACCCTCCCGAACAGCGTGCTCCCTGCTCCCTGCTCCCCGCTCCCACAGTAGGCTGCGACCGGCGCCTGGCAACCGCCCTCGAGTGCCGCCAGGAGCGTGCGCTCGGCCGCCACGGCCCCTGCGCTCCTCGCGTCTCCGAGCGGCGCGAGCGCCGCGCGAATCTTGCGGTCGTCGACGCGGACCTCGAGCCCGAGCGCTCCCTGCCCCGGGGCGGGCATCACTTCCAGCGGGTCGAGCCGTGCGACCGCTGCACCGGCGAGTCCGAGCCGCTCGAGCCCCGCGCGGGCCAAGACCGCGGCGTCGAGTCCGTCCAGTCCCTCCTGGACCTTGCGAAGCCGTGTCGGGACATTGCCGCGCAGCGGCACGACGTCGAGATCCGCCCGCAGGTAGCGGATCTGCGCCGTGCGTCGCAGGCTCGACGTACCGATACGGACGCCCGACCCCAGGCCGGCGAGCGACCCGACCCCAGCTGCTCGCGTCACGAGCACATCGGCGGGGTCGGCGCGTGCCGGCACCGCCGCGAGCGCCAATCCGTCCGGCAGTCTGGTCGGCAGATCCTTGAGCGAGTGCACCGCGACATCGATGCGGCCGTCCATCAGGGCTTGCTCGATTTCTTTGGTGAAGAAGCCCTTTCCCTCGAGCAGGTGCAGCGGGCGGTCCACGTCGGCGTCGCCTTGTGTCTTGATGATTTCCAGCTCCGCGGTGATGCCGTTCCGGGCGAGCGTCGTTTGCACCCATTTGGCCTGCCACAACGCGAGCTCGCTGCCGCGGGTGCCCAGCTTGAGAGCGCCGCTCACTCCTCCTCCATCCCCCGTTCCCTTCCCCCGAAGTACTGGACGAGGGCATCCACGAGGCCCGCCGTGGTGTACTCGCGCGCTTCGATCGTGACTGGAATGCCGTATTCCCGAGCGGTGGCTGCGGTGATCGGGCCGATCGCCGCTCCGCGGAACCGGCCGGACGCCGCCACGTCCGGGCCCACCGATTCCACGAAGTACCGCACGGTCGAGGAGGCGGTGAAGGTCACGACGTCGATTCGGCCGGCGAGGATGTCGCCTGCGAGCGACGCACCGTCCGGGAGCGCGGGAAGCGTGCGGTAAACCGGGATCACGTCTACGACGGCTCCGCGGGACTCGAGGCCCTCGGGCAAAGCATCGCGCGCGGCTTCGGCGCGGGGGATGAGCACGCGCGCTCCGCGCAAATCCTCGTCCGAAGCGAGCGCCTCGACCAGAGATTCGGCGACGTACCCCTGGGGCAGCACGTCCACCCGTATGCCCCGGGCGGCCAACGCCTCGGCGGTCGCCGGCCCGATGGCCGCGATGCGCCTCCCCGTGAAATCACGGAGCGAGAGGCCCCACGTTTCCAGCCGGTCGCACACGACCTGTACCGCGTTCTGGCTCGTGAACACGACCCAGCGATACTGCGCCAGACGAGTCAGCGCGCGACGTAGCGGCTCCTGGTCCTGTAACGCCTCGATGCGAATCGTGGGAGCGGACACGACATCCGCTCCGAGCGCCTCGAGCTCTCGCATCAGCTCGCCCGCCTGCTCACGCGCGCGCGTCACGGCGATGCGCCGCCCGAGAAGCGGACGCGAGGGAGCGGGCGGCTGCGACGCGCGCGACATAGATTGTGCAATCTATCATGCTGCGTTCCTTACGCTCCGCGCTCACGCGGTTCACCGTGCGGCGGGCCGCTGCGTGCCAGCGCGATGCGCCCAAGCGCGCCGGCCTGTGGCTGCGCATCGGCTGCACGCTCGCGCCCACCTTTGCCGAGGCCTACCCGGCGCTCGTACGGCTGCGACGCTCGATCGAAGATCGCTGGGGTGCGCTCGCCGCGGCGCAGGAGGCGTCGGTGCGTTTTCCCGAGAACCCCGACGCCTGGATGCTCCTGGGCGAGGCGTGCCAAATGGTGTTCCGCCAGCAGGACGCGCTCGCGGCGTACGAGCAGGTACTCGCGCTCGAGGAGCGCCCTGACGCCGCCCTCGCGGCCGGGGACCTGTATCGTCGCAGTGGACGGCCCGCCGAAGCGGCTGCGCGGTTCGCGCGCGCCTACGCGGCCGGCGGCGGGGCCGAAGCGCTCCGGCTCAATGCCCAGGCGCTGTTCCTGGCGGGAGACCTGCGCGCCGCCGATGAGGCGCTGCACCTCTGGGCGACACAGGTGCCAGACGGCCTGGCGCGCCTGTCCGAGGCGCGCGCCGAGCTCTTCGCAGAAAAGCGGGACGCCTAAGGCCTGAGGCTACGACGATATAGGGACACGGCGTACGCGATGAGAATCGTCGGGACCAGAATGTAGGCGGCGATCAGGTAGCCGGCGTTCTGCGGAATCGAGTTATCCATGAAGGGTCTCCGCCCGCCGCGTCGCGATTGCGTACCGCTGCATCACGAAACCGATGTATAGCACGACGAACACACCGAACGACAGGACCAGCGTCAGCAGCATCTCGGCAGGCAGGGATGGCTTGCTCGGCTTCAGGACGATCGGCTGGGGGTGAAGCGTGGGAAACAGGTAAACGCTCAGATGGATGAACCCCACCAGCACCACCGCGCAGATCCCCAGCACTGCGGAGTAGCGCGCGCGCAGGCTCCCATCCGTGACCGCACCGCGCAGCACCTGGTAGCCGGCAAGCAGAAAGAAGAGGAACAGCGTGCTCGTGAGCCTGGCGTCCCAGGTCCACCACGTGCCCCAGATCGGCTTGCCCCAGATCGGGCCGGTGGTGAGGACGATAGCGGCGAACACCATCCCGACCTCCGCCGATGCTTCCGCGAAGCGGTCGAGACGTGGATCCCTCAAGAACAGATAAAAAACGCTCGCCAGCCCGAGCAAGATGACCGCCAGTTCAGTGGTGACGGCCGCGGGGACGTGCACGTAGAAGATCTTCTGAGCGAGACCCTGGAACCGCTCTACCGGGGTGAAGGCGAGCGCCCGCACGTACACACCGCCGAGCATGACCAGGCCCGTCACCACAAGCCACCGACCCTTCTGCGCGATCGTCATTCCTCCACCGTGTACGGAAAAAGCCAGGACGCCACCGCCAGGAACACGATATCGTACGCGGCGAGCAACCTAAGCCAGCCAGCTACCTCGCTCAAGGGACGACCGTCGAGGAGTCGTGCGGTCGCCTGAACGGCATAGGTCAGCGGGAGCAAGAGGAACGGCAACAGCAGTACCGGAAGCATGAGCTCGGCGAACCGCGTCCGGACCACCATCGCGCTGAAGAGCGTTCCCACCGCCACGAATCCCAGGGTCGCGAGCGCGATCACCGCGAGAAGCGGAAGCAGGGCGTTTCCCACCGGAACGTTGAAGAACAGCACGAACAACGGCAGCCCGACCGCTTCGACCACGGCTACGAACACCAGATTCGCGAGGAGCTTCCCCCAATACAGGCTGCGGCGGTCGAGCGGCGAGATGAGCAACCCTTCGAGCGCCTGGTTGTCGAGCTCGAGCTGAAACGCCCGGTTGAGCGCGAGCATCGCCGCGAAGGTGAACGTCACCCACAGGATGCTCGGCGCCAGGTCGAGGGTCGATACGGCGGTGGGGTCGCGCCCGAAGTTAAATACGGTGAGCACGAGCGCCGTGAACACGAGCGCCGATACGATTGCCGTGCGGGATCGAAATTCGAGGGTCAGGTCCTTGCGCGCAATCGTCCAGGCCTGGCGTACCAGCTCACCCATCGATGCGTCCTCCTCCCCCTCCCCCTCCCCCTCCCCCGGCCACCGCTCGACGGTACGCATCGGCGATCTCCGCGGAGCCGCGACCACCCCGCGGCGCGAGCTGCACGAACCGCCCACGCAGCTGGAACGCGATGTCCGTCGCGAGCTCGGCGCCCTCATCGACGTTATGCGTCGCCAGTACCAGCGCGCGGCCCGCGCCGCGGAGCGCCCCCAGCAGCGCCCGCAGCTCCGCGGCGGCGCCCAAGTCGAGGCCCGTGAACGGCTCATCGAGCAGGAGCACTTCCGGATCGTGGATCAGCGCCTTGGCGATCGCCGCGCGTTGTACGAGGCCCCGGGAAAGCGACCACACTGCCTGCTCCGCTCGGTCGCTCATCCCCAGACGCGCGAGCGCATCCGCGGCCTGCCGAGCGCGTTGTGCGCGCGGCACACCGTACAGCGCGCCCCAGAAGAGCAGGTTCTCGCGCACGCTCAAGTGGCCGTACAAGTGAGATTGGTGCCCGATCCACCCGATGACGCGCCGGCCTCCCGCGACGCGGGCCGACCCGCCCTGCGGCCGGATCAGGCCGGCGAGCACCTTGAGCAGCGTCGTCTTGCCCGCCCCGTTCGGCCCAAAGACGGCGAGCGTCTGTCCCGCCGTGAGCGTGAACGACACATCGTCGAGCGCGACGACCCGCCCTTCGTTGAAGGCGTGTCGCAGGCCCTCAGCCCAGAGCATCGATGCGTGCGGCGAGATCTTCCAGATCGAACGGCTTGACGAGATACCCCGAGTGTCCGAGGTCGAGCACGTTGATGAGCGGCTCCATGCTGACGTAGGACGTCGTGACGATGACCGGCAGGGACGGCTGGGACTGACGGATCTCCTGGAGCAGCGTGATGCCGTCGGTGTCGGGCAGCCGCAGGTCGAGGACGAGGACTTCCGGCGAGAACTGATCGATTTGCCGCCGGGCTTCGCTGCCGTTCGCGGCGAAGGCCACATCGTACCGCCCGGCGAAGAAGCGTTTGTACGTGCGACGCAGGGTCGATTCGTCTTCGACGAACAGCACCTTGCGTCGCGGGCCGGAGGGGGAGGACGCCATTGGTGGGCCAATATATGGCGGTCCCCCATCCCGTCTACCGGCGGCTCAGCTGACGCCCGTCTCCAGCTCGAAGAGGTCGTCGAGCTTGGTCAACACCAGCAGGAAGCGCAGCTCCTCGTTCGCTCCGCGTAGGCACACCGTCAGTCGGCGCTCGGCCGCCTTCCGCTGGATCAGCATCAACGCACCGAGCCCCGCGCTGTCGATCTGGCGCGTGCCGGATAGGTCTATCACCAGGCGTCCAGCACCCTCGGACAGCTGCTCCAGCAGCTCGGTGGCCGCACGCCGGAACGCCGTGCGTGAATCGAGCCCCAGCTCCTCGGGAGCGGCCAGGATCTTCTCGCCCGGACGCGTGGACATGGTCATCATCTCCTCCACAGTAGGCTCCTGAAAGTTCGCTGCCCGGGGGCAATGCGACTCCGGTGCCATACAGCTAACCTGCGAGCAGCCAACCGGTTGTCAAAGCCGAGCAAGATCGCACGCCGGCCGCGCTACCGCAGACCGAGCGCCCGTGGGGCAGTTTGCAAGGGCCCACGGGGGCCGATACCTTAACTGAACCAGCCACCTCCAGCCTCAGGCGAATCACATGGCGGCGAGAATCAAGACGAAGGAGCTAACCGAGGTCAGTGAAGCGCAGATTGCCGTGCACTGGAAGGAAGAGGGGTACTATCAACCCTCCGAGCAATTCAAGGCACAGGCGAATATGCGGGACCCGCGCATCCTTGAAAAGTTCGGCCTCGCCAACTTTCCCGATTGCTTCAAAGAATATGCGGACATGCTGACCTGGTTCGAGCCGTATCACACCGTGCTCGATACCAGCGACGCGCCGTACTGGAAATGGTTTGTCGGTGGCAAAATCAATGCGTGCTACAACTGCGTGGACCGCAATCTCGCCCAGTACGGGAACAAGGCCGCATTCATTTTCGTGCCCGAGCCGGAAAAAGAGCCGGACATGTCCATCACGTATCAAGCGCTGTACGACCGCGTCAACGAACTGGCCGCCCTGCTCCGCGGCTTGGGGCTCAAGGCCGGCGACCGCGTCACCTTCCATATGCCGATGGTGCCGGAGCTCCCGATCACGATGCTGGCGTGCGCGCGGCTGGGCATCATCCATTCGCAGGTCTTCGGCGGCTTCAGCGGTCAGGCGTGCGGCTCCCGCATTCAGGATTCGGGGAGCCGCGTCCTGGTCACGATGGACGGCTACTGGCGGAACGGCACCCTCGTCGATCACAAAGCGAATGCGGACATCGCCGTGCGGACCGCGAAGGAGTTGGGGCAAGACGTCGACAAGGTCCTGGTGTGGCAGCGTTATCCCGGAAAGTATTCTGCCAAGACGCCGATGGTTCCGGGGCGTGATTTCTTCATAAACGACCTGCTCAAGGATTACACCGGCAACAAAGTAGAGCCGGTGCCTCTGCCGTCGGAGGGTCAGCTGTTCTTGATGTACTCGAGCGGCACGACCGGCAAGCCCAAGGGCGCGCAACACAGCATCGCGGGGTATCTGGCCTACGTCACGGCCACGTCCAAGTGGATTCTCGATATTCATCCGACGGATGTCTACTGGTGCATGGCGGACATCGGGTGGATCACCGGACATTCCTACATCGTCTACGGTCCGCTGGCGAACGCGGCGACGAGCGTCCTATACGAAGGCGTGCCGACGTTTCCTGACGCCGGGCGGCCCTGGCGCATTGCCGAGCGTTTGGGCGTGAACATCTTCCACACCGCGCCGACGGCCATTCGGATGTTGCGGAAACTCGGTCCGCAAGAACCCCGCAAGTACAAATACCAATTCAAGTCGATGACGACGGTAGGCGAGCCGATCGAGCCGGAGGCGTGGCGCTGGTATTACGATGAGGTCGGCAAGGGAAAAGCCGTCATCACCGACACGTGGTGGCTGACCGAAACGGGCGGCTTTCTCGGCACCACCGTTCCGGCGATTCATCCGATGAAGCCCGGCAGTTGCGGTCCTGGCGCGCCGGGGATTCATCCGATCATCTACGACGAGACCGGCGCGGAAATTCCCAAGGGCTCCGGCAAGGCGGGTAACATCTGCATTCGCAATCCGTGGCCTGGCATCATGCAGACGATCTGGGGCGACCGCGACCGCTATGTCAAGACTTATTTCGCCAAGTACAATAAGAATCCCCGGAGCAAGGACTGGCGCGACTGGCCGTTCATGGCGGGCGATGGCGCGGTACAGGCGGCGGACGGCTATTACCGCATCCTGGGCCGCATTGACGACGTGATCAACGTGGCCGGCCACCGCCTCGGCACGAAGGAGATCGAGTCCGCGTGTCTCACGGTCGCGGAAGTCGCCGAGGCCGCCGTGGTGCCGGTCCAAGACGAGCTCAAGGGACGCGTGCCCGAAGTGTACATCGCGGTCAAGCCGGGCGTGCAGCCGAGCCAGGACGTCATCGACCGCGTGGTGAAGGCGAACGAAGAAGTGATTGGTAAGATCGCGCGACCCAAGCACGTGTACATCGTACCGGACATGCCCAAGACGCGCTCGGGCAAAATCATGCGCCGCGTGCTCGCGGCCATCTCGAACCGCCGGGACGTCGGCGACGTGACCACCCTCGCGAACCCCGACGTGGTCGAGCAGATCCGCATCATGGTACAGGGCAAGGACGCCAAGACCGCGCAGCAAGGCGAACTACCGGAGGACATCGCGAAGTT
>DASZCN010000074.1:0-13801 GCA_035943095.1 Gemmatimonadales bacterium | reverse complement strand
AATCGGCGTTGGGTCCGGCCGGGGCAGGCGTCGTCTCCGGCTTTTTGCCGCCGCACGCGGCGACCGCCACGGCAAACAGGCCGGCGAGCACGACCAATGGGAACCGTTTCATCGTTGCGCCCTCTCCAGATTCAGGGGGTGGAAGAGGCGGCCTCCGGTATCCGTGGAGACCACGCCGGCAGCCGCGCGCCGCTTTGCTGCACGAGCGCGCGGATCCGGCCTGTTTCGACATCGACGATCCAGAGCTGCCGAATCCCTGAGCGGTCAGACACGAAGGCCATGTGCCGGCTGTCGGGCGCCCACGTCGGATCCTCGTTCCGCCCTACGGAGGTGAGTTGCCGCACTGCGCGCGTCCGCACATCGAGGACGAACACCTGGTAGGTTCCACCGACGTCGCGGTGAAAGGCGACCGACTGCCCATCCGGTGACCAATCGGGCGCGTAGGAAGCGCCGGTGACACCATAATCGAACGGCGCGAACAACTGCTGGTCCGTCCCATCTGCCGCCATCACGTACACCTGCGGCAGCCCTGCGCGCGTCGACACGAACGCTATGCGCTGGCCGTCCGGACTGTAGGTCGGTGACAAGTTGTCGTAAAAACGCCCCACGGTCAAGCGCTGCAGGCAGCAATTGTCCCGGATGTTGACCGTATAAACGTCCGTGCCTTCGTCGTTCGCGCGGCTGAAAACAAGTGTCTTGCCGTCAGGGGAAAATGCCGGCGTGAAGTCGAGCGCCTTTCCCGTCGTCGCCGCTATCGCGCGCTTGCCGGTCGCCACATCCTGCACCACGAGCCTTCCGTGGCCCTGCCAGAACTCCATGTACGCCATCCGCCGCCCGTCGGCCGCCCACGCGGGCGAGAGCGCAGACTGATCGCTCGACGACACCAGGTGCAAATCGGCTCCGTCTTGGTCGATCGAGTATACCTTGCCCTCCGATACGTACAGCACGCGGGTGGCAGCCGTTCCCCCTGCGCCCAATGCTGCCTCGAGCACGCGGTCCGAGAGGCGGTGCACGGCCAACCGGAACGCAGGGTCTCCGAGGGGGGGAAGGTGTACGCGGTATTCACGCCGCACGCCACCGCCGCCGATGTCGTGGACCGTCGCGACGGTCGTGTCCCCGGCGGAGGCGATGCCGACGGCGAAGTCCGCGCCGAGCGCCTGATACAACGGATAGTTGAGTCCGGCGGCCGCCGCTGCCCCGCCGCTGCCCTTTCCGGGAGCGGCCGCGGCGGGGGGCCGCGCACCGGCTGTCGTGGCGGTGACCCGGAGCGAGTCGCCGCCCGGGAGCGTGATCAGCTCGAACCGGTCGCTGTAGTCCAGATCGCGCGTCACGATGGCCCGCACCGAATCGAGCGCCGGGCCCCGACCGGGCAGCACCACCATCCCGGGCCGCACACCCGGCCGGTACGTGATCCCGAGCCGGACCCCGCGATCGACGACGGACGTATCTTGAGCCGTTAGACGGTTAGACGGATAGACGGTTAGTGCGACCGTCAACACGACGACGCCGCTAACCGTCCAACCGTCTAACCACCTAACCGCCGTCATTGCCTCGTTCCGGAGAAGAAGAACCGTACAAACAGAACATTCGACGTCCACCCGTCCGGGAGCGGGCCGAACGTCTTGAAGCGGCCCGCTTCCTCGATGGCTCCTTGCGCCTCGAGGTCGAACGCGAAGTTACCCGACCGCTTGATGAACTGCATGTCGCTGATTGAGCCGTCCCGATGGATCAAGAAACCGATCTCCGCTTCTAGGGGTGTGCTTTGCGGTGGCCGCTGCCACCGGGTCGCGATTTGGGTGATGATGTTGTTCGTGTACTCGGGGAAGGGAAACGCGATCCCTTCCGTCGACACCGTCAGCGGGTCGCTCCCGGTGGACGGCCGCTCGCCAGGGAGCGGTTGCGTCTTGGGAGTCGTCCGCGGCGCGGCTTCGCGCTTCGTGTTGTCCGCCACCGGTGGTGGCGCCGCCTTGGACACGGTGCTCTTGGGCGACGGCGCCTTTGGCGCCGGGGCCGGCTTCTCCTCGGCGGGGCGATCCACCGCGGCCGGCGCCTTTCGCTCGTCTTCGGTCGGCTCCGGGGCGGCCACCAAATGCACCCGGTACGTCGGCGGTGCGGTCTTGCGCGCGTCGGCGGCCGAGGCGATGAAGAACATGGCGGCGAGCGAATGAACCGCCACCGTTCCGGCCAGCCCGACCCGCATACTGGCTTGACCCCGGGTGCGGGATCTCACCGCTTGACCACCTCCGGCTCCGCCACGAGGCCGACGTCGTTCACGCCCGCCGTACGGATGACCGCGAGCACCTGGACAACGTCGGCGTAGGGGACTCGACCATCGGCTCGGAGGTACACCCCGGTGGGTCGTTTGGTTCGCACGAACGCGGGGAACGTCGCGCGGAAGTCTTCATACGAGAGGGGCGCCTGATCGATGAAGATGTGGCCCTCGCGGTCGAGCGTGACCACGAGGCCCGATTTCGGCTCGAGGGGCCGGGCCTCGGCGCGCGGCAGGCGGACATCCACACCACCCTGCATGATCGGGGCAGTGATCATGAAGATGATCAGCAGCACGAAGGCGACGTCCACGAGGGACGTCACGTTGATATCCGCATTCAGAGGCAGCTCGCCGTGCCCACGCAATCCGCCCCCACCCCCTACGAGACCGGCCATTAGAGCCTCCCCTCGCGGGCCATGGTCGCGATGATCTCCTGGGCGAAGCCTTCCAGCTCGCCGGCAAACAGACCGAGCCGATTGACGTACAAGTTGTACGCCATGACCGACGGGACCGCGACGGCGAGACCGGCGACCGTGGTCACCAGGGCCTCGGCAACGCCGGGCGCCACGGCGCCGATGTTACCGGACCCGCCCACCGCAATGCCGATGAACGCATCCATCACGCCGAGCACCGTGCCGAGCAGGCCCAACAGGGGGCTCACCGAGCCGAAGGTCGCGAGCCAGGGAAGAAACCGCGCCGCCGCGTCGCGCTCGGCTGCGATCTCCTTGGCGAGCACCATGCGCAGCGCCTCGAGCTGCGTCGTGGTCAGCGTGGCCTGCGTGGCCACGCCCGGGCCGCTCTCTTTCAGCCCGCCGGGCCGGAGCTCGGAGAAGAAGTGGATCGCTTCCCGCAGCAGCCGGTTGTAGGGCGAGGAGGGCAGGCGCATCGCGGCATGGTAGGCGTCGTCCAGGCGGGGCGCGCGCTCAATTTCGCTCATGAAGCGGTCCGCTTGGCGCCGCATGCGGCGAAACTGCCACCACTTCAGGAAGATCAGGTACCACGAAGCAATGGAGAACACGACGAGGATCCCGAGCACGAACTTCGTCTCGCGACTCGACGTGAGCACCAGCTCCCAGGGCGTCGTCGGGACCGCCCGGCCTACCTGTAGCAGCAGCACGCTGTCAGCCTCCTAGTTCCGGTACCCGCGCGGGTGAGCGCGGTGCCAGTCCCACGCGCTCGCGATGATTTCGTCGAGGCTCGAGTGGGTCGGGCGCCAACCGAGCAGCTGTTCGGCGCGGCCCCGCGCCGCGACCAGACAGGACGGATCGCCGGCCCGGCGTGGGGCCAGGACCGTGGGAATCGTGTGGTCGGTCACGCGGCGTGCGGCGGCCACGACCGCGAGCACCGAGTGCCCCGCGCCGGTCCCGAGGTTCACGGCCACTGCCCCGTTCAGAGGGGCATCGAGCGCCCGAATGTGGGCATCGGCGAGGTCGAGCACGTGGACGTAATCGCGGATCGCCGTGCCATCCGACGTCGGGTAATCCGTGCCGTACACCTCGACTGCGCGCGCGCGACCCTGTGCCACACGGAGGACGTTGGGGATCAAATGCGTCTCCGGCTCGTGATCCTCTCCACAGCGCGCGGAAGCGCCGGCCGCATTGAAGTACCGCAGGCTCACCGATGCCACGCCGTCGTTCCGCGCCAACCGGGCGAGCAGCGCTTCGAACTCCACCTTGGTCTCGCCGTACGGGTTCATCGGGGCGACAGGTGCGTCCTCCCCGATCGGCTCGAGACCGCGTGAGCCGTAGATCGTGCAGGACGACGAGAAGATCACGCGCCGCACGCCGGCCGCGACCGCGGTGTCGAGCAGCACGCGACCCGCCGTGACGTTGTTGGCGCGGTACTTCGCGGGGTCGGCGACCGATTCGGCGACGAGGGCGAAGGCGGCGAAGTGCATGAGGGCGCCGATCGAGTGGCGGGCGAACAACGGCTCGAGCACGCCCCGGTCTCCGACGTTTCCCTGAATGAACTCGACACCTGGGGCGACCGCGCCGCGATGGCCGGTGCTCAGGTCGTCCAGCACGATCGGTACCTCGCCCCGTGCCAGGAGCTGCTCGACGACGATGCTACCGATGTATCCCGCTCCTCCCGTCACGAGGATGTTACGCGCCATCGCGCGGTTCCAGGCCAAACAGGCGCTTCAGGGCTTCCAGGAGGCCGTACCCCCGGCCGGCGCCCGCAGCCTCCTTCAGAGCGATGGTGGGTTGGTGCAGAAACTTGTTGAGCAGCGCGTGACTGAAGTGCTCGAGTTGCGCCCGATCTTCGGGAGTCAGGTGCATGCGGCGCAGCGCCCGCTCCAGCTCGTCCGCTCGGACGCGCTCCATGCGGTCGCGTAGCTCCTTGAGCACGGGCACGACGGCACGACCGCCGTACCAGGCCCAGAACCGCTCCACTTCCTCGCTCACGATGTGCTCGGCGGCCGGAATGTCGCTGCGGCGCTGGGCCGCCGCCTGGGCAGCGACCGCCTGCAAGTCGTCGATGTCGTAGAGGAACACGTTTTCGAGCTGCGCCACGGCGGGATCAACGTCGCGCGGCACCGCGAGATCGAGGATGCAGAGTGGCCGCCCGCCCCGGCGCGCTACGACGGGCGCCACGCGGTCCCATGTCACCACCGTGTGGGGCGCGGCGGTCGAACACAGGACAATGTCCGCATCGGCGAAGTGCTCCCACGCTTCGTCGAGCGTGAGCGCACGCGCCTGCAGATCCTCGGCAATCGCCCTGGCGCGCTCGTACGTTCGGTTGGCCACGAGCGTCACGCGGACCCCCTCGGATACCAGGCACGTTGCCGCGAGCTCCGCCATGTCGCCGGCACCGAGAATCAGGGCGGAGCGACCGGCCAGCTGGGTGAAGATCTTGGCGGCAACCGCGACGGCGGCGGACGGCGCCGACGCGGCCCCGGCCGCGAGGCCCGTCTCGCTCCGAACGCGCGCGCCCACGAGCAACGCCGACTGAAACAGGCGGTGCAGCGCGGGGCCCGCCTGCGCCTTGGAAACCTCCCACGCGTCCCGGACCTGTCCCTGGATCTGCGTCTCGCCGAGAATCATCGAATCGAGTCCCGCGGATACGCGGTACAGGTGCCGGACCGCTTCGCGGTCTCGTTGCATGTACCCGTATTCGTTTGCCCGGCGGGCGTCGCCGAGACGCTCGGAGAGGAGGGCCCACACGGCCTCGGGTGCCGCGTCGTCGGGATCGGCAAGGTAGAACTCGGTGCGGTTGCACGTCGACAGCAGAACGCCGCCCCGAGCGCCCGCGGCCAGCACCCGCTCGAGCGAGGCGGGGATTTCACGCGCCCCGTGGGCAAAGCGCTCGCGCACTTCGAGCGGCGCCGTTCGATGGTTCACGCCCAAGACAGTGATGCTCATGCGTCGACCGTCAGAGAAAACGTTCGGTTCCGGGCGCCGTGAGCTTCAGCGCGAGATAGACGAGCAACACCGCGGCAAAGCTCGCGATGCTGGCGAACGCCGCGCGGCGGCCGGCCCAGTGCCGCACTACCCGCACCCCAACCGCCCACCCCAGGACCAGCCAGGTCAACATTCCCCACACGACCTGGGCGGCGTCAACCGAGGCACCGCCGGCGTACCGTACCCCGAACCCGAGCAGGACGCCCAGCGTCACGGTCGGGAAGCCCAGCACGAGCGACAGGTGATTCAGCTGGTCGAGCCGCTCGAGCGGCGGAAACAGCCGAAACACCTGCCCAAACCGACGCGCCTTGAGCTCGCGGAACTGCAACAAGTACAAGGCTGCGGCGATGAACGCCAGGGCCAGCATCGCGAGGCCGAGCACGCTGATCGTAATGTGCAGGATCGACCATGGCCCCCGGGTCGGGGGCGCTCCTTCCGGCGCGAGCCCGATCAACAACGCGAGGCCCACGAGACCGGTCGCGAGCGGCCCCGTGAACACCCCGACCGCCGACGCCCGGAACAGTCCCTCGCTGGCTACCTGCAGCAGCACGAGAAACAGCGCCAGCATCGAGAGCGTCGGCGCGACGCCGACGAACGGGGTCAGTCGCGCCAGGCCGACGACGTGAGCGCCTACGCCGAGGAGCGGGATCGCGAGCGCCAGCACGCGGGGAGCCGCCCGCAGCCCCGCGAACGGCGCCAGGACGAGCGCGGTGCCCACGGCGTACAGGCCCAGGGCGATGATGTGAAGAACGAGAATCACCGGGCGCACCGCTCCGGCCCCTCGGGAAGGGGGCCGGGAGCGGATCAGGACGGCATCTTCCGGACGAGCCGCACCGGCATGCCGGGGACCAGGTTCGGGTGCTCGATGTTGAGGATCAATCCGGAGGCCGAGTGGTCGCGCGTGTGCACGATCTCGACCACGATCTGGACCTGCTCGGATGAAGAACCGGGCACGCCCGCCGCGGGCCGGAACACCTCGAAGACGTCCCCCGGCGTCACGCCCTCGGCACGGCCCCGATTGATGAACACGATCTGCTGTGGGCCCGTCACCACGTGGATGTCGCGCTCGGCGATCACGGTGCCCTCGAGCCCCTCCTCCACCGGCGTCGGCCGCACTTGACCGGGATCCTTGAACGGCTCGAGCGGGAGCGCCAGATGGCCGTCGTGAATCCGCCCGAATTGCAGGACCACGTCCGCCAGTACTTGTCGGCGCTGCAGCTCCGTGATCCGCGCGACACCAACCGGCACGACCACCCCACCCCACCCCGCGATATCGCGGTCGACCCGCACCAGGAGGAGTGAATCGCCGACGTGGTACGAGGCACCTCGGGGCGGTTGGATGGAGATCTGGTCGAACGGCATCGCGCTCGAGTGGTCCGTCAGCTGCGGAATGGCGGGGATGGACGTGTTGCCGAACACGCGCCCGTACGGCAGCTTCTCGCCTTCCGTCAGAAAGCCCGCCGCGTAGAACTCACCCCGCCGCAGCGGGCGATAGGGCTGGTTCGTATACGCCCGCAGGACGTCCCGCACCTCCTGGGTCGCGTTGCGGCGGCGATCGAAGATCGTGGCGTAGCTCTCCGTGGGCGCGGGCGGCGGCGCCTCGGTCACCGTGGTGTCGACCGCCATCGACGTGTCCGGGGGCAGGACAGCCACCGTGTCGGGCGATGGCTGGGCGTGGACCGTGTCCCCTGGCGCCGGTGGCGCAACCGCGGTGCTCTCAGGGGGAGCCTGCGCTACGCTGACGCCAGCCGCGAGGCTCAATTCCTCCCCAGGATAGATCCAGTGGGGATCGTCGATGAGCGCGGTGTTGAGGCGGTAGATCTCGGGCCAAAGGAGTGGATCGCTGTAGTACAGCACCGCAATCGACCACAGGGTCTCGCCCTGAGAGACCACGTGAGTCGCGGGGATCTGGCCCTGCAGGGCTGGCGCCGCTTCCGCCACTCGCGCGGTGTCCTGGACCGGCCGCGTGCTGTCTGGCCGAGCCTTGGTCGTGTCCTGGGCCGCGAGTGTGGGCACCAGCCCCGCGAGCAGCCCTGCTACAAGGGCGAGCAGGGTTGCTCGTTCAGAACGGCAGATCGTCGTCCTCCTCATCCAGGGCCTCCGGAAACGCGTCGAGCGATTCTGGCTTGCCGCCCCCCTCTGCCCCGGGCGCTACCTTGGCGGCAGCCTTGGCCCGCGCGAAATCGCCGGAGCCTTCGCCACCTCCCCGAGACGACAAGAGCAGCACCTCCCGCGCAATGATCTCGGTGGTGTACCGCGTCTGCTTCTCGCGATCTTCCCAGGTTCGATACTCGACGCGCCCTTCGACGTAGATCCGGTCGCCCTTCTTCATGTACTTCTCGGCCAGATCCGCCAGCTGGGCACCCTTGTTGTTCCAGCAAACGACCCGATGCCACTCGGTCTTCTCTTGCTTCTCGCCCCCCTGCCCTGTCCACTGCCGACTGGTCGCCAATGACAGCGTCGCGACCCGGGAACCGTTGTTGGTGCTCCGCACCTCGGGATCGGCTCCCAAGTTCCCGATTAGCATGACCTTATTGAGGCTCCGGCTCACAACAAACCTCCAGACTCTGGGCGGGTCTGGGACCAAGGGCGACAACAGTATATGACCCGCAAGTTATTCTGTCAATCAAAGATACGCCACTTGGGTTAAAGTTTTGCAGACACCCCTTCCGCTGGAATGGCAGCGCGAAGAACGACCGCGTCCTCGACCGGCCGGCGGTAATACCGCGCCCGCCGCGCCACCTCCCCGAACCCCAGGGACTGATACAGCCGACGCGCCCCGGCGTTCGACTCACGTACCTCGAGGTAGACCACGCGCACTCCCCGCTCCGCGAGCAACGCCACCACGCCCTGGATGAGCGCGCGTCCGAGGCCGTGCCGCCGGTGAGCGGTGGCGACGCCGAGGTTCAGGATTTCTCCCTCATCGGCCCCGTAGTGCGCCACGACGTATCCGGCGACCGTGCCGTGCTCAAGGGCGACGAGAAACGGGACACCCGACGCGACACACTCGTCGAAGTCGTGCGCCGACCACGGATCAGTGAACACCGCGCGCTCGATCGCGCTGACGTCGCCGACGTCAGCGCCCCGGGCGGGACGGACCGTGAAGTGGCCGGCCATGACGCGCCTCCCATTTCACCTGCGCCTCCGCGGGGCGTCCGTACACCGGCTCCGCCCCCAGCGGGTCGTCTATGGCGCGCGCCGCGCCCTCCCGCATGAACAGGGAGAGCAACGTCGTGGCGTTGGGGATGAGACCCTCTGGAGAGACGGGCGGCGCACCACTCCAGCGGAGCACGTCCTCCGGATAGCGCGTTGCGCCGTCGCCAACCACAGCCGCGGGGCGTACGGGTGCCATCCTCGCGAGATCGGCGACGGTCATCACCTCCGGCGCCATGAGTGTTTCCACCACTCGAGGCCGCACCACGTACAACGCGCCGAAGACCTGACCGCGGAGCGCGTCGTAACACGCGGCGATCGGAACCGGGCCCACCTGTGTGGCTACAGTGGCCGCAGCGACCATGAGCGATGGCACGACGCGGAGCGGCAGTGCCGCCTCGTGCGCCAGGCCTTTCGCCGTCGCCCAACCGATCCGGAGACCGGTGAAGCTGCCCGGCCCGTCCGCTATCACGATCCCTTCGAGATCTGCCGGCGCGACGCCCGCCTGCTTGAGGACGTGATCGACGAGGCTGATGATCTCGGCTGCGTGCCGCCTGGCGCCATGCACGAAGGATCCCGCCTCCGCGTGGGGCGGGAGCCCCACCGCGACGCTCGCCAAGTCGGTGGCCGTGTCGATCGCCAACCAGCGGCCGCTCTTCACTCGGCCTCGAGTACGCGGACGGCGGGATCGGGATCGTGGCCGAGCAGGATGTGGCGGTCGAGAGCCGGGGCCCATGTCCCCGCCCGCTCCGGCCACTCGATCAGGACGATCGCGCGCTCGCGCTCCATGTCCTCGAACCCCACGTCGCGCGCCTCCTCGGGCGCCTTGAGGCGGTAACAGTCGACGTGATACACGGGCGGCCCGCCCGCCGTCTCGTAGCGGTGAACCAGGGCGTATGTCGGGCTGGTGGCGGGTACGTGCGCACCGAGGCCGCGACAGATCGCCTGGACGAGGGTCGTCTTTCCCGTCCCGAGCTCCCCGGAGAGCCCGACCACGGCGGGCGCCGCGAGGCCGCGCCCGAGCGCCTCACCGAACCGGTTGAGTTCGTCCGCGGATAGGCGCATGGCGGACGGCGTCCCCCTCGGCCCGGAGCTCGAGGATCTGATCGCGCAACACGGCCGCGAGCTCGAAGTCGAGGTCCTCAGCGGCGGCCTGCATCTGGCTCTCCAGCAGCCCGATGAGGGCGTCCCGCTCCTTGGCATCGGCGGGCCGGTGCACGCGCCCGTCGGCCGGTTTGGCCGTTTTGGCGTCGGCAAAGCGCGTCGCGAACCGCACCTGATCCACGGACTTCACAATCGAGCGGGGCGTGATGGCGTGCTCCTCATTGTACGCAAGCTGCACCTGCCGCCGGCGGGTCATCTCGTCGAGCGCCCGCTGCATCGAGCCGGTGACTCGATCAGCATACAGGATGGCCAGCCCGTTGAGGTTCCGCGCCGCGCGTCCGACCGTCTGGATAAGCGAGCGGTCCGAGCGCAGGAAGCCCTCCTGGTCCGCATCGAGGATCGCGACCAGCGAGACCTCGGGCAGGTCGAGCCCCTCGCGCAGCAGGTTGATCCCCACGAGCACGTCGAAGTCACCGAGCCGAAGGCCCCGAATGATCTCGACGCGCTCGATCGCATCGATCTCCGAGTGCAGGTACCGGACCCGCACGCCGTGCTGCTGCAGGTAGTCGGTGAGGTCCTCGGCCATGCGCTTGGTGAGGGTGGTGACCAGTACGCGCTCGCTCTTCTTCGCCCGCAAGCGGATCTCATGCAACAGGTCGTCCACCTGCCCTTTTACGGGACGCACCTGGACGGCGGGATCGATCAAGCCGGTGGGGCGGATGATCTGCTCTACGACCACCCCTCCCGATAGCCGCAGCTCTACCTCCCCCGGTGTAGCCGAGACGAAGAGCATCCGCGGCACGAGTGCCATGAACTCGTCGATCCGGAGCGGCCGGTTGTCCAGGGCGGACGGGAGCCGGAAGCCGTAGTCCACCAGGGTCTGCTTGCGCGAGCGGTCCCCCTCGTACATACCGCCGATCTGCGGCATGGTCTGGTGCGACTCGTCGATGATGCAGAGGTAGTCCTCGGGGAGGTAATCGAGGAGACACGCCGGCCGCTCACCCGGCGCCCGGCCGGTCAGATGCCGCGAGTAGTTCTCGATGCCCGTGCAGCGGCCCACCTCGAGCAGCATATCGATGTCGAAGTGGGTCCGGGACTCGAGCCGTTGGGCCTCGAGCAGCTTGTTCTGGACCCGGAGATCCACCAGGCGCTCCTTGAGCTCGTCCGAGATCGCCCGGACCGCACGCTCAATGGTTGGACGCTCCGTGACGAAGTGCGTGGCCGGATAGACCGCCGCCCGGCTCAACTCGGCGATCGTGTCCCCGGTGACGGGATCGATCTTGGCGATCCGCTCCACCGTGTCGCCCCAGAACTCCACCCGCACCGCCTGCTCATCGTAGGCGGGGAACACTTCGACCGTGTCCCCCCGCACGCGGAACGCTCCGCGCTCGAACGCCACGTCATTGCGCTGGTACTGCACGGCGACGAGCTCCTCCAGGAGGGCGTCACGCCCGTGCTCCTCGCCCACCGCCGCCGTCACGAGCCGCCGCCGGTACACGTCGGGGTCGCCCAGGCCGTAGATCGCCGAGACGCTCGCCACGATCACGACATCGTCGCGCTCCATGAGACTCGACGTGGCGCGGAGTCGTAGCCGGTCGATGTCGTCGTTGATCGATGAGTCTTTGGCGATGTACGTATCGGTCTGAGGGACGTACGCCTCAGGCTGGTAGTAGTCGTAGTACGAGATGAAGAATTCGACCGCGCTTTTCGGGAAGAACCCCTTGAGCTCTCCGTACAGCTGGGCGGCGAGCGTCTTGTTGTGCGACAGGACGAGCGTGGGCCGGCTGAAAGCGGCGACCAGATGCGCCATGGTCATCGTCTTCCCGGACCCGGTGACGCCGAGTAATGTCTGGTAGCGGTCGCCCCGCCCCAGGCCCGCGATCAGCTCCTGGATGGCGCGCGGCTGATCCCCCGCCGGCGCGAACGGGGAGACGAGTTCGAACGGCATCCGTGAAACTTAACCGGTCGCGGGTTGCGTCTGGGGGCCGGACTCGCGGCGCGAGACTTCCATCACGCCTTTCACGCGGCGGATCGCCCGGATCACTTTGTTCAGATGGGTCTGGTTTTCGACTTCCACGAGCACCGAGCCGAAGACCGCGCCGTCGCGGGTAATGAGCTCCGCCGAGCGAATATTGGTCCCCGACTCGCTGATCGCGGTACAGATGTCGGCGTACAGCCCGCGGCGGTCCTCCCCACCCACGGCCAGGCGCACGACGAACGTCTCGCCATCCGACTCCTGCCAGTCGATCTCCAGGCGACGCTCCGCCTCGGCCGACAGGACGAGGAGGTTGGGACAGTCGGAGCGGTGGATCGAGATGCCGCGGCCCTGGGTGACGTAGCCCACCACCGGATCCCCGGGCACCGGTTGGCAGCACTGCGCGTACCGGACCATCAGCCCGTCCACGCCCTGAATCTTGATGCCGCGACCCAGGCGCAGCCGCTCGATCACGCGCCCGAAGGCGGTGGGCTTGGGCGACTGCAGCTCGTCGGCCGGCAGATCGGGGTAGAGCGCCCGCATCACCGTCCCGAGAGCGATGTCGCCACGCCCCACCGCCGCCTGCAGCTGCTCCGCGCTCCCGACCGAGAGCGCGGCCGCTGCGGCGCGCAGCCGAGTATCGTCCGGAAGATCGAGCCGCCGCCGCCGCACTTCGCGCTCGAGAATCTCCTGGCCGAGCTCGAGGCTCTTCTCGTGCTCTTCCTGCCGGATCCACTGCCGGATCTTGTGCCGGGCGCGCGCGGTCTGGACGTGCGCCAGCCAGTCCCGGGACGGCTTGGCCTGCGCGCTCGTCATCACCTCCACGGTGTCACCGTTCTTGAGCGGCCGGTGGAGCGGCGCGATGCGGCCGTTGATGCGGGCACCCTGGCAGTGCTGGCCCACCTCGGTGTGCACCGCGAACGCGAGGTCGATCGGGGTGGCGCCTTTGGGGAGGCGCTTGACGTCGCCGCGCGGCGTGAAGACGAAGATCTCGTCCTGATAGAGGTCGACCTTCAAGAACTCGAGGAATTCCTCGGGCGTGTGGGTGTCCTGCTGCAGCTCGAGCAACTGCCGAAACCACGCCAGGTGGCGGTCGAGCTCGTCCGGACTCTTCCCGCGTTCCTTGAACAGCCAGTGCGCGGCGATGCCGTACTCCGCGGTGTGGTGCATCTCGCGCGTACGGATTTGGACCTCGTACAGCTGGCCGCTCGGTCCGAAGATCGTTGTATGCAGGGACTGGTAGCCGTTGGACTTGGGGCTCGCGATGTAGTCCTTGATACGCTCCTGGAGCGGCGTCCACTTGTGGTGAATGACGCCCAGCACGTGGTAGCACTCGGGGATGTTGTTCACGAGCACGCGCACCGCGAGCAGATCGTAGATCTCCTCGAACGGCTTGTCCCGCTTCTTCATCTTTTTGTAAATCGACCAGAGATTCTTCGGCCGGCCGGTGATCTCCGCCTCGGTGAGCCCGGCGTCTTTCAGTTCGTCCGCGAGAGGCTCCCCCAGGCGCTCGATGGTCTGCTCGCGCTCGACCTTCCGCGCTCGCACCTTCCGGGATAGCGCACGGTAGTCCTCGGGCTCGAGGAACTTGAACGCCAGGTCCTCGAGCTCGGCCTTCACCCCCGCCATGCCGAAGCGGTGGGCCAGCGGGGCGTAGATCTCGCGCGTCTCGAGCGCGATGCGGCGCCGCTTTTCCGGGTCCAGGTGCTCGAGCGTGCGCATGTTGTGCAGGCGGTCGGCGAGCTTGACCAGCAGCACGCGAATGTCCTCGGACATCGCGAGGACGAGCTTCCGGAAATTCTCGGCCTGCTTGGTCTGATCGGATTGCAGCTCGATCCGTGACAGCTTGGTCACGCCGTCAACGAGCCGGGTAATCTCGGGCCCGAACACGCGGTCGAT
>DASZCN010000073.1:0-35759 GCA_035943095.1 Gemmatimonadales bacterium | reverse complement strand
CTCAGACGGTACCCGATCGGGACCCCGGTGATCGAGTCGCCCGCCGCATCGTACGCCAGCGCGCGGAGCGGGAAGGCGGTCCCCCCCACGGCGGTCGTATCCGCCGGGCGGAGCACGACGCGCGTCGCGTTCGCCCCCGTGCCGACAAACTGCCCCGTCACGGCAGGCCTGGCGGTGACGCCCGCGGTGACGACCACCGAGCCGGTGAAGTGATACCAGTCAATCCCGGCGCCATACATGCGGATGGTGATCGTGAACGGCTCCGGAGACTGGGAGAGGTCGAGGCTCACGACCAGCGAGTCGCCCTTCAGCGTATCGGGACGAAACCCGTAGCGCTTATCGAGCGCGGTCGAGCCGTCGCTCGCGCGCTGGAGGTTGATCTCGAGGCTGTCGATCGGAACCGGGGCCGACCCGGGGGTGAGTGCGGAGGGCGCCCAAGCGCTGAAATCGAACGCGGCGCTCCCCGGATGCCGTGGTCCGGTGGGGCTCTGCTCGGTGCACGTGATGACGACAAGAGCCAGCCCGAGGCCGGCTCCGATCCGCAACGCGCGACGCACGACCCCCCCGACTAGCGGCGAGACTTCTTCTTCCCTGCCTTCTTCGGAGGTGGCTTGCTCTTGACGCCGCGCGCCGCTTTGCGCTTCGCCCCCAGCGCCTCCTGGACGTCCGCCAGAACCCGATCGCCTTCTTCCGGGCCGATCAAGCCTCGACGGACCGCGTACCGCACCAGCTCTTCGGCATCCTCTGTCGAGAACTCCCCTACTCCGACCGCCGCGCGGATTGCCTTGACGAGCGCATCCGCGACCGGACTCCGTAAGACACTGGCGATACCGGGGAGAGCCTCGAGCAGCGAGGAGATCTGCGACCCGCCGAGTTCGGCTGGCATCGAACGCGCTGCTCCGACGCTGAAGGTCGCGCCAAGCTACACTCGACCCTCCGAAGCGTCAAGGATTCCGACCGTTCTACTCCCCATTTACCGCTCATAGCGCAGGAATACGGACGCGCCGTACCCCTGCAGGTTCGTCGAGGTGGCGGATCCGTTGCTTTGTGCATAGATCCACCCGCCGTCGTAACGGCCCTGCACCGTCGCCGACAGCCGATCGGTGAGGCTGGCGCGGACCAACAGGGCGCCCGACGTCAGTCGCCCCCCGCTGTAGTCGACCGGATTCCACTGGCGGAACGCGACCATCGGCTCGAGTTGCACGCGAGGGGTCACGGGATACGCGACCCGAAGCTCGCCGTTCAGCACGTTCTCTTTCGTCGCTGGGCTCGGCACGCCGGCACTGTCGCCGGCCAGCCGATACGCGTCCCATGCGGACGCCGTGACCGTCGACCGACCGACGACCCGTACGAACACGAGCTCGCTGATAAAGCGGGTGCCGGGACCGTACGGACCGAAGCCGGACGAACCCGAATACACGTCGGTCGAGAACGTGCTCACCGTGAGGCCAAGCAGCAGGCGCGACGCGCTTCCGAGGAGCCGATCGGCCCCCACCCGCACGCGCCCCTCCACCCCGGGGTTGTACGAGAGCGCGCTGTTCAGGAATGGCTTGAACGTCGCGAGGTAACGCAGGCTGCTCGAGATTCCGAGGTTCCAGGCTCCCACATGGTTCGCGTATGCGACTCCGCCCGTCATCCCGAAGGCGGTACCGAAGTTCGCCACCGGAAACGACAGGTAGTTGCCGCTGATGGCGCCCGCGACCCGGAATTGATTCGAATCCAGGGTGGCCTTACCGGTCGGCAGGTTGAATGAGAGTGAGCCCACCAGTCGATCCCGGTTCAGCGTATAGAGAAAACGCACTTGCGTGTCGGTGAAACCGCGGAGCGTCGCCCGAGCACCAGAGTAGCTCTTGACTTCACCGCTCGCATACCGCGTGGCCAGGTCAACCGACAACCGACCCGCGAGCGGCGCCGCCACGACGAAGGGCAGGCTCCACTCGGAGACCGACTTCGGCTGATCGGCAGCGTTCGCGCCCGCCCACGGATCGAACGTATATCCGCGCACTTCCCAGCCGGTGATCGCGTCGATGCGCGTGTAGAGCGCGTCAGACCCCTGCGCCGCGAGCGGGATGACGCCGGCGAGCGTCCCAAGAACTGCCGCGGTGAGCGTGAATCCGGGGCGAGCCATGACTTACGGGCGGGTGATGATGATGATGATCGTGCCGACCAGCGAGGAGAGCGCGGGGCCCGCGCAATTCGCGCCCTCGCAGATGCGATTGGGGTCGCTCGGCGGCACGATGCTCGGCGAGCCGCCCGCGGCGCTCTGCAGCACACTGGCGCCGGAAGGCACCGCGCCGTTGATCGCCGTGAACAGCGTGCCGGTCCCGGCTCCCCCCCCCGCCAACGGGGCGGGGCCCGCGGAGGGAAGCGGGGTCGCGATAGCGGTCGCCGGAGCGGCCGTGGCCGCCTGGGCATCCTGGCTCGTCGCCGCTTGCTGGCTCGCCGCACGGAAGCCGGGGTCGGCCCGCGACGCGCCCTGGAACGCCTGTGCCGCGGCGACAAAGTCCCCGCGGTCTTCCGCTTCGAGGCCCTTACTGTACAAGAGGAACGCCTGCAGGTCGCGTGTCGGGCGCTCGCTGATCGCCACCCGCTCCGCGGGAGTAAGTGTGATCCCCAGCCGGTCGAGCAGCTGGAACACGACCGCCTTTTCGATGTCGAACAGCGCCTGCAGCCGGTCGGCGGACGAGCCGGCGGCGGCGACCCGCACGTCCACGGTGCGCACGACCGTCGCGTCCAGGCGGAGCTGGGTCGCCGGTCCGGTCGTGAACTGGCCCTGGACCACCTGGGCCGCACCGACCAGTCGCCCGGAGCGCGCGCCGGTAGCGGCATCGACGCTGCCCTTCTCCACCAGGTGCAGCTCGTCGAGCAGCACCTGCACCTGCGCCCGCTCGACCAGCTTGAGCTGGTGCACCCGCGAGAGGTCCGTGACCACGACGGCGGCCAGTCCCCGCTCGAGCGGCCGGAGCGTGCTGTCGCTACCGGCGTAGTGGAACGGCATCACGGCGATCGTATTGGGATCGGGCGCGGTACGCGTGAGCAGCGATTCGCGGGCGATCGCCTGGCGGGCGGCGAGCTGCAGCTCTTTACGGGTCAATAAAGCCAGGCGTCCGGACAGGAGCCGTCGCACGGTGCGGTCTGGCTTGGACGCAAGGAGGCGCGTGTACACGGCCCGCGCCTCGTCGTACCGGGTCAGGCCCTCATAGGTCAGACCGAGGTACGCCTGCGCCTCTCCGTTTCGAGGCTCCGCCTGCAGCACGCGCTCGAGCAGCGGGAGCGCGTTCGCGAAACGGTCGGCGCCGTAGTACGCCTTGGCGAGGCGAAGGCTTAGAGCGTGATCATCCGGATGCGCAGCGGCCTGGCTCTCGAGCGTCGCGATTGCGGAGGGGGAGGGGGAGGGGGAGGGGGAGGGGGCAGGTGGCGCGGAACGGGCGGGGGCGCACGCGCTCGTTCCGGTGAGAGCAGCAACGGCGACGAGCGCAAGCGTCCCGAGGCGCACGGGTGGCCTGTAGCGAGAAAGGATCGACAGGATACTCTCTACGGATCCCGGTCGCCGTGATGCGCCGTGATCAGGGCTTGTGAGCGCGCTCACGACGGGCCCGAAGGGCCGCCGCGATCCCGCCTACCCCGGCGCTGCGCCGCGAGATGGTCAAGTCGGAGTGAGACAACAGCTCCCCCAGGACGGTGCGGGTGCGGAGATCGAGCGGCATTCCGAACCGGAGGTCGAGCTGGTACTCGGTGTGATCGGGGCCCTGGCCGGTGAGCGTGAAACCCTGGAGCTCCGGTCTAGCGGCATCCACCTCGATCTCAGCGAGGGGTTCATACTGGGGGCAATCCATGACGACCTCCGGGGCGCTGGCAGCGAGGCAACCTCCTACCTGTGTGAGAGATACGCCTCGCTGGGGAGGTGTCAAGGCGCTGCGGCGGCCGTCGCCTTCCAGGGGGCACTACATTTCGGTCTCGGAGGTGCAACAGCGGCCGTGGGGCGACGCGGAATCAAGGAGTACCGGGCGCCGGAAGCGCTTGCGCTGATCGCGGCGGATCGCCAGCATGTGCCACTGGTCTGTCCTTCCTGCGCCACACGCTCGATCGTGCGCGTGCCCCGGCGCCGGGGAGTTGTGGTTAAGGGAGACAAGGACACAGCGCTGGTGGCGGAGCGGGTGACGCTGACGTGCCAGACGTGCGGCCGCCATGCCTCCTACATTCAGCGCGGGCCGGAAGCGCCGCGCGACGACACCATGGATCCTCACAGCCTGCGGGTGTGACGTCGCCCGCGGCACTACGCGACAAGGAGGGCGACGGGCGGCGTGGCTGGCGACGCGATACAGATGATGGGGACGGTTTCCGAGGTGCTCCCCAACACGACGTTTCGGGTGAAGCTCGAGAACGGGCATGAGGTGCTGGCGTACGTCAGTGGCAAGATGCGCAAGAATTACATCCGGATCCTGCAGGGGGATCGGGTCGCGGTCGATCTGTCTCCGTACGACCTGACGAGAGGGCGGATTACTTACAGATACAAATAGAAGAGGCCGGGATCGCTCCCGGCCTCTCGACGTTTCGACGAACTGAGCTGCTAGAAGAACAGCATGAACCCGGACGACAGGTCGATCTGCGCCGGCGTACCAGCACCGATGCCTTCCTGCTCGCGGCTGCCCTCTAGGACCCACTTGAGCGACTTGGTCCATTGATGGTAGACGCCCACGGTGGTCAGCGTGAACTGCGTACGAACGGCGCTATTGCCATCACCACCCGTCGCGACCGTGTTGCTGTTGTTCTTCAGACGGCTGAAGCCCCAACTCGCGCCTAGCGTCCATTTTGGATCGACCTTGTACATGAGCTGGGCGTACCCGCCATCAGACGTACGGAGCTCGGTGCCGCCTGCCGCAACCCCGCCGCCCGCGATGTCAGAGAACATCAGCAACGTACCCAGCCCCTTGCCGATGTAGCCGTTCACCACGATCGAGAGATCCGACAGGCCCGCTTTGATACCCGCGGTGCCACCGAACGAGCTCACGGTGTTCCCGCCCGTATCGGCGTTCGCCGTCGTCTGCCACAGACCGCCGACCCAGAACATGTAGTTGTTCTTGCCGGACTTTCCGTTGTAGGTGAACTCGGCCTCGACGCGCGGAATCTTGGTGAATTGGTAGGCGCTGGTACCGAGCACGCTGGGCTGGAAGATGCCAATGCTCAACTGTGCCTCGCCGGGCTTCGTGCTGTACGTGACCTGCGCGTTGAAGTTCGGATAGATGTAGCCGTAGCCGATCCGGCCCAGAGTGGTCCCACCCCCCTGGGTATTGCCGGCGCCGATCCCGACGGCACCCACCCCGAACAGCGTCATGTCGTTCAGGATGTTCTGCCGGCCGTACAAATCGAGCTCGCGGCCCGCGAGGACCTGCGAACCATCCTTGAACCCGATCGTCAGGTACACCTGACGCATGTCGATCTGGGCGCCAGCCTGGGTGCCGTTTCCAAAGTTGTCGTGGATGCCGGCGTTCTGGATCTGCGGAGCGAACCCGAAGTGGACGCCCAGGGTCAGCCCAGCCTCCTTGCCCTTAGCCTCAAACGTCGCGAAGGCGGGGAGCAGCCCGGTGCGGATGCTCGAGTTCGTGGGGCCGCTATTGGTCTCCTTCGTGAACACCCAGAAGGCGTTCACGTTACCGGAAAAAGAAAACGACCAGCCGTTCGACATCTGCATCGTCAGGCCCTGCGCGCGGGCCGTCGAGGCGACGCCCAGCGCCAAGCCCAACAACAACAGCGTGAGACGCTTCATACGAGAATCCCTCCTTGGGAGTTTACGTCGACTCATTCTGCCGCTCGTCCTGCGTGGCGCCGGCGCAACAACCCCGGCGCCAAGTAAAGCCGAGTGGGAACGTGGTCCTCCCACCAGTATTACTCGTCTGGCTTCTCACCTACAGTTTTTCTTTACGACTGACAAGGAAAGCGGAATCCACCTCCTCTTGAGCGAGTTCAAACTGCTACCCCGCTCCGACGCGGGCTAGTGCTGCCCCGGGGGAGTGGCCGCCAGGGACGGCTGCGGAACCGAGGCCGAAACCACCAGGCGGATCCACATACCGGCCGCCCCATGGCCCGGAACCCCGCAAAATATTAGGTAGGACCCCCCCTTATCCGCAATAAAGCGCAGGTCATCCCGCCCCTCGGAGGGGATGCCCTCGGCCAGCCGGAGCGTAAAAGCCTTGGGAAATGCAGGCGTGGCGGGCTGAAGCGGGAGGGGATGCACGTCGTCGATGACCTCCGCGGAATGGGGGAGCATCCCGTCGTGATTGCGAAAATGCATCAGGACGGTCCATCCTACGGGAACGGTCAGGGTCAGGCCGCCGTCCCGGAAGCCGTTGAAATTGAGGGCCCCATTCAAGCCCGTGAGCCCCGCGATCAGCTCGAACGCGGCGGTCCGAGACGTCGCATCCCCGGACAACCAGCTCGGATCGATCGCCTGGGCAGCGGGAGTCGCCTTTTCGGCCTGCGCGAGAGCCGCGCCGGGCGAGCAGGCGGCCAAGCCCATGGCCAATGCTATCGACGTGCGGTTCGACATCGGAACCTTGTTGAAGCGTCGGCGGGACTCTCGTTCCCCCGACGGGGTCTCCCAGAGCGACTGCGTCTTTTTGTCGCGGCGGGAGACCCCGTCGGGGGAACGGGAAGGGTTACATCCCGGCCTTCGGTAAGCCAAAGACGAAGACCGAATTGCCGAGCGGATAGCTGATCTGGAAGTTCCCGCCCGCGGCCACGGCCACGAACTCTTCACCGTCGACTTCGAACACCGACGGCGCGGCGTTGGCGCCGGCGCCACAATAGAACTTCCAGAGCACGGCGCCGGTCTTGGCGTCGTATGCCTTGAACCAGCCGTTGCCCTCGCCGGTGAACATCAGGCCGCCCGCCGTGGCAGTCGCGCCGCCCATCATCGGGAGCTCGGTCTTCGCCTGCCACGCGATGTTGCCGGTCTTCAGGTCTATCGCGCTGACGGTGCCGTACTCGCCCGAGTACCCGCCCTTGTCATCCGGGACCCGGATGAAGGCGCTGCCGAGCCAGAGACGTCCCTTTTCCCACGGGGCGTAGTGCACCTTGTAATGCATCGGCTGATGGAGCCCGACCGTGTACGCGTACTCGAGGGTGGGGTCCACCGCTATCGGCGACCACTCCTCGCCGCCGTTGGCGCCCGGGAGCATGAACACGCCGTCGGCGGTGGGCTGGCTGTACATGTTCTGCTGCGGCACGAACGCCTTCGAACGACGGATCAGCTTGCCGGTCGCGGCGTCGAGCACGTACACGAAACCGGTCTTGCCCGCCTCGACCACGGCCTTCTTGCCGCCCACCATCGCGATCACCGGCGGGCTCACTGCGTCCAAATCCCACACGTCGTGGGGGACTTCCTGGTAGCCCCACTTGAACTTCCCGTTGGTCGCGTCGATCGCGACGATCGACTCCGTCCACCGGTCGTCGCCCGGGCGGATGGAGCCGTCCAGGTCGGGCGACGGATTGCCGATCGCGACGAACAGCGTCTTGCTGGCATCGTCGTACGCCGGCGTCATCCACATCGAGCCGCCGCCCGTCTTCCAGGCGTCGGCGTATTTCGCGGAGTCGGCCTTTTCCTTCGCGATGTCCCGCTTCAGGTCATCGCCGTCGGGTGTGGTCTTGGACCACGGGCCGAACCAGCCGCCCTCTTCGGGCGACGGCAGCGTGTACCAGGTCCAACCCGCCGCGCCGGTCGCCGCGTTGAAGGCCTTGACGTACCCGCGGATCCCATACTCCGCGCCCGAGGTTCCGATGATCACCCAGTCACCGACGACCAGCGGGGCCATGGTCTCGGTGTAGCCCGCCGCGGGGCCATCGCCCACTTTCACTTCCCACTTCACCTTCCCAGTGGCCGCGTCGAGCGCCACGAGGTCGTCGTCCAGGGTCGCGACGAAGACGGACCCGCCCGAAATCGCGACGCCACGGTTGTTGGGCCCGCAGCACGCGGTCGAGACCGGATCGTTCTTGTGCGTGTACTCCCACAGCATCTTCTGGGTCCGCAGGTCGAACGCGCGCACGATGTTGTTCGGCGTGGCGGGCGACGTGATGTACATGATGCCGGCCACGACGATCGGCGTGGTTTCGAAGCTGCCCAGGGTGCTCGCGCCGTGGGTGTAGACCGCCCGCGGGACGAGATTCTTCACGTTTGTCGTGTTGATTTGCTTCAGGGGAGAGAACCGGTTGTTCCAGTAGTTATGGCCATACATCAGCCAGTCGCCGCTCCCCGCGGCATTGAGCAGCATGTCGTTCGTTACGACCGCGCGCGCCGGGTCCGCCACCCCGCCTGACCCTTGCGCGCACAGCGGTGCGCCGGCGAGCGAGGCAACCGCCGCGGCCGCGCACCATCGAGCCCAACGCGTCATACCCACCTCCGTTGAAGGAGACCGCGACAGCGTGCACGAGAGGGTTGGTTTTAACCGTAGGGGCGGGGGTCGTCAAGGGAGCGCTTTCGGCGCGTCCCTCGCCGGTGCTAGCGCGGCCGTCGCAGCACCCGGTTCCACCGGATGCGCAGCGGATCGCTCGCGATGCTGAAGTAAATGAAGAGCGGCTTTCCCACGATGTGCGATCGCGGCAGGAAGCCCCAGTAGCGGCTGTCGTACGACTCGTCCCGGTTGTCGCCCATGACGAAATAGTGCCCTGCGGGAACGACGATCGGACCCCAGTCGTGCGTGGTCGGACGGTACCGCGCCGAGTCGCGCCCGGCGTAATACCGGAGCTGCCAGGTGCGGATCTTCCCTAACTGAACGGCATCCACGTCTCGTGGGTCGAAGTGAAGCGCGTACGGCTCCTCGAGGCGTGCGCCGTTCCGAAACACCGTGTCGCGAGCCATCCGGAGGGTGTCGCCCGCGGCGCCGATCACCCGCTTCACGATATCCAGGTTCGGCGTCGAGTCCTCCACCGAGCGGAACACGACGATCCCGCCTCGTTGCGGCTCGGCGTACCCCGGAAGACGCCAGAACCGGATCCCGGTGAACGGGATCTCCAACTCACCGCCATAGTTTGCTTTGTTGACGAACAGGAAGTCACCCACCAGCAGCGTGTTCTCCATGCTCGCCGAGGGAATGCGAAACGCCTCGATCAGGTACGAGCGGAGCACGAGCCAGATCACCACCGCGATCCCGATCGAGCCGGCCCATCCCTTTGTCCAGCGGTTGAAGGCCTGCCAGCGGGCGCGTATCGGTGCCAGGGATTCCATGGAGACCGCAAGCTAGACCGGCCCCGGATTCCAGGCAACCGCGCGTTCCCTTTCTGGGTATAATTGAGCCGGCATGACTGAACAGAACGCGCCGCGCCGCTCGCAACCTCCGCTGCTGGATGCGCTGGGCAAGCTCTGCACCGAGGGCAAGCAGCTCGCGGACTATCTGTGGCAGGTACCCAAGGACGAGGCGGCGCGCCAGAAGATCGTCGGCCTGCTCGACCAGATCGCCGCCGAGGGCAGGAAGCAGGGACGTCACGAAATGCCGCGCATCTGCGAGGAACTCAAGACCGCCGCCAAGGCCAGCCCCAGCCCGCAGCAGGTCGACGTGCTCGTGAGCGGCTTCGACCGTCTCATGAGTCTGTGGCAGGCGGCCAAATCGGGACTCCTGTGACGAATCCGGCTACCGGGTCCGCCGCGCCGCCCCCCCCAGCCCCCACGCCTGGCGCCGCGTCACTCGATCAGCTCTGCATCAACACGGTCCGCACGCTCGCGATGGACGCGGTGCAGCGTGCCGATTCCGGTCACCCGGGGACGGCGATGGCGCTGGCGCCGCTCGCCTACGTGCTGTGGCAGAGGCACCTGCGCTACAATCCCGCGAACCCCGACTGGTTCGGGCGCGACCGCTTCGTGCTCTCGGCCGGCCACGCCTGCGTGCTGCAGTATGCCGTGCTGTATCTCACCGGGTACGACCTTTCGCTCGACGACTTGAAGCAGTTCCGGCAATGGGGGAGTCGCACGCCCGGGCACCCCGAGCACGGGCTCACGCCCGGCATCGAAGCGACGACGGGGCCGCTGGGCCAAGGCGTGGGGAACGCCGTCGGGATGGCGCTCGCCGAGGCGCACCTCGCCCAGCAGTTCAACCGTCCGGGCCATTCTATCGTGGAGCACTACACGTATTTCGTCGCGTCGGACGGCGACCTGATGGAAGGCGTGTCGCACGAGGCCGGCTCGCTTGCTGGCCACGTGAAGCTCGGCCGCCTCATTGGGATGTACGACGACAACCACATCACGATCGACGGCAAGACCGATCTCTCGTTCTCCGAGGACGTCGCCAAGCGGTTCGAGAGTTACGGTTGGCACGTCGAGCGCGTGACGGACGGCAACGATCTCAACGCGTTGGACGCCGCCCTCACCTTCGCGCGCCGAGCCGCCGACCGTCCATCGCTCATCCTCGTCCGCACGCACATTGCATACGGCAGCCCGCACAAGCAGGACACGCCCCAAGCCCATGGTGCGCCGCTCGGCGAAGACGAGGTGAAACTCACCAAGCAGCACCTCGGCTGGCCCAGCCTCGAGCCGTTTTACGTGCCCGACGACGCATTGCGCCAATGGCGCCGGGCCGGCGATCGCGGCGCCCGGCTCGAGGCCGAGTGGCGCGATTCGTACGAGGCGTATCGGCGCGCGTTCCCGGAGCTCGCCGCCGAGCTCGAGCGCCGCCTCGCGGGCCGGTTGCCGGAGGACTGGGACGCCGAGCTACCCGCGTTCACAACCAAGGACGCGCAGGCGACCCGGGCTGCCTCGGGCAAGGCGCTGAACGCCATCGCGACGAAGCTCCCCGAGCTGATGGGCGGCTCCGCCGATCTCGCGGGCTCGACGGATCTCGCGTTCAAGGGCGGGGGCGACGTGGCGGCGGGGAGTTGGGGCGCGCGCAACATCCACTTCGGCATCCGCGAGCACGCCATGGGGGCGATCCTGAACGGGCTCGCGCTCCACGGGGGCGTGCGCCCGGTGGGATCGACCTTCCTGATCTTCTCCGATTACATGCGTCCACCGATCCGCCTCGCCGCGATGACCCATCTCCCCGTGATCTACGTGTTCACCCACGACTCGATCGGTCTCGGTGAGGATGGGCCGACGCATCAGCCGATCGAGCAGCTGACGGGCTTGCGCGCGGTCCCCAACCTGCTGGTCATCCGGCCGGCGGATCCGGCGGAAACGATCGAAGCGTGGCGGACCGCCATCCTGAGGCGCGACGGCCCGGTGGCGCTGGTGCTGACGCGCCAAAAGGTCGCCGCGCTCGACCGCGCAAAGTACGCACCCGCGAACGGGCTCCGTCTCGGCGGCTATGTGCTAGCGGACGCCCCGAGCGGCAAACCGTCGCTCCTGGTCATGGCCAGCGGCTCCGAGGTCGAGCTGGCGGTAGCCGCCTACGAGCAGCTCGCGGCCGCGGGCGTGCCGGCCCGCGTCGTGAGCATGCCATCGATGGAATTATTTGCGCGTCAACCGATCGAGTACCGGAATGCCGTCCTGCCGCCGTCTGTCCGTGCGCGCCTCGCCATCGAAGCGGCGGCTCCACATCCCTGGTACCGGTGGGTGGGCGACGGTGGGGCGGTGATGGGCATCGAGCGGTTCGGCGCGTCCGCCCCGTACCAGCGGATCTATCAGGAGCTTGGGCTCACGGTGGAGAACGTGGTGCGGCGGGCGAAGCAGCTGCTGACCGTTTAACGCGCGCCAGGTACCAGTCCCGCCCCGATCCCACCGACGGATCGTTGCTGGGAGCGGAAGCAAGCCGTTCGAGTAACCCCGCCTCGAGGCGCGCCCCGTCGGGGCCCGCGAGCTCCAAGGCGCGAGCCGCCGATCGGAGCACGATCAGCGACTCCAGCCCCGCGATGTCATCGAAGAACCAGCCGCATGAGGTGAACATCAGCAGCGCGTGACGCTCGAGCTCGAGCAGCTCTCGGGCCCGGGCGCGCGCACGCTGATCGTCGGGGTGGCGCATCCTGTCGCGCAGCCACTCCGTGACAACGCTCGGGGCCGCGCCGAGCACCGCTCCGTACGCGTCGCGCGCCGCCCACGGGTCGGCGAAGAGCGCGGCGCCTTCCCGCTCGAAGAGGGCGTGCAGCTCCGCCGCGAGCCAATCGAGCGCGGCCCGGAGCGGTGCGCGCCAGCGCTGGTGCGTGGCTCGATCGGTGTGGACTCGACAACCACAGTCCGATCGCCAGCGCTCGACGCCGTGGGGACAGCTCCACGAGCTCGGTGCCACCAGCCGAACGTCTTCCTTGGGCGGGTGCGTCGCGAGGAACCCGGCGAAGGTAGCGATGCCGATGTCGCTGCGCCGGCGGAGCTTGTCGAGCACTTGAGCCAGCGCGGCGGCGCCGCCTCGATGGTGGTGCCCGAACGTCTCGCCGTCCGTCGCGATCGCCACGACCTCTGAGGTCGCCGCCGCGAGCCGCTCGGCCCATGCCGAGGCGTCGCTGAGCGACGGTCCGAACGCGACATCGTGCGACGCGGGGCCGTCATAGAAAAAGAGCGCGATGCGCCGGCCTCCCCGCGTGGTATACCAGCCAGGGTGGCCGCCGGCAGGCACCCGCTCCGCCTGGTGGGGCGCGAGCACGGTGAAGCGGATGCCCTCGGCCGCCAGAACGTCGAGCGTCTCATCGTCGACGCCGGTCTCCGGTAACCACATTCCCTCGGGTTCGCGTTGGAAGCGCCGCCGGAAATCGGCGATCCCCCAGCGCACTTCGGTTTCCTTGTCACGCCGGGAGCTGAGAGGAAGGATCGTGTGATGGTACGGCATGGCGATCGCGCCCCCCCCTCCCCTCGCGCGGTCGGCCTCGAGCACGCCGGCGTAGGTTCGCGGTGCCGCCCGCTCCATCCAGGCGAGGAGCGTCGGGCCGAAGTCGAAGCTGAGCGACGCGAGGCTTGGCAGGACGGGCGCGTAGCACTCGTGTTCGATCCGCTCGTTCCAGTCGTGATAAGGTGCCGCCGACGGCTCGCGGGGGATGGTCCCGAGCCATGGATCTTCGCGCGGCGGCTGATAGAAATGGCCGTGAATGATCACGGCTCGCGGCGCCCCCCCGCCGGTCACGCGCCGAGCGCCTCCGCCACCGACTCGAGCACGTCGGGAAACAACGCATCTCGCGCCGCAAGCCTGCTCGCGTCACGGCGCCCCGTTTCGAGCGCCGCGTCGTCACCTGATTGCGCCGCGCCCAACGCCGTGATCAAGCGCGCGGCGTCATCGCAGTGGAGGCTGAAGCGCTGCTCGGCGTAGTCGACCACCGCCCCGGTGGAGATCATGAATTGCCAGTCCGACGCCTGTGCCAACAGGAGCTCCACCGCGGCCTGCGCTAAAACCGGCCTGGCGGCCTCCGACCGCAACGCGTCCCGCGCGACCCCCCAGAAGGCATCCTCCAGAGGCCACAGTCGCTTCCAGGTCCACGCGGTGCCATCGTTCAACCACATGCTGTTATCGCCGTTCGCACCCCACGATCCTTCCGCGAGCCGCAACGCCACGCGAGGCGGATGCCGTTGGAGGTGCTGCGACGCAGTTACGGGGCGCACGTCCGTCCGGCCGCGCAGCCCCCGATAGGTTGCCCCGAGGAATTCCACGCCCTCGAACCACCAGTGCCCGAACAGCTCCGTGTCGAACGGCGCCGCGATCACACCGGCGCCGTTCGCTCGCTGATCGCGGGCGATCGTCCCGAGTAGATCGGTGAAGTGCGACGCGTGCATCGCGGCCCGCCCGGCGGCGGCGTCGGGCTCGTAGGGTCGCTTCCCTCCGAGATCGACGCCTGCACCGCTCACGCGCCAGAGCTTCAAGCCGCCCGGCCAGCGAATCTTGTGGAACTCGAGGTACCACTCGTCGCCCGGGTATCCCTGGTGGCGGCTCCAAATCTGGGTGGTGGAACGCGGGTCCCGAACGAGCGCCGCGACCGGTCTCGCGGACACACGGTACCCGCGATACGGCGACCGCCTGGGGGACTGGGCGGGCCGGAGGGGCCCAAACGGCCCGGACGCGACGTCATGGCGCTCGGCATCGAACCGCTCTGCGCCGAGCGGGATCTCGGCGTAGGCGCCGAGAGGCGCCCCCGCCTGCGCGAGGTGCGCATCCGTGAAGAAGTACCGGAAGCCCGCGTCCGCCAGGTGGTCCTCGATGCCGCGCCGTAGGCCGCGGTGCGGCGCGCCGGGGGGCTCCCACATCCCCGCGGGCCGATACGCGCACTCGGGGAGCCAGCAGCCGGCCGGTGCGGCGCCGAACAACCGCTGGTGCACCCTGCGGCCGACGTCCAGCTGGAGCCGGATGCTTTCATCGCGGCCTAGGAGCGGCAGGTAGCCGTGCGTCGCCGCCGACCCGATGATCTCCAGGCGGCCCGCTTCCTGCAACCGGCGAAATGCGGCGACCAGATCGCTGTCGATCGCCCGGAATAGCGCCTGCAGTCGCTTGAGGCGGGATCGCCAGAAGTCCACGAGGGGGAGGAGCCCGCTCTCGCCGGTGCTGGCGAGCGAGGCCGGCGCCTCGTCGCACGCGGTGAGCCGCTGTGCGAAGAAGTCTTCAAGTACTCGCGCGAAGGCGGGGTTCGCCAACTGGCTCGCGAGGACCGGTGTGAACCCGATCGTGACGGGTGCGGGCGTGCCCTCGTCGGTCAGGCGTTGCAGGACTTCGAGGAGCGGCAGGTACGTATCGACGGCCGCCTCGCAGAGCCAGTCGCTGCCGTGAGGCCAGCGGCCGTGGTTCAGGACATACGGCAGATGACTGTGGAGGGCGAGGACGAACTCCATCCGGTGCCTCGTCAGGCCGACAGCGAATGCAAGGCGAGCGCCCGGCGATACAGCTCGAGATACCGGTCGGCCGAGACACTCCAGCCGAACTGCTGCGCCATGGCTCGCCGTACAAGCGGCCGCCACACGGCCCGGTCGCCGTAGCTGCTCAGGGCGCGCTCGATCGCCCGCTCGAACGCCTCCGGGGCGTACTCGTCGAACAACAAGCCCGTTTCGCCATCGGCGATGCTGTCCCGCAGCCCTCCCACGCGGCGTGCGACCGGGATGGTGCCGTAGCGCTGCGCCCGCATTTGCGTGAGCCCGCAGGGCTCGTACAAGGACGGCATGAGCAGCAGGTCCGCACCCGCGAGCAGCAGGTGCTCCAGGTGATCGGTGAAGGCAAACTCGACGGCCACGCGCTCGGGGTTCGCGGCCGCCAGCTCGGTGAGCGCGGCGTGGTACCGATGCTCTCCCGCGCCCAGGAAAATGTACTGGGCGTCGGTCTTGCCCATCAGGTCGGCGCCGAGCACCAGGTCCAGACCTTTCTGCGCCACCAGGCGGGCGCTCATGCCGAAGAGCGGCGTCTGCGCCTGTTGCGGCAGGCCGTACGAGTGTTGCAATGCCACCTTGCAGCGCCGCTTGCCCGCGAGGTCGCTCGCGGCGTAGTTCGCGGGGAGATTGGGATCGGTCTCGGGGTTCCACGCGTGCGCGTCGATGCCGTTCAGGATACCGACCAACCGGTCGCCGAGACCGATGAACGTGTCGTGCAGGCCGAATCCTCCCTCCGCCGTACACAGCTCGCCCGCGTGCGTCGGGCTCACGGTCACCGCGCAGTCCGAAAAGGACAGTCCGCCCTTGAGCACATTCATCCGGCCGTACCACTCGAAATGGCGCACGTCATACAGCTCAGGCGGCAACCCGAGTGTCGCCGCCGTCTCCGGCGGGAAGTGTCCCTGAAACCCGGCATTGTGTACCGAGGTCACCGTCGCCAGGCGGTCATACGGCGCGAGATCCTGGAATGCCGTGCGCAGGTAGACTGGCGCCAATGCCGTGTGCCAGTCGTGCGCGTGAAGCACCTGGGTTGCGGGCGCGATCAGGGGGAGAACCGTCAGCGCCGCACGACAAAAGAACGCGAATCGGAGCGCGTTGTCGCCGTAATCTCCTGCGTCGTCGCCATAGATGCCCGCACGGTCGAAGAAGGCGGGGTGTTCGATGAAGAAGACCTGGGGGATACCCTCGACGCTGCCGTCGTGCGCACGGTACAGCCACGCGCTCTCCGTGCGATCGCCGATCGCAACCGTGAACGGCGGCCCGGCCCGCTCGAGGGTCGGTGTCGTCTCCCGTACCTGCCGGTACAGCGGCAGCAATACGGCCGTCGGCATGCCGGCCGCGGCCTGAAACGTGGCCAACCCGCTCACGGCTTCCCCGAGGCCACCGGTTCGCGCGAACGGCCAATACTCCGCGGTGAGGTGCACCACCCCTACCGGCGGCGCGGCGGGAGCCGGAGGGCGCTCCGCGGCAGCGGCCGCGGCCGCGCTCGGGCGCGTCCGAGGTGATGCCCGGGTCCGGGCCGGTTTGGAGGGTCGAACCGACGTGTGCCTGCTCCCTTCACTCAAGCGGTCGGAGCGTCGTCTCCCGAGAGCTCTCGACGGATGGCCGGGACGTAGTGCTCGGCGACGTACTGGCGCACCATGCGATCGGCCGTGAACTGTTGGAGACCGACGCGGAGCGCGTGCTTCATTTTCTCGACCCAACCGAGGGGGATGCCCCGCGGGTCCTGTGCGTAAAACAGGGGCACGACTTCGCCTTCCAGCAGCCGATAGAGCTGCTCGGCGTCCGCCGCGTCGCTCTCGCCACCTCCGGGCGCGGCTGGAATCGCCCACCCGTTCTTCCCATCGTATCCCTCCGCCCACCATCCGTCCAGAGTGCTGAGCTGCGGAACGGCGTTCACAGCGGCCTTCATGCCGCTCGTGCCGGACGCCTCGAGGGGAACCCGCGGTACGTTCAGCCAGAGGTCCACTCCCTGCACCAGGCGGTGCGCCACATGCGTGTCGTAGTCCTCGATGAACGCGATCCGTCCTTCGAACCGCGGCTCCCGAGTGTGGTGATAGACGCGTTTGAGGATCTCCTTGCCCGGCTCGTCGGCCGGATGGGCCTTCCCGGCGAACACGATCTGCACCGGTCGCCAGGGATTGACCAGCAGTCGCTCGAGGCGGTCGATGTCGTGAAAGATGAGGTCCGCCCGCTTGTACGTCGCGAACCGCCGCGCGAACCCGATCGTGAGCGCATGCTGGTCCAGCAGGGTGCCCGCCCCAACGAGGTGGAGGGCTTCCTTCCACTGGTCCGCCCAACGACGCCGGGCCTGCTCCCGGATGCTCCGCATCAGATAGGCTTTGAGCTCACCGTGCACCGCCCACACCGCGGCGGGGTCGAGCTCGAGCATCCGCGCCGACAGTGTGGGGTCGCTCAAGCGTCCAAGCCAACCCGGGCCGACATGCGAGTCGAGCAGCACCATCAGGGCGTTCGCCATCCACGTCGCGACGTGGATGCCGTTCGTGATGTGTCCGATCGGCACGCGGGCAGTCTCACGGTCGGGCCACAGCGGACCCCAAATGCGGCGCGACTCCTCGCCATGCCGCCGGGACACGCCATTTACGTGTGCCGAGAGCCGGATGGCCGCCACCGGCATGTGGAAGCTGTGGTGGTCGAACACCGGGTGATGGCCGAGACGGAAGAAGTCTTCTCGGCTGATGCCCATCTCCTCCCACACGGGACCCGTGCACGGCTCGATCTGTTCGGGTGAGAACGTGTCGTGCCCTGCCGCCACCGGCGTGTGCGTCGTGAACAGGCTGGTGGCACGCACGCAGCGGACCGCTTCCGCGAATGGCGTCCCGCGCGTGACGTGCTCGCGCACGCGCTCGACCAGCATGAAGGCGGCGTGCCCTTCGTTCGCGTGCCAGGCCGCCGGATCGTATCCCAGGGCGCGCAGCACCCGAACGCCAGCGACGCCGAGGATCCACTCCTGCCGCAGTCGCAGCTCCGGCCCGCCGGCGTACAGGCGGTGCGACAGCCCGCGATCCGCCGGGTCGTTCGCCTCATGGTCGGAGTCGAGCAGGAAGATCGGCACGCGCCCGACCATGACGCGCCACGCTCCGATGCTCACCCGGCGCCCGGACATCGAGACGGAGGCGAGGCAAGGATCCCCGCCCGCTCCGCTTACCCGCTCGAGGGGTGTCGACGAGACGTCGAAGCGTTCCTCGCCGTCCTCTTGCCAGCCATCCAGGCGCAGCCGCTGATCCGAATACCCTTTCGTGTAGAACAGGCCCACCCCGACCAGTGGCACTCCAAGATCGGATGCCGCCTTGCAGTGATCGCCGGCGAGGATTCCGAGTCCGCCGGAGTAGATCGGAACCGAGTTGTGCAGCCCGAACTCCGCGCAGAAGTAGGCGATCGGGCGGGAGCCCAAGTCCTGATACGAGTCGGCGAACCACGTAGAGGCGGACGAAGCTTCGCGGGCGGCCTCCTCGACCACCGCATCGTAGAGCCGCAGGAAGTCAGGGTCGGCAACGCAGGCGGCCAGACGCTCGGGACGCACGCGGCGCAGCAGCTCGATCGGATTGTGGCGCGTCAGGTGCCACAACGGCTGGTCGATGGCGCGAAACAGGGCCCGCGCGTCGCGGTTCCAGCTCCAGGAGAGATTTGCAGCGATCGACCCCAGCTGTTTGATCCGCTCGGGGAGGTCCGGGAGCTTGCCCGGAGGCGTCGTCATCACGGCAGGAAGCTAAGGGAGTGCCGGCCGGTGAAGCCAGCGCCTGGCGGCGTTGCAGAATCGCAACGCCCCCCCCCCGGGTCGGAAACGCTCCGCCCTCGCGCCTCATCGCTCCAGGATCATCCTGGCGGCCGCCCTCCCCGACTTCACGCACGCCGAGACGCCCGCGCCGTCCAACCCCGCTCCCGCGATCGCGAGGGGAGGGAGACGGGCGAGTCGCTCTCGCACATCGGCCACCCGCCCGGCGTGGCTGTGATGGTAGCGCGGCAGCCCGCGCGGCCATTCGAACGCGCGAGTCCAGAGCGGCGCGCCCCGCAACCCGAGGATCTTCCCCAGCTCGGCGTGGGCGATCGTGGCAGGGTCCCCGTCCACGGGGCCGAGGAAGGCGCGGAGCAGCGCGAAGCCGTCTGGCGCGCGACCAGGATATTTCCGCCAGGCGTACGTACAGGCCCGCACGCATCCCTCCCACTCCACGGCCGAGACGAACCCCGAGCCCTCGAGCCCGGCGGGGACCTGGTTCGCCCGGTACGCGAGCGACACCGTGGTGCTCGGGTGGTAGACCACCTCGCCGAGCGACCGCGCCCCGCCTACCCCGACTGAGGTGAGCAGGCGCGACGTCACCCACGCGGGAACCGCCAGAACTACGGCGTCCGCGTCGAGCGACGATCCGCCGGTGATCGAGAGTCGCCAGCCGCGCGCCGCGGGCGCGAGACCCGTCACGCCCTGCGCCCGCCGGATTCGTTGTCCCAGCTTCGCGACGAGCCCCTCGACGATGTCGGTCATCCCCGAGGCAAAGCTCTTGAACACGAGCGGCATGTCCCGAGGGACCTGAATTCCCAGCAGCTCCGCCGCCCGGCCCTCCGCGAGCGGCTTCAGTCGCTTCCCGGTCCAGAGGATCGATCCCTTGACCACCTGGTCCACCAGCCGATCGCCGATTCCGATCTCGCGCGCCAGATCCTGAATGTCGGGCTCGGCCGCAAGGAAGCCGTCAGGGCCTCCTTCGACGACAAAGCCATCGCGGCGCTCCGTGACGATCATGCCCCCCGGTCGCCGCTCGGCATCGAGCACCGTCACGTCCGCGGCGTTCCGCGCGAGCTCCCATGCGGCCGACAGGCCGGCGATGCCGGCGCCCACAACCGCGATCGTCACAGCCACCCACGGCCTCGGGCGGCGGCGTGCGCGAGCTCCGCGAGGGTGCCCACGAGCAACGGATCGTCATTGAGCGACGTGGTGCGCTCGAGGCGCACGCCGAGGCGCTCGGCGAGGGCGCGGTACACCACGTCCACGTCGTAGAGGACTTCGACATGGTCGCATACGAACCCGATCGGAACGATGAGAAACGCCTGATGGCCCTGACCGGCGAGATCCGCCATGAGCGCGCCGGCTTCCGGCCCGAGCCAGGGTTCGGGAGACGCGCCCGCGCTCTGAAACGCGAAGTGCCACGTGGCGAGGCCGGCGCGTTGCGCCACGGCGGCGGCGCTGGCACGCAGCTCCGCGGGATATTGGTCGCCGCTCGCCAGGATGCGCTCGGGAAGGCTGTGGGCCGTGAACAGCACCTGCACCGTGCGAGGCGACGGGAATCGCTGTAACGCCTGCCCGACGCGCTCGGCCACCAGATCGAGAAACTTGGGATGATCGCCCCAGCTGCGCACCAGCGCCGTCTCCAGACGGCCGGCCGCGGCCTCGAGCAGCTGCTTCTGATACGCGCCGACCGACATCGCCGAGTAGTGTGGGGCCAGCACGATCCCCACGCTGCGCCGGTGGCCGTCCGCCAGGATCCGGTCCACCGCGTCCCGGATGTACGGATGCCAATGACGCATGCCCACGTAGACGGCAAAGCGCTCCCCCAGCGCCTGCTGCGCACCGGTCGCTTGCGCCTCCGTGAGCTCGCGGATCGGGGAACGCCCGCCGATCCGCGCGTATCGGGCTCTGATCTCTTCTACCAACTGCGGGCTCGTCGGCCGGCCGCCGCGTACGTCGAGCAGGTACGGCTCGACTTCGTCGAGGCTCCCCGGTCCGCCGTATGCCATCAACAGGACCGCGATCCGATCAACCGCCATGCACCCACTCAACCACGGACCGGAGCGCATCGACCGGCGTCTCGGGCAAGACACCGTGCCCGAGGTTGAAGATGTGTCCGGGACGCCCGCTTGCTCGGGCGAGCACGTCCCGCACCTGCCGCTCGAGCTCACCCCGTGGTGCAAGCAACACGACCGGGTCGAGGTTGCCCTGAATCGCCCGCCGGCCGATGCGCTCCCACGCCACGTCGAGCGGAATGCGCCAGTCCACACCGATCACGTCACCGCCGGCGCGCGCGAAATCCGCCAGCAAGGTGGCCGTGTCGGTCCCGAAATGGATCACCGGGACACCGGCGTCGCTCGCCAACTGCAGGGCCCGCTGGCTGTGCGGGAACACGTACGTTGCGTAGTCCGCAGGGGAGAGACAGCCGACCCAGCTGTCGAACAGCTGCACCGCCCGGGCTCCCGCGCGCGCTTGCGCCGCGAGATACCGTCCCACGAGCTCTGCGAGCCGGCGCATCAGATCGTGCCACGCGCGCGTCTCGGTGTACATGAAGCGCTTGGTGACGGCGAAGTTGCGCGTCGCGCCGCCCTCGATGGCATAGCTCGCGAGCGTGAACGGCGCTCCCGCGAACCCGATGAGCGGGACCTGCGGCGGGAGCGCCCGGACGGCGAGCCGCACCGCCTCGATCACATACCCGAGGTCGGCCTCCGGGTCCACCGGCGGCAACTCGAGTACCTGATTCGCTTCGCGGATCGGCCGCGTGATCTGCGGACCCTCTCCGGCGGTGAACGCGAGACCCAGCCCGAGCGGCTCGAAGGGCAACAGGATGTCGGCGAACAGGATCGCGGCGTCCACGCCCAGCCGCTCGACCGGCTGGACCGTGACTTGGGCGGCGAGCTCGGGTTTGTGACAGAGCTCCAGAAGGGAGTGCTTCTGCCGCAGGGCCCGATACTCAGGGCTATACCGCCCCGCCTGTCGCATGAACCACACCGGCGTCACGTCGGTGGGCTCGGAGCGACAGGCCTTCAGGAAACGGCTGTCAGGAGTGAGGGGCAACCGTCGGCTCGCGTGCCTCGGCCGGGGTGTGCGGAGGGGGAGCGATGAGGACCGTGTCTCCTTCGAGCTTCACCCGGTAAACCGCCACCGGCAGCGAGGGCGGCCCGCCCAGTGCCTGACCCGTCTCCAGCGAAAATACGCCTTCGTGCCACGGGCACGTCACCGTACAGCGCGCTGCATCGATGGTGCCTTCGGACAGACTGGCCCGCGCATGGCTGCAGCGATTGGCGATGGCGCGAATTGTCCCAGCGATGTTGAATAGCGCCACGGCCTCTCCGCCCAGGTACACACGACGGCTTGCCCCGGGCGGCAGGTCGGCGAGCGTGGCCACCGGCGCGTAGCCGTCCGCGCGGGTCGGGCGGCGGGCCAGCGCCTGCACGGAGCCCGCTCCGCCCAGTGTGTCCAGCATGTCCCAGAGAGACATCTGCACGCAGGTGAACGTCGGCGTGTCGCGCAGGGTGTAGGAGGACGCCTTGCTCTCCCGCAGCTCCATCACGAGGTCGAGGAAATCCGAGGGGTTGTCGCCCTCGAACGCCACGATGAACTCCTGATCGTCCAAGCCGTACGAATACGTCGTGTTGAGGCGGATCGAGGGGTACTGTCGTCCAACCCGGACGTGCTCGTCCATCATCGACTGGCGCTCCGCCTTGGGCAGCATGTACCAGGGGCGCGTCTTGATGAACGGATACACGAACAGGTAACGCGCATCGCTCGGCCGGATCACCAGCCGGGAGGGCTGGCTCGGGTCTTCCGGGAACTCGTAGATCGAGCGGCGGGTCATGGCGAGGTAGCTGTACGGCACGCTGAGGTAGGCGCCCAGGTCCGTGCGGTTGAGCGCCGTCTGCAGCGCCACCAGCGAATCGAGGTCCTCGGCCACCTGCCACAGCAGGAAGTCGCAGTCGCCCCGAATGCCCACCAGCCCGTACGGCCGCAGCAGCAAGCGACCGGCAAAGCTCTCGATCGTCTCGCCGAACTCGATCTTGGAGCTCGCCTGGCGCTCGGCCGACAGCCGGCGCCACGTACTGTCCAGCTTGTAGAAGGCGAAGCGGACGACCTGGCGGCGCTCGGGGGACTTGGACGTCATGGGGGAGAATCTAACGGTGAACGGCCGGGGAGGGGGGAAGGGGACCCGCACCCTTCCCCGGCAGTTCACGGGCCTTTCACGGGCCCTTCACCGCGTTCTCGCGCCGCTCCTTCCAGATCTTCTTGAGGACTAGGACCCCGATCGTTCCGAAGATAAGCACGGGCGTCAGCGCCAGGAGCACCGCGGCCCAGAAGTACATAAGCTCCATCCGCGGATTATCTCCGTGCAACAGCACGACCAGCGCGGGGATCATCGACCCAGGAAGCGCTTCAGGTGACGCAGGTAGTAGCCGAGCGCCACGGTAGCGACGGCGAACGCGAGCGCCGTGAGGAGCATGAGCAGCTCACCGGTTTGCCTGTAGCTCCACGCCGCCCACACCGTGAACCCCCCGCAAAAGACGATGGCCGTCGAGATGAGCAAGCGGTGGAACGGGATCATGGAGTACGCTCAGGCCAGGACCTTGTCCACCACCATCAGGGTGAGGAGCGCCGGCAGGTAGACGATCGAGACCAGGAACACCCGCCACGCGCGGGCGGTAGTCGTCGCGCGCGTCATGGCGATCGAGACCCCGGCGTACGCGAGGCCAAGCAGGAGCGCGCCGTAGAAGTACAGCGATCCCGTCACGCCGAGCAGCGTGGGCAAGAGGCTCACGGGCAGGAGTGCCACGGCGTAGAGCAGGATCATGCGACCGGTGTGGTAGCCGTCCGGGTCCGAAACCGAGAGCATCGCCAAGCCGCCGCGCCGGTAGTCCTCCCGGTAGATCCACGCGAGCGCGAGGAAGTGCGGCAGCTGCCACAAGAAGAGAATCCAGAACAGTGCCGCCACCGCCGGCCCGATGGTGCCACCGGCGGCGGTCCAGCCGCCGACGATCGGCAGCGCGCCCGGCACGGCGCCGATGAGCGTGTTGAGGGTCGTCCTCCGCTTGAGCGGCGTGTAGAGCAATACGTAGCTCGCGAGCGTCAGGGCCGCGAGCCCCGCCGTGAGCAGGTTGACCGCAAGGGCCAGATACGCGATGCCCGTCACCGAAATCACGGCCGCGAACACCGCCGCGGCCCTGAGCGAAAGGCGCCCGGAGGGCAGCGGGCGCCCCGCCGTCCGGTGCATCCGAGCATCGACGTCGCGTTCGCGCACCTGGTTGAACGCGTTGGTCCCCGCGGCCACGAGGGCCACGCCGATCAACGTGCTCACCAGGAGGCGCACGTCGACGCCGCCGGCCGAGCCGAGATAGAAGCCGGCGGCCGCGGTGAGCAGCACCAGCTGGGTAATACGCGGCTTCGTCAGCTCGAGAAACGCTACCAGATATGCTCCGACATCCCCGCCAGGATGAAAATCACGGCGAGCGGCAGAGGAATCAGCGCCATGATCCGCAGGTTCCAGTGTTCGAACTTGAGATGCATGAAGAACAGGCCCACCAGCGCCGCCTTCCACACCGCGAGGAAGAGGAGCAGGATGAGCTTCAGGTTGCGCGAGATGGGCAGCTCGAACGCCAGCGCCAGCTCGGCGGCCGTGAGGACCGCCAGATACACCCAGATGAGGATGTAGTTAGGACGCTTGTGCGCAGTCTCCATGGCTCCTCAGATCAGGTAGACGATGGTGAACAGGATGATCCACACCAGGTCGACGAAGTGCCAGTACAGGCCGACCGTCTCGATCCCGCCGTAATCCTGTTTGGAGTACTTGCCCGGCAGCGCTTTCGTCAGGTACAGGTACGTCATCGAAATCACGCCGCACGTCACGTGGAAGCCGTGGAACCCCGTCATCGTGAAGAAGGTGGAGCCGTAGAGGCCCATCGTGGCCGCGGGCAGGGTCCCCTTCGCGACCAGCTCCGCCAGCTCGCTGCCGTCGCGCACGCCGCTCGGCACGAACCCGTGCTCGATCAGATGCATGTACTCATAGACCTGAATGCCGACGAATGAGGCGCCTCCCAGAATCGTCATCAGCAGCCAGAAACGCATTTTCTTTGGATCGCCGTCCTGGATCGCCGCGTATGCCTTGACCATCGACACGCTCGAGCAGATCAGCAGGAACGTGTTGAACGCGGTGATCTTGATGTTGAGGACGATGCCGGGCCTGGCCCACTCGCCCGGCGCCCCGAACCGCAGGATGATGTAGGTGCCGATCAGCGCGGCAAAAAACATCACCTCCGAGGCCAGGAAGATCCACATTCCCAGCTTCTTGTTGTAGACCTCGAGCCCCCGCTCGGCCGGGAAGGGGGGCTGCATCTGATCGACGGTGGCAGCTGCGTGCGTCATCGGTCGTCCCCTGATCAGTGGGTGGCGGCCGACGCGGCGGCCGGCTCACGGTCCGTGGGCAGCTTTTTGTACTGGGGCAGATAGTCCTCCGCCACCTGCGGCGAGCTGAACTCGTACGGACCCCGGTACACGTTCGGCACCCTCTCCCAGTTGCCGTGCGGAGCGGGCGACGGCAGCGACCACTCGAGACCGTTGTCCTCCCACGGGTTCTGCGGGGCCTTCTTTCCCTTCCACAGGCTCCACCAGAAGTTCACGAAGAAAATCAGCTGGCTCGCGAACAGCAGGAACGCGCTGATCGAGATGAACACCCTGATCGGCTGTAACGGCTGCAGGAACGTGTACTGGTTCGGGTCGTAGAGCCGTCGCATCTCGCCGGCCATCCCCGTGATGTGCATCGGGAAGAAGGTGCAGTTATAAAAGACGAAGGTGAGCCAGAAGTGCACCTTGCCCCACCCCTCGCTCATCATCCGCCCGAACATCTTGGGATACCAGTAGGTGATCGCGCCGAACAGGGCGAACAGGCTGCCGCCGAACAGCACGTAATGAAGATGGGCGACGATGAAGTAGGTGTCGTGGATTTGCATGTCCACCGGCGTCGCGGCCATGAAGATCCCCGACAAGCCGCCGATCACGAACATCGCGACGAACGCCACGGCGTGCAGCATCGGCACGTGGAACCGGATGTTGCCGCGCCACATCGTCCCCATCCAGTTGAACACCTTCACCGCCGAGGGAACGGCGATCACGAGCGTCGACACCATGAACGACGATCCGAGCGTCGGGTTCATCCCGCTCACGAACATGTGGTGGCCCCACACGATCCAACCGAGGAACGCGATCCCGACGATCGCGAACACCATCGAGTGGTAGCCGAAAATCGGCTTGCGGCTCCCGTTGGAGATGATGTCGGACACCATCCCCATCGCCGGCAGGATCAGGATGTAGACCTCGGGATGCCCGAAGAACCAGAACAAGTGCTGCCACAACAGCGCCTGGCCACCCGCGCCCGGGTCGAAGAAATGCGTCCCGATGGTCTGGTCGAACAGCAGCATGATCGCCGCGCCCGACAGCACCGGCAGGGCCAGGAGGCCCAGGATCGCCGTGATGAACAGCGACCAAACCGAGAGCGGGAGGCGGAACCACGTCATGCCGGGGGCACGGTTGTTGATGATGGTCGTGATGTAGTTCAGCGATCCCAGAATCGAGGAGAGTCCCACGAAGATGATCGAGACCGACCAGAGCTCCTGGCCGATCGACGCGCCCGAGTAGTCGTGCCGCGCCGACAGCGGCGCGTACATGGTCCACCCCGCGCGCGCCGCTCCGTCCGGGACGAACAGGCTCGACAGCATGACGATCCCGCCGACCAAGAACGTCCAGAAGGACCACATGTTGATGCGCGGGAACGCCATGTCGTGCGTCCCGATCTTGAGCGGGATCAGGAAGTTGGCGAACACGCCCACCAGGAGCGGCATGATGGCGAAGAACACCATGAACGTGCCGTGCATGGTGACGAGCTGGATGTAGTACTCGGGCAGGATCACGCCGCCCGGGGCCATCGTATCGGGCAGGATGCCGCCGCCCGGCATCGGCCTGCCCGGAAAGCCGAGCTGCCAGCGCATCTGCATCGCCAGCAGTCCCCCGACCAGCAGGAAGAACAAGCTGACGAACAGGAACTGGATTCCGATGATCTTGTGATCGGTGGAGAAGATGTACTTCCGGATGAAGCTCCGGTCGTCGTGATGGCCATGTTCGGTGTGAGCCGTGGCGGCGACGGTCGTCATTGCGAAGCCTCCTGGGCAGCCTGCTTCATCCAGGCGTCAAAGTCTTCCTGGGTATGCACGAACACCTGCGCCCGCATACGGTAGTGGCCGAGCCCGCACAGCTGCGAGCAGCCGAGCTCGTAGGTGCCGGGCACCGTCGCCTGGAACCAGGCCTTGATGTCCATCCCGGGCACGACGTCCTGCCGCACGCGGAACTGCGGCACGTAAAACGAATGGATGACGTCTTCCGCCGAGAGGTGAACGACAATCGGCCGACCGACCGGGACGTGGAGTTGGTTGCGGATCGTGAAGTCGTCGGGCGTCCCGAGCTTGCCGTCGGCCCCGGGATAGGTGATTTGCCACTCGAACTGCTTGGCGTGAACCCCGATCGGGTAGGCGTTCGCCGGAATGCTGTTGCGGCCCTTCATCTGGACCCAGTAGTGATTGCTGATGAGCCCCAGCGCGACCATCGTCACGGCTGGGATCGTCGTCCAAATCACCTCCGCGCGCGTATTCCCATGGGTGTAGAAGGCCTTCCGGCCGGGACGCGCGCGGTACTTCACGATGAACCAGATCAGTCCCACTTCGACCAGCACGAACGCGATCCCGGTGATGATCAGGATCGCCAGGAACAGGCCGTCGATCGGCCCGGCGAACGTCGAAGCCTTGAACGGCAACCACCAATGCATGGGCCTCTCCTCGGTTAGTTCACTTGGCCGCGAAGCTGAAGTCCGCCGTCTTGGTCTCGCTCCCCGCCACGGTCACAGTGGCCGTTTGGGTACCGTACTTCTCGTGCCAGGCTTCGATCGTGTACGTCCCAGGTGGCAGCCCCTTGATGCTGAAACTCCCGTCCGCGCCCGACACCGCGAAGAACGGATGCGGTAGGACGCCCAGCCATGCGTGCATCCAGCCGTGCACGTTGCACTCGAGCGGGACCATCACCTCGGGCGCCGTGAACGTCCGCTCCGATGTCATGACGGTGGGCTGGCTGATGTTGAAGGGACGGTTCTTCACGCCCTTGGCTTTGATGTTGTGCAGGATGCCGTCGGAGTTCTTGATGGCGAGCTTCTGCCCCACGAGAATGCCAAGCACGTGAGGATGGTAGCGACACCCGTCCTGATCGAGCGTGACATCGCCCGCGGGCTCCGGCGCCTTGTACGTCGCGGGCAGCCCCGACTTCACATAGACGAACACGTTGGCGAGGGTCCCGTTCGGGTTCACGACCACGATCTCCTCGGTCGGCACCCCCGGATACTTCGCCTTGCACTTGGGCTCCTCGCTCATATCGATCTTCGGATTGGTGGGCTTGGTCCCCGTGAACTTTACCTTGCCCGTGATCGTCGCCCCGCCCTGCTCGGCGGAGGGTTGGGGGCGCATCCAGGCCGCCAGGGCCAGCGCCAGTACCGCGACACCCGCCACCGCCATCAACCCGAGCTTCCGCATCCTGCCTCCTCGATGAGAGTCCTGCACCCTATACCCCCGAGCGGCCCCCCCCGGCGCCGCGCCGCTGGGCCCGCCGCACCACTACGAGCCCCAGGCCGAGCGTAACGAGCATAGCCAGCGCTGGAGAGATGAACACGCCCGGCGGCGTTGGCCGGTCGAGCGCCAGGAAGTACCAGGTGCTGAGGGCCATGCGCGAGCCGTGCTCCCCGCTGGACCCGTCCCAGGCGAAGAACGCCACCGGAATGGCCCGGCCGGCCTCAAGCTGAACTTCGTTGCCCGTATCGGGCGTCGCAAGGGCGCGGGTGAGCACCACGCGCCATTCCCCGTGGTCGAACACCGCTTGGACGGTGGGCGCCTCGGGCAGCGTATCGAACTGGTCGATCCCCCGGGCCAAACCGGCCACCGCGTGTCGCGGCTGGCTGGTCCAGCGCCACTGGTACACGGGGTCGGTGGCGGCGCCCATGAGGAAATAGGGCCGCTCCATGCCGTCCGTCAGGTGACGGGGGAACTGCACGGCCAGCTGGTCCGGCCAAAGCTCCGCCTTGGGGGGCGCCGAGTCGTCGCTCGTCACCGTCTGCATCAGCCGCTGCTCGAATCCGAGCCACGCCGTGTCCGGGCTCTGCGTGCGGTCGTCCCAGCTCACCCGCAACGCCAGCGTCTTGCCGTCATGCACCGCTTGCACCCACACACCCGAGACCGCCGGGGCGAACCAGCGTGCCTTCCGGATGACCTGGCCCACCAGCGGGAACCAGTACCGGTCCACGCGTCCCCAGGCGGAATCGTCCGGCGAAGCCGGTGGCTTCCCGGCGATCTGCGGCGCATGTATCACGTCCCGGACCTCGGGGGGCTTGGCGGGCGAGAGGGAGCGGATGTACTGCGCGAGCCGCCACAGCTGCTCGTCGGTCAGGAACTTCTGGTCGATCAGATCCGAGAAGGACGGCATCGGCGTGCCGTCCAGTCCCGTGCGCAGTCGGTGATAGATGTCCTCGACCTCGCCCGCGCCGCGGAACCGCCAGTTCTGGTGCAGGTCGGCGGCAGAGATCGGGAAGCCGGCGTCGTCCTTCAATGTCGGAGCGGAGGGCCCGTCGCCCCGACCCTGGTCGCCGTGGCACTTGCGGCACCCGATCGAATCGTAGAACTGACGGCCCTCCTTGATGGCCGCGGCGCCGGACCCACCGCCCGGCGCGCTCGAAAACTTGAGCGGCACGACGTGCTGGCTCGTATCCGCGAAGAACGAAGAAAACGTCTTGAGGTACGCCGCCACATTGCGCCGCTCAGCGTCCGACAGCCGGCCCTTCCACGCGGGCATCGCACTGCCCGGGAGCCCTTCGTCGATGGCCCGCATCAAATCGGCGTCGGTAGGCAGTTGGCCGCTCGCCGTGCTGCGGATCTTATAGAGCGCGCCCGTGAAGTTTCGAGGTCGGGGGAGCATGGCGCCCGCCGCAGGGCCGTCACCCGCGCCGGTCTCGCCGTGGCAACCGGCGCACCATTTGACGTACACCTTCTTGCCGGCGGTGGTGTCCTGAGCGGCGAGGGAAAGGGGAGAAGGGAGAGGTATGCTCCCAACCGCGAGGAGAACCCCGATGACGAAGGCAGAGCTCCGAGCCGTCATGGACCTCTCCCCTCTCCCTTCTCCCCTGTTTTCTCCCACGTTCTCGGCTTCCACCCGGTCTGGTCGTACAGGAACAGGATCACCGACCAGATCTCCTGCTCCGTGAGAAAGTCCTCCCACTTCGGCATCGCCGAGTTCCAGGGCGTCCCCTCGCGTGGCAGGCCGGGCCCGCCCTTCGCCACGCGCCAAAACACGAAGCTCTCGGTGAGCTGTGCGATGGTGCCGTTGTCCTGGAAATTCGCCGGGAGCGGGTTGAACCCCGACGCGAAATGGCCCAGACCGTCGAGGTGATCGCCGTGACACGGGATGCAGTTCCGGTAGTAGACCGACTTCCCCTCGGCCACGTACGTGGCCAGCGACTCGGGATGAGCGCGCAGCGGGTTCTCGAGACCCGTCAGCGTGATCGACTTACCGCGGAACGTGATTTCCGACGGCGGTGCCGGATGGATGGAACGCAAGTTGGGCGGCGCCGCGACCGTGGTGGCCACCTGCCCATAGGCGACGAGGCCCACGAGGGCCGTCACCACCACCAGGAGCGCGGTCCGCGCCACGCGCAAGCGCGGCTCGACGAGCACCGCGTGGATCGGCGCCTTGAAGATGGTCCACCGCTGCTCGTTGTCACTCACGTAGATGAGCACGCCCACGAGCACCGTGACCATGTACTGGAGCACGACGCTCTTGGGGACGATCGCGCTCCCCGGCAGGACCGGTATCACCCACTCCACGACGACAAACGCGAGAACCAAAATCCCCACTGCCTGCCAAAACGGATGCGAGGTATAGCGCCGGGCGGCAGGGGGAAGCGGGAGCGGGCTCACTTGTGCGCCGCCAGGAATTGGGCCAGCGCTTCGAGCTGAGCAGCGTTCATCATCGTGCCGAACGTCTTCGGCATGATCCCGGCGAGCTTCTCATAGCCTTTGGCGATCGAGGACATCGGATCCAGAATCTTCTTGCGGATCGACTCGGCGTCGCGGCGCGAGCCGACGTGCGTCAGATCGGGCGCGATCGTCTGGCCCTGGCCCTCGAGCTTGTGACAGGCGAGGCAGCCCGCGGCCTGGATGATCGCCTTGGGGTCGGTGCTGCCGCCGGCAAAGGCAGCTCCTCCCACCGCACCGCCACCCCCGGAGGAGGTTGGGGAGGTTGGGGAGGTCGCGGGGATGTCCGAAGCGCTCACGTCGACCGTGCCGCCCTGGGATTCGAGGAACGCGATGACCGCCCAGATCTGCTGTGGCGAAAGCTGCTTGGTCATCACGGGCATGATCGGCTGATAGCCGGCCACGATGTAGGCGGTCGGCTGGTCGAGCGACTCGTACAAATACTGCTTGCAGTTCTTGCCCGTCTCGCGCTTGCCGCAGCGGACGCCGATCGGCCCGGTGCCCTTCTCGTCCGTCAAGAGATTGGGCGCGCGCGTGCCGAGGCCGTGACAGGTCGGGCAGCCTCCGATCCCGTTGAACACCTTCTCGCCCGCGGCGACGAGCTGTTCAGGCGTGACGTTGGCGCCGAGGGTGAGGGTTTGGGGCACCTCGGACTGCACCTGCGGGATCTTGTTGGCGATCAAGGTATAGAGCGCCAGCGTCCCGAGAACGATCCCGACGATCTTGAGATTAGTGGCCCACATGCCCGCCACCTTTCTCCGTCGGAACGTACGTCGACTTCTCGGCTAGGCCCCCGAGCCAGAACACGAACGCGACGAGGCTCAGGAAGATGAGGACGCACAGGCTGATCATCTTCGACGCGTACCCGAGTGCCGGTGTAAAGGCGTACTTGCTCGTGTCCTGCATCACCTGCCACACGTGCCAGTACTGCCGGATGCCGGAGCGCGCGAACCCCATCAGACCCATCAGCCACGTGAAGGTCACGGCCAAAATGAACAGCGCGTACTGCGACCGGGGGGGCATCTTGCCCCACTGGATGGTGCCGAGCGACTGGGCGCCGCGAGCCATCAGGACGTCGATCACCGTGACGAACAGGATGCACGCGAGCACCGCCAGGACCTGATAGACGCTGAAGCCGATCCGTACGATCGCTTCGACGAAATAGCCGCGGATCCCGTAGAACAGGACGACCGCCGCCGCGATGGCGAACATCGCCCCCTGAATGAGCGTCCCCGTCCGCGCCCATGGCACCACTGGCCGCTTGTTGGCGCGACGATACAGAAGGAACGATAGGAACGTGGTGAGGATCATCAGGTTCACGGCGGTGTTCTTGGCGCTCATCACGCCCAGCGCGCCAAGGAACGGATGGTGCGAGCCGCCCATGGCGGCGAGCTCTTTCGAGTCCGCGATCATCGTGTGCGGCGTGCCCCAGACGATCGCGCCGAGCACGAGCACCATCAGGAGGTACTTGGTGTAGGGTTGGAACCGCTCCGCGCCGGGAATACGGCCCATGCCGATCCAGAGGTAGTAGTTCCCCGTGAGGAACAGGACCGCGATAAGAAACGCCTGGATCACCCAGAGCCAGCTCATGAAGCCGCCCATCATGGTGATGCCCATGGACTGGTCGTACTGATAGATCTCACGTCCCAGCCAATAACCCGCGAACGGCAGCACGATGAGCGCCGACATCGCGATGAAGTTCCCGACGTATCCCATCCAGTCGTAGTGCGCGCGCTCCTCGTCAGTCTTCGCGGCGAGGAAGCGGTAGCTGGCATACGCCCCCACGATTGCGCCGCCGAACACGACGTTCGCGATCACGCGGTGCACGTTGATCGGCATCCAGGTCGCGTTGGCGATGGCGTGCCACAGCTTGATAGTCGTAGGATCGGTGGTGGGCGTGATGTCCCGCGGCGGCGACATCATGTAGGTCAGCCACGAGTTCGCGATGAACATCACGGTCGTGCCCCAGACGTTCAGCAGGATGCCCAGCGTCCAGTGCCACAGCTTGGCGCGACCCTTTTTCCAGCGGTCCCAGCCGTAGTAATAGAGGTACAACGTGAACGACTCGACGAAGAACAGCCCGGCGTAGACCCACATCGACGGTGCGAAGATCGCGGTCAGGTACGCCCAGAACCGCGGATACAAGGTGGAGAGCCCGAACACCAGCATGGCGCCCCAGATCGCCGTCGCGCTGTAGGCCACGAGCAAGAGCCGCGTGAACTCCTTGCTCAGGCGATCGTAGCGGTCGTCGCCGCCGAAGATCCCGATCGCCTCGGTGACCACGGCGAACATCGGCACCCCCAGCACGAACGCCGCGAACATCAGATGGAGTTCGGCCGTGATCCAGACGAACTGCCGCGCCCCGATCACGGGGAATTCCCCGTAGGCCCGCGTCGTGTCGGCGGCCGCCTGCAACAGGAGCCAAGCGTTGTCCGTCATCAGTTATCCGTTATCGGTGACGAAGAACGGCTGCCGCTTCGAGAAATCGATCGGCATCGCGCTGCGCACCTCGGCGAGCAGCTCGGGCGTCACCTCGCGGCGCCCCTGGCGGCGCGCCCACGCCTCCACCCGTTGCATCACCACACCACGCACGAACGAGGGAATGCGCTCCATCCGCTCCCGCGCGGCGGGAGCCCACGTGAGCGCGGGTGTGAAGTCGTCGCCGTACGCGAGCGCCCGGACCGGCTCGATCAAGGCCGTGTCGCCCGTCGGCTCGTAGACGCACGACGGATCGGCGGCGAGCACGTCCCCCTCGAGCGCGAAGGCGCGCGCGCGGCAGCCGCCGCACAGCACGCGGTATTCACAGGCGCCGCACTTTCCACTCAGCGCGCCTTCGCGCAGCCGGCGGAACAGGGGCGACGACCGCCAGATATCGGCGAAGCTCTGCGCCCGCAGGTCTCCGGCCACCTCCGGCAAATACGGGCACGGCGTGAGCTTTCCGTCCGGCGTGATCCGGCAGTACTGCGTGCCGCAGGGACAGCGTGTCGCGTAATTGAGGATCGGTGAATCGGGATCGGTTTGGTGCACGTGGCGCATGAACTGTGGGGCGCATTTCGCGCGCACCAGCATCCGGCCCCGGTACTGCTGCTGCCACCGCGCCAGGTCCGCGAGCACCGCTTCGGAATCGAGCGGGGACAGATCGGTGAGCGATGCGCCCCGCCCGGTGTGGACGAGGAAGTAACAATTGAACGCCACGGCGCCCTGATCGGCCGACCAGGCTACCAACCGCTCCAGCTCGCCCCGGTTCCCCTTCGTGACGGTGGTCTGGATGATGAAGTCGAGCCGCGCGGCCGACAGGCGTCCCAGCGCGGCCTGCACGTCCGCGAGCGCGCCCCGGCCGTGCCGGAAGTTGTCGTGGTAGGAAGGGCGCAGCGAATCGACGCTCACGGCCACGCCGCGCACGCCGGCGGCCTGGAGCGCCGCGATGCGCTCGTCGGTGAGCAGGGTGCCGTTGGTGCCCACCACCACGGTCGCGCCGTTGGCGGAGGCGTAGTGAGCGATCTCGGTCAGGTCGTGGCGCAGTAACGGCTCGCCGCCGGATAGAATGAGCATCGGCGTCGGGTTCACAGCGAGCAGCTGGTCCACGATGGCGAGGCAGGCAGCCGTGTCGAGCTCGCCGGCGGCCGTCTCGTGCGGGCCCGCCGCGATGTAACAGTGCGCGCACTCGAGGTTGCAGCGCTTGGTCAGGTTCCAGGCGACCACGTGCGGCACGTAGTCCACGTCAGTCTCCAGCTTGCTCGGCCAGCAGCCGCTCCATGGCGGCCTTCGCGTCCTCGGGCTTCACCGCCTTCAGGTCTACGGGGCACTTCCCCATCTGCTCCTCGATGTCCCGGATGGGGCAGCGGGTGATCCCTTGGCCCTTGGCCTCCTCGATAAACGCGCGCATCTCGGGGGAGAGCGCGTCACGCCCCTCTGCTTGGGCGCGGATCTGCTTGGCGCGCAGCTCCTGGAACATGACCATCATCGTATCGACGTCGAACTCGTCGGCCGCGATCATCGCTTGCTTGTTTTCATCCATGACCGGCGTGGTGACGCGCCAGATCTCGTGACTCCGCGCGAACCGCTCCACCGTATTCCGGGCCAGCGGCCGGGCGATGAGCGGCACGAGCTGCAGCCGTTGCCACGCCTCCTCCGTCCACACGATGGGGTCGGTCGCGACCCGGGAACGGGTGCTCTCCACCCCGGTCACCGGACACCGGACGACGGTTTGCGGTGTCCGGGGTTCGGGGTCCGAGTCATGACCCTGGACCTTCGTGGCCTTCATCTGTTCTTGGGCCTTGACCTCGGCGAGCGCGATCTCCTCCGCCGTCCCGATCCCCATGATGAGCTGCATGTGGGTCGGCAACAGCTTACGAATCGCCTCGTCCAGCCACTTGTTGGTCACCGTCGCGGGCTCGCCGTGCCCCCCCGTCTGTTCGAGCACATACTCCTCGACCGCCCGGCGGGCGATGCCTTGCGCGAACGGTGGCACGCGAAGAATCCGCACCTCGGCTTCGGGCGCCCATGGCAGCCCGGCCACGCCGTCTTCCTCGATCCACGGGATGTCCTCCGGCCGGATACCGACCGTCCCCGCCAGAAGCACGTTGCACGGCGCAAGCCGCAAGAGGTTCTCGGCCTGGCTCCCCAGCTCAGTCCCCTCGATGCGATGGGCCCCGTGTCGCGCGAGCACCAGCAGCGACGGCTTGATCTCCTCGGCCCACTGCATGATGACCTGGAACGGTTTGCCGACGAGGATCTGCGTCTTGATCGGGACGTCCGGGAACTCCTGCGCCATCACCTCCGCTCGCTTCAGGTTCGCCTGGCAGAGCTTGAGGAGTCCCTTGTCGATGATGTTGTTGTGCAGCTCCTCCTGCTCTTCGAACTTGAAGACCTTCGACGCCTGATACGACAGCACGTCTTTGATGTTATGGAAGACCACATGATGGTACTCGACGTCGAAGGCGCTGCAGACGTAGAGCGACGCACCGAATTCGTTCGCCAGATCGAGCGCGGCTTTCATCGCGTTGTAGCTGTACGATGAGCCGTCCACGCAGACCACGAAGCGGCCCCCGGTGAGCGGCTGCTGATCGCGTACGATCAGCACGTCTTTGTCGACGCCGCGTAATACGCGAGCCGCTACGCCACCGAGCTGCGAAAACTGCTGCCGTCCCAGGCCGTGCGCGCCGATCGCGAGCAGGTCGTACTG
>DASZCN010000072.1:0-2146 GCA_035943095.1 Gemmatimonadales bacterium | reverse complement strand
CGCCGACGCCTCGAGCTGACACCTACCGATGAACTCGCCCTGCGCGACCTGCTCATGGTTCTCGCCGATGCCGGCGACCGGGCGGATGCGGCGGAGGCGTATCGTCTCTTCGCACGTGATCTCGCGAGGGACCTCGAGATGCTGCCGTCATCTGAGACGCAAGACCTGCTGCGCACGATAGGTAGTGCTAGCGCGGTTCACGCCCGCAGTGCGCCTGCGCCCCGAACTCCCACACAGGAGCGTTGGACTGGTGTCGTGATGCAGAGCAACACCACCCCTGACCACATTGTCCCGATCGGTCGCGTCCGGCGCAGATGGCTGGTCCCACTGACGGTCGCCGCCTCGCTCGTGGCCGCGCTCGGGATCGTCCGGATCGCACACCAACTTTCGAGCAGGGCTCGTGGCGCTCTAGGCGATGCGGATCGGACCTCGGCGGAGTCCCTGACTCGCGTGGGACGGTTCTTCTGGAACCGGCGAACGGCTGAGAGCCTCCAGCTCGCCGTGCGCCTCTTCGCGCGCGCGGTATCGGCGGACACAAGATACGCTCCGGCGTACAGCGGGCTCGCGGACACGTACGCGCTACAGGCGTGGTACGGTGACTCCTCGTCCCCGGCCACAGCCGGGCAAGCGTGCGCGGCCGCGCTGGCGGCGGTGCGCCTGAACGACGAGCTGGCCGAGGCGCACACGTCGCTCGGCGCAGTGGGCGCCTGGTTCAACCATGACTGGCGTGGGGCCGAAACGGAGTACCGGCGAGCGATCTCGCTCGATTCGACCTATGCCACCGCACACCAGTGGTACGCGTTGGGATTGGCCTCTCATGGCAAGATCGAGGAGGCGGTTCACGAGATGCGCAGCGCGCAGCGTCACGACCCGGTCTCGCCTTCCATCGCCGCCGACCTGGCCATGGTGTTGTTCTGGTCCGGCCAGGATCGCGAAGCCATCGGCCAGATTCGCTTCGCGCTCGCGCTGGACCCGGCATCTTCCCGCGCCAGCTCACAGCTCTGGCGTCTCTACACCGCGGCAGGCCAGCGCGACGAGGCGCTTGCCGCCCTCGAGGGGGTGATTCACGCGCGCGGCGGCAGCGGCGCGGACATCGCAGACCTGCGGCGCGCATACGGACATCGGGGATTACCGGGAGCATTCGAATGGTGGGCGCAGACCCTCGCGCGCGCCGCCCGTGCCCCCGACCGCGCGATGCGGATCGCCGTGCTCTACGGCTTGTTGAATCGCAACGACGCCGCGTTGTGGTGGCTCCGCGAGGCGCGGGACGAGCGCAGCCCGTTTCTTCAGTTCGCAGCGGTGGATCCGGCATTCCGGGGCCTTCGCGGGAACCCGCAGTTCCGGAACATCGTGTCCTCGCGATAGCCTCGGATTGCGCTCGCGCCTTCACCTCACGATCGGATTCGCGATCAGCCTCGCCGGACTATGGCTCTTTGCGGGAATCACGGAGGACGTCCTCCACCATGACCCGCTTACCCAGTTCGACGTGGCCCTGCTCGACTGGTTTCATGCGCACGCCACGCGGACGGGATACGCTATCTTCAACGCGATCAGCTTCCTCGGCTCGTTGGTCACAATGACCGTCGTAGCCCTCGGCGTCGGCCTACTCCTGGCGGTTCGGCGCGAATGGATCATCCTCGGGGGCTGGGTCACCGCGCTCGCGGGAGCGGGCCTCCTCAATCAGGTGCTCAAGCTCGCGATCCAGCGCCCGAGGCCACCCTACGCCACCGCCGTCCTCCATTACTCGAGCTGGAGCTTCCCGAGCGGCCACGCGATGGGCTCGCTCGTCGGCTATGGCATGCTCGCTTACGTACTCATCGTCCTTTGGATCCATCGCCCGCATGCGCAGGTCGCAGTGGAGCTAGGCACCGCGCTGCTGGTCGTGGCTATCGGCCTGAGTCGCCTTTACCTCGGCGTCCACTACTTCAGCGACGTGGTAGGTGGCTACGCCGCGGGAGTCCTGTGGCTCTCGGCGTGCATCTCGGGCGTCGAGGTCGCGCGCGGCTGGCGGCGAGGAGGCACCAACGAACCAACGGGCTAGGGAGAGTTGAAGCGTTGCTCCCGCTGCGCGGCGAGTCGGCGCGGGTCCTCAAAGAAGCGCGCGGTGAGGGCACCGAACCCGAGGCCCCCAATGTGCGCCAGGTAC
>DASZCN010000071.1:0-40999 GCA_035943095.1 Gemmatimonadales bacterium | reverse complement strand
AGCATGACGAGCACGCGGGGGGGGGACACGGGCACGGGAAAATACCGAGCCCGGTCTCCGGGCGCGACTACGGGAGCTTGTGCAGCTCGACGCGCCGGTTCTGGGCGCGCCCGGCGGCGGTACTGTTCGGTGCGATGTAGCCCGACGCGCCGTAGCCCTTGGCCGCCATTCGCACGGGCGGCACTCCCTTGCGCGCGAGGTAGAAGCGAACTGCGGCGGCGCGCGCCTGCGACAACCGCATGTTAATGAACTTCCTGCCGGTCGAGTCCGTGTATCCGGCGACTTCGATCCGGATGTCGGGATTTGCGAGCAACGAAGCGGCGACCGCGTCGAGCACGATGTAGGAGTCTCGCGTCAGGACCGATCGGCCCGTCTCGAAGTTGACGCCCGTCAGGATCAGGGTGGGCCGCGGGGGCGGGGGCTCACCCGGGGTCAGGGACCGCGCAGCTTCGGGCGCAAACAGAATGAGGCACCCGTTGGCGTCGACTTTGCTTCCGGGCGGCGCCGGCGGGCACTTGCCAGCACCGGCAGGTGGTGCGGCGGCGGTGGGCGGCGGGGGCGGGCTCACCGCCTCGACCGGGAGCGGGCACCCTGTCGCGTCGACCTTGGTTCCCGGGGGCGTGTTGGGACACTTGTCGATCCCGTCGGGCACGCCGTCGAGGTCGGAGTCGAGCGGGCAACCCTTGGCGTCGACGATGGCCCCCTTCGGCGTATCGGGGCATTGGTCGATCCCGTCGGGCACACCATCGCCGTCGGAATCCATGGGGCAGCCCTTGGCGTCGACCGTCTCACCCGGCGGCGTGTTGGGGCACTGGTCGATGCCGTCGGGCACTCCGTCGCCGTCCGAATCGATGGGGCATCCCTTGGCGTCCACCATCGCGCCCTTGGGCGTGTTGGGGCATTGATCGATCCCATCCGGCACGCCGTCGCCATCCGAGTCGACCGGGCAGCCGGTGGCGTCGACGTGCGCGCCCAGCGGGGTGTTGGGGCACTTGTCGAGGCCATCCGGAACGCCGTCCTGATCCGAGTCAACGGGGCAACCGCGCTTGTCGAGGACCGCGCCAGCGGGCGGGTTGGGGCAGGCGCTTGTGACCCTGGCCGGCCCCCCAAGGTGGAAGACGGAGAGGCCGACCGTCCCGACGTAATGCTTCGCGGTTTGCGTGGTGAACGTCGACCGGGTGCTGGGAGTGTAGATCGCGCGCCCTTCGACCCGCAGGGCGATGCGATTCGTGAGAAACAACCGGACGCCGGCCCCGGCGTGGGCGGCGTTGTCGGTGAACTTGTACGGTGCGCGGGTGCCGAAGTCGAGGAGGGTGTAGCCGCCCAAGACGTACACCATGAGCCGATTGGCGTGAAGGGCGTTCACCACGAGTGATGCGCTGCCGATCAACGGTTGCAGGGACTGGGGCGTCCCGCTCGAAGGGACGACCGTGTACTCGGGCTGGAAGAGGATGTCCCCTTCCACGCCGAACACGTTGCCGAAGAGGTATCCCAGGCGCGCGCCTCCGCCGATCTTCTCGGAGAGCCCGAAGCTGGCGTCGTACTTCGTATAGGAGCCGAACGCGCCCACCTCGAATTGCCCCGCGTGCTGCGCGGCGAGGCGACTCGCGGCCAGCGCCAACACGACGCCCAGCAATCCGATCCGCCTCCACTCCCGCTGGGCTCCCGCGCGCGCCACGCTCATGGTAACTGGTGCAACTCCACGCGCCGGTTCTGTTGGCGACCGGCGGCGGTCGTGTTAGTCGTGATCGGGTTTGCCGCCCCATAGCCCTTCGCGATCATGCGGTCCGGTGCCACACCCTTGCTCGCCAGGTACGAGCGCACCGCGCCCGCCCGCGCCTGGGAGAGCCTGACGTTCGTCGCGACAGCACCGGTATTGTCGGTGTAGCCCGCGACTTCGATCCGGATGTCCGGATTCGCGTTGAGCGACTGCGCCACGATGTCCAGCACCGTGAAGGACTCGGGCTTGAGCGCCGACTTGCCGGTCTCGAAGATGACTCCTCGCAGGATCACGGGCGTGCGCTCGGGCGTGAACAGGATCGGACAGCCGACGGCGTCCACTCGCGTGCCCGGGGCCGTACCGGGACACTTGTCCTTCGAGTCGTCCACGCCGTCACCGTCAGAGTCCTTGAAGCGCTGGCACCCGACGTCGTCCACTTCCACGCCCGGTGGTGTGTTGGGGCACTTGTCGATGCCGTCGGGGACGCCGTCTTTGTCCGAGTCGAGCGGGCAACCGGTCGCGTCGACCATGGCGCCGACGGGGGTGTTGGGGCATTGGTCGATCCCGTCCGGGACGCCGTCCCGATCGGAATCGATGGGGCAACCCTTGGCGTCCACATGAGCGCCGGCCGGCGTGTCCGGGCACTGGTCGATGCCGTCGTACACCCCATCATGATCGGCGTCGGTCGGACAGCCGGTCGCGTCCACACGCGCGCCCGCGGGAGTGCCGGGGCAACGGTCGATGCCGTCGTACACGCCGTCGTGGTCGGAGTCGGTCGGGCAGCCGCGCGCGTCCACGGCCGCGCCCAGGGGCGTGCCGGGGCAGGCGTCCTTCTGGTCGGGGACCCCGTCATGGTCGGTGTCGACCGCCGGCCCGCCGCCCGTGAACACCGAAAGGCCCAGCGACCCGACGACGTGGCCCGCCCAGTCCGTGCCGCGGAAACCGGTGCTCGGAGCGTAGATGCCCCGCACCTCCGCACGGAGAGCGCCCCAGTTGCCGAGGAACACGCGATCGCCGATCGCTCCGTGTATCGCGTTATCGGTGAAGCGATAAGGGGCGTTCTTCTCGAAGTCGAGGCGCGAGTAGCCACCCAACAAGTAGAAGAGATTGCTGGCGCTGCCGAAGTTCAGGACCAGACTGGCGCTGCCGGATGCGAGTGTGGGAGAGGCGGTGCCGACGGTGGGGTTGGGGCTCTGGTAAGTGGCTTCGAGCTCGGCGCCGACCACATCGGTGAAGAAGTACCCGAGCCGTCCACCGCCGCCGATCTGGTTGTCCAGGCTGAACGCACGGTCGTAGCGCGTGTACGTGCCGAACGCACCGAACTCGAACTGATGCGCGCGCTGCGCGTCGAGGCTCGTGATCCCGCACGCGAACGCTACTCCCAGTGTCACCAGTGTTCGCACCGATCGGCTCTCAGGTCTAGGGTGTGGCCCTACGGTAATAATTCGGCCGCCGGTTAGAAACCCCGGCGGCCGCGATGGTGATGTGGATCACGCACCGTTACTGTCGCCCGTTTCCTCCGCGCACGAAACGCACCGCCCTGGCCAGGTTCTCCGCGAGGGCCGCCAGCTCGGTGGCGCCTCGCGCGACCGCCTGAATAGCCTGGAGCTGCTCTGCGGCGGCGGCGGAGACTGCCTCGGCCTCCCGAGTGGAGGCGTGCGCGCCGGCTTTCGCCTGGTCGAGCGACTGGCTGATGCTGCCGGCGCGTTCCGATATGCCGCGCGCCAGATCCGCGACGCGTTTGCCGGCGCGCGCGGTACCGGACGCCGTGTCCGCGATGCGCGCCAGATCCTGCACCCAGTCGGTCGAGCTCTGGACGACGTCCGCGAGGTCGCCCCGGACTCGTTCGAGCAACTGGGCGGCGCGGTCGAGGGCCCGCCGCGTGTCCTGCGCGGACCGGCCGACGTTGCGGGCTTCCCGGCCGCTCTCTTCGGCGAGTTTGTGCACCTCGTCGGCCACCACCGCGAAGCCCCGTCCGTGCACGCCGGCGCGCGCCGCCTCGATCGTCGCATTGAGGGCGAGCAGGTTCGTCTGGTTGGCGATGAAGCCGATCGCCTCTGAAAACTTCTCGACCTGTTCGGCCACGTCGCGGAGACGGCGCACCTCGCGCGCACTCTCTTCGGTGGTCACGCCGAGATCACTGAGCCGGCGCACCGCGCTCTGCGTCGCGAGGCGGATCTTCTCGGTGGTCTTTTCCATCTCGGCGCCCGAAGCGCGGGTCTCGTCGCCCGCTGCCGCTACCTCGCCCGCATGCTGCGTGAGCTGAACGGAATCGCGGCTGAGGGCGCTCACCAAGGTGGCGGCCTGCGCGGCGCCCTGGCTCGCGCGACGCGCGGAGGCCGCCACTCGCTCGCTCGAGGCATTGATCTGTCCCGTGGCGGCCGTGAGGGTCTGGATGTAGGCGGTCGTTCGGTCGGACGCGCCAACCACCGGCTGTACGGATCCCTCGATAGCCAGCATGAGCGCCAGCTGGGGCGCCAGCAGCGCGAGCATGTCGCCGTCCGAGTCCCGATACATGGACGGATCGGAGTGTCGCACGCTCCACAGCCCCACGAGCTGCCCGGCGTGATACAGCGGCACCAGCACCTCCGACCCCGGGCGCTCCCGGCCGGGGACCACCACCTGCTCGACCGCCAGGGCCCGCGCCACCACCGGTCGCCGCAGTCGTACCGCCTCTCCGGTCAGACCGGCGTTGGCGTCGAACCGGAAGGAGCCCGGGCCGCTCGCCGCCGTGTCCGCCACCAGCTCCATCTCATTGGTCAGAGGATCGAAGCGAGCGAAGCCCATGTGCTCCCACGGAACCAACCGGCGGGCGAGCTCCTGAATGCGCGGAAAGCTCCTTGCCAGGCTGATGTCTCCCGCGATGGCCTGGGAGAGACTCTGGACGAGCGCAAGCTCGTCGGCGCGGGCGCCCCGACGGATCACCGACAGGCTCGCGACGGCAGCACCGACGAGCACCGCGGCGATCACGGTGAACCCGGTGGTATCGAGCTGCGAGTGCGCGAGTGCCAGCGAGCCTAGGGCGAGGCCCGCGGAGCAGGCGTAGACCGTTGCTTCCCACCGGGCCGTCAGCCTCGCGTCGACCCAAGCCATGCTGCGCCCCAGCGCCAGCTCGAGGTAGAAGGTGCCGTTCACGACGCAGGGCAGAACGATGAGGACGGCGGCGAGGGGAAAGAGATTACCGGATGCCAATGCACCGGCGCCCGTCGCCCCGTCAAGGCGAGCGTACACCAACCCAGCCGCCGCTCCCCCGGCTGTGAGGTGGGCCGCGTTATCGAATGCCGCGGCGACGGAAACACGGCGCAGCGCGAGGTCGCCCGCGAGCATCGCCGCCGGCGCGACCACTACGGCGAACGGCCAGCCCCGATCGAGCGTAGCGTACGCCATGACGCCAAGGACGTAGGAAGAGAAGCCGTTGCCGGGGAGGGCGATGCCGTAGCGGCGGGCGAGTGCTCCGACGACGGCGAGCGCCAGGGCTTCCTCGAGGGCGTCCAAGCCGAGGGGAGCTTGTCCGGAAGCGAATGCCATCACGGCTCCGGCGATCGCGACGACGGCGCCGATCGCGACGAGGGTCCGTACCACAAGGCCGGGCGTCGCTTTGAGACGGGAGAAGGAACTCATCGGGGAGCCAGGAGCAAACTCGAACCCTTGGCGCGACGTGTCAAGCGCGGCTATCGTTCACACATGCGAGTCACGATCGAATACTGCGTCGTCTGAAACTACGAGCCCCGGGCCGCCGGTCTGGCGGCCGAGATCCGCAAGGTCTACCCGCACACCGACGTGAAACTGATCCAGTCTTCTGGCGGTGTGTTCGAGGTCGAGGTGGATGGGCGCAGGGTCTTCTCCAAGAAGGCCGTAGGGAGGCACGCGGAGCCGGGAGAAGTGCTTCGCCTGATGGAGCGCGCGGTTCCCCCCCAGCACCAATAGCCCCGGCGACTGCCGGACGGCCGGTACAGGGTGACCGCCTGAAGTGACACTCTTTCGCTGAGCCTGCAGCTCCCCACCAGCTGTAACCCTCTCCCGCACTATAGGTTGCCGAAACGTTTCCCCTCTGGCACGGCGCTTCCAAAGGTCGGGGTCGGAGGTGACCTATGAAACACGTGATCATGGCAATCGGACTCGTCTTGGCACTCGCGACGCGGCCCGCCAGCGCGCAGACCCGCGTCAGCGTCGCGGTCGGTTTCCCCGCGCCCCGGGCGTTCGTGCGCGGAGTCGTGGTGGTTGGCAGGCCGTACGGCTTCTATCGCGCGCGCCGCCGATTCTATCGGCCGGCGCCGCTCGTCGTGGAGCGCGTATACGTGGCTCGGCGTCATCACCGCCACCACTGCCGGTACGACGGAGACTACGACAACGAGTAAGGCGCAATGGCTGTACCTCCGGAGTACGGCGTGCAACAGGATGTTCCGGATGCGGCGGCTGGCGCCCTAGGCAGTGCCGCAGGTACGGTCGCAAAGCGGGAGGCATGCACGCCAGCCTCCCGCTTTCTTTTTTCACCGTCGCACGAGCCTCGCTCACTATATTGCGACGGTGCGCATCCTCCGCGATCACTTCCTTCCTCCCGACCCCAACGCTTTCCTCGCCGCCGAGCCCGCGACCGGACGCGTGGTCGTGATCGCTCCCACCCGCGCGGCGTGCGAGACGATCGAGCTCGCCATGGGCCTGGACATCGACACGCTGCTCGCGCGGGAGCACGGGGATGACATTCGGCGGCTCGCGTCGGGGAAGGGGTTCGGCATCGTCGCCGGGACGGGCACCGGGAAGACGCTCGCCATCAAGCCTATTGCGCAGACCATTCTGCAGACGCCGCTCAAGGTCGGCGTCGTCAACCGCGAGCGCGAGGCGACGCCTGAGACGCCCACGTGGAACGTCGTCATCGTGACGACGGGGATCGCGCGTCGCTGGTTCGAGGACGGCCTGATTACTGCGCGCGATACCCTGGTGGTCGACGAGATCCACCAGACGTCCGCGGAGCTCGAGCTGTGTCTGGCGCTCGGGAAGCGGGCGGGCTGTCGCTTCATCTGGCTCTCCGCGACCGTGGACCCATCGTTCTACGCCCGCTACCTCGGATCCGTCGAGGTGCTCGAGACCCGCGCCTTCGATCCGGCGCGGGCCGCCGACGTGCGCGTGTTGCCACAGCAGCCGCTCGAGTTCCTGGACGCACGCTTCATGAAGCGGGTATTGCGGGAGCGCCGCGGCGTGGCGGTGTTCGTGCCCACGCGAGCCGAGGTCGAGCAGATCGCGAAGGAGCTCGGTGACCGGTGGCAAGGACTCCCCACCGCCTTCTACCACGGCGGTGAGCCGATCCGCGTCATCCGGCCGTTTCTCGACGGTGAGGTGCGACGGCCGTTCCTCCTCGCCATGACAGCCGCGGGTCAGTCAGCGCTGAACATCCGAGGCTTGGACACCGTGGTGATCTACGACGCCCGGTACGCGAACGTCGTACAGCGGGGCCGCAACGTCCTCACGCGACTCTACCTCGGCGCGAACGAAATCTTGCAGATGGCAGGGCGCGTGCACGGACGCGTGGAGGGTGGCGAGGTGTACATCCTCAGCGACCGCGACCTCGTGTTCGACCAGCTCGAGCCCACGCCGCCCGAGTTCCAGCTGGCGGGCGATGCCGAGCGAGTGGCGATCACCTGTGCCGCCATGGGCGTCGATGCCCGTGACCTCGACCTGCCGGTGCCCCTCGACCGGAGGGCGTATCGCGACGCCGTAGAGCTGTTGAGCGAGCGCGGTCTCATCGAGGGCGGCCGCCTGACGCGCTATGGGCGTGATGTGGAGGCGATGCCGGTCGACCGTCCGTGGGGAGAACTCCTGTGCCACGCCGACGCCGACCTGGTCCCGGTCGTAGCGGTCGCCGCGAACATTGAATCGCTGCATCGCATGACGCGCGAGGAGCGCGAGCTGCGAGGGCTGATCGCGCCCGGAAGCGACCACCTAACGGCGTACAACGTGTACGCCGAGGCCGTGAACAAGCACGGGTACCTGGGCGAGGTTTACGGCCTGCCGCGGCACCTGTTCCGCGAAACGATCGATCGCTGGGCCGAGGAGCGTGGCGTCCTGGTGAAGGCGATCGAGGACGTGGCGCTCGGGCTCGCGTCCGTGTACCGGCAGCTCGAGCTGCCGCTCCCGGAGCGGCTGTCGCACGCGGGTGAGAAGACGGTCGCGGCATTCGCGGATCTCGTGGCCAAGATCATGCCCTTCGATTTGGTGATCGACGAGGCGACGGCGGATGGACGCGAGGCCCGTGTCAGCCGCACCTCCGTGTGCGGCAGTTGGGGCGCGGTGGCAGGGACCCTGCGCTACTTCGCCGACCGATTCGGCGTGCCGCGGGCCAGCATCGAAGGGACCCAGCTTTCGGAGCGAGCGATCCGCCGGTACGCGCGGCGAGGTGCGGCGACGGTGGTGTTCGAGCGTCAGCGACGACGGGAAGGCCTGATGCGCGTGCACACGGTGAGCTATTTCGGCTTCCTCCTCGAGCGCGAGGTGGAGCCGTTGCAGAACCCGTTCCCCACCGAGCTTGCACCAGTGGCCCGGGAGGCCCTCGTGCAGGCCCTCGTCGCCGGAGAAACGCCGCACCCGGACCAGGGGCGCGTTCGACGCGCGCTCGAGCGATTCGGTTTCTACTGGCGTCGGAGCGGGGGGCGACTGGCCCAGGCATCTACCGAGCGCGTCACCGACGTCCTCAAGGACCAGCTGGCCGGCGTCTCTTCGTGGGAGAACTTCATCAATACGCGGCTCGTCCTCGACGTCGATGCGGCGATTCCGGAGCGCGAGCGAGGCGCGCTCGAAGCGCTCCCAGACTCCGTGCACATCTACGGCGACCGCGTGCCGCTGGATTACGAAGTCGAGCAGGGCCTGGGTGTTGTCCGGCTCCGGCTCAAGGAGGGGCAGGCGCGCCGGCTGCAGCCGCGGGACCTGCCGCCGTTCGACCGGCCGATCCGGTTCACGGTGCTGCGCGGCAAACGGGAAGCCGTGCGAGCCGACTCGCTCGACGACCTGCGGCGCCAGCTGAGCGGCCTGTCGCGCGGGGAGCGGCAACGCTTGGCCCGCTCCGGACGCGGTGGCCACGGTGGGCGCGGCAAGGGGTGGCGCCGCTAAGAATTCACTAAGAAGTACGCGAAAGCCGGTTGTGACCTCCGTTCGCTCGGCGGGTCTCTACCATAGCGGTGCAACCCGCAACCCTGAGAAACCGGAACCCGGCTATGCAAGGACGTATGGCGACCAGAGAGAAAGCTCCCAGCGCGACCCCCCCGTTTACATTCACCCCGCTCGGTCAGGCGGTCATGGAAACCGTGAGCGAAGGCGTCGTGGTGTTCGACGCGTACGGCCGCGTCGTGTACACAAACCAGCGCGCGCGCCGCACGCTCGATTCCCTCGGCGATGGCTCGAGCCGCCGCGGGGAAAACCTTCGAGAACGCCTCGTCGCGTTCGGCGGCCGGGCGCGTACGCTGAAGCACGGCTCGATGGAGCTGGGCGAGGTGGTGTTCCTCCCGGAAGGCGACGGCAACCACACGCTGGCGGAGCGGGAGCGCCAGGCAATCCTCGACACACTCGAAGCGACACACGGCAAGCTCGCCGAGACCGCGCGCCGGCTCGGCATCAGCCGCACGACGCTGTGGCGCCGTCTCCGCGCCTACGGATTGCGGCCGAACGGGCGCCAGGGGAACGGCTCCTCGCGCAACTGACGTCCCATCCTGGCGTCGAGGTTTGACGCCCTCTAGCTTCCCGCTCGGGTCCCACCGGTCGGGAGGTGATGTCCGCCACACCGTTCGTCATCGAAGAGTATGTCCGCTGGTCCGACGTGGACTTCGCGGGCATCATCTTCTATGGCTCCTACGTCAGACTCTTCGAGATCGCCGAGACAGAGCTGTTCCGCGCCTGCGGCCTGGCGTACGCCAAGGTCTTCGACCGCTACGACATCTTTCTGCCTCGCAAGGTCGTTCATAGCGAGTTCTATTGGCCCGCGCGCCTGGACGACCGGCTGCGCGTGGCGACCTACGTCGGCCGTGTCGGCACCAAATCCATGACGCTCAACTTCGACGTGCTCCGAGACGACCGCGCGACGCTCGGCGCGGCCGGGTGGATGGTGCTCGTCTGCGTGGATCGCAAAGGTCTCAAGCCGCGTCCCCTGCCCGACGGCCTGCTCGCCGCCCTCGCCCCGCACACCCTTACGAGCCCTGAGGCTCGCGCGCAGCTCGGCGTCGCGCCACTGCCTGTGGCGGCCTCCTCCTGACACGGCGCGTGATGATTGCCGTGGCCGCCCTGGGTGCGGCGTGCGGGAGCGCGTCGACCCAGCAGCGAGCCGCCGTGGTGCGGGCGCTCGTCATCCGTGCGCCGAAGGATACGGTGCACTTCACCGCCCCCGCGTTGGCGAGCCAGTGCGTCGGGGGGAGCGGGCACGGCGTTCTGCTTCGGGGGTCGAGCGGAGGCAATGGGGCGATCGTCTGGCTTCGGACCGCCGACTCGCTCGCGCCAGGGGGCACCTGGCCCCTCCTGCAGCGCGGAGATACGGTTTCCGCGCGGGGCGCGACCGTTGGAGTGCGGTTCATGCTGGGGGACATCGCTCACGGCGTGGCGCTCGACTCGGGCGATGTCACCGTGAGCGCTGTTCACCCCGCGGTGACGCTCACCGTACGCGGTGCCGGGCTCGCGGTGGCGGCTGCCGGGCGCGTGACGGCCGAGGTGGCGTTCGAGGCCGTGCCGATCGGGACGGACACGGTTTCGTGCCGGGCCCATCCGTGAGCCTCCAGATCGGCGTGATCGGCACCGGTTTCGGACGCCGAGTCCAACTCCCAGCGCTGCGCCTGGTCTCGGGGGCGAAGATCGCCGCGGTCGCGAGCGGCAGCCTCGAGCGGGCACGGGCGGTGGCGAAGGAATTCGACATACCGCAGGCGTTCGGGAGCGGCGAGGAGCTCGCCCGGGCTCCGGGCATGGACCTCGTCATCGTGTCCTCGACCCCCGACGCGCACGTGCGGCACGCCGTGGCGGCGCTCGAGGCGGGGAAGCACGTCCTGTGCGAGAAGCCGATGGCCCTTACGGCCCGCGAAGCCCAGCAGATGGTCGAGGTCGCGGCGCAGAGCAGCGGTGTGGCCCGCATCGATCACGAGCTGCGCTACGAGCCCAACCGCCGGAAGGTGCAGCAGCTGATTCGCGCAGGCGCGATCGGCTCGGTATGGCACATCGAGCTCTTTCTCAAACCGTACCTGCGCGGTGACGGCCGGCCCCAGGCGCTCGACGCGCCGTGGAACTGGTGGTACGACGCGGCACGCGGTGGCGGCATCCTGGGCGCGGTCGGGTCGCACCTGATCGACCTGTGCCGCTTCTGGACGGGAACGGATGTCGTCGATGTGCAGGGCGGTATCGCAACACTGGTACGCGAGCGCCTCGATGAGCAACACGTCGCCCGGCCCGTTACGGCCGACGATTTCGCGAGCTTCGTCCTGCGGCTCGGCGGGGGCGCCGTCGTGACCGTCACGCTCTCTACGGTCGCGAGTCACGGGACGGGGCACTTCGCGCAGATCACCGGGAGTGAGGGCACGCTCGTGCTCACCGGCGAGACGAAGCTCGAAATCGGCCGGCGCGCTGCGGAGCTCGAAGACATCAGCGTGCCCGACGATTTGTGGGAGCGCACCAGCCCGAACAACATGTGGGCCCGCTCTTTCGTCCGGTTGATGCAGGACTTGGTCGGCGTGCTGGCCGGCCGGCCGCCGACGGGAGAGCCGGCCACCTTTCACGACGGCCTCGCCGTGCAACGGGTGATGGACGCCGTGCGCGCGGGCAGGGGCGTGCGGTTAGATTGACCGTGTGGAGCAGACCTACTTCCGACGCGGTTTCGGGCTCAAGGGCCACATCGAGGGCGCGCTCGCAGCGGACTACCACAGCAGAGTAGTAGACCACATCCGCGAGCGGGGTTACGTGCTCACGGCGGGCGATGTGACGTTCAAGCTGGCGCGCGAGTTCGGGTTTTGCTACGGGGTGGACCGCGCCGTCGAATATGCCTACGAAACGCGCACGAAATTCCCGGAGCGCCGCGTGTTCCTCGTCGGCGAGATCATTCACAACCCCCACGTCAACAAGAAGCTGCAGGCGATGGGGGTCGAATTCCTCCGACGGCCGGATGACGGCGAGTTCGACTTCACGCAGGTCACGCCGGCCGATGCAGTCATCCTGCCCGCCTTCGGCGTCACGGTGCAGGATTTCGAGCGCTTGCGCGCCGTCGGCTGCGTGCTCGTGGATACGACGTGCGGCTCGGTGCTGAACGTGTGGAAGCGCGTCGATTCCTACGCCAAGGACGGCTTCACCGCCGTCATTCACGGCAAGTACCATCACGAAGAGACGAAGGCCACCGCCAGCCAGGTGAGCAAGTATCCGGGGGGGAAGTACCTCGTGGTGCGGGATATGACGGAGGCGCGCGAAGTCTGTGGGTACATCGAGGGAGCGGGGAGCAAGGAGCGGTTCACTTCGTTCTTCGCAAACAAGATGTCAGCGGGCTTCGACCTTGATCGCGACCTCGTGCATGTCGGGGTCGCGAATCAGACCACCATGCTGTCGGGGGAGTCGCTCGCCATCGCGGCCGAGATCCGGCGGAGCATGACTCGGCGTTACGGCGAGGGAGCGCTGGCCGACCACTTTCGCACCTTCGACACCATCTGCTCGGCCACCCAGGATCGCCAGGACGCGGTGTTGAAGCTCATCGCCGAGCCGCTCGACCTCATGGTGGTGATCGGTGGGTACAACTCGAGCAACACGACGCACCTCGCCGCGATCTGTCACGAGAAAGCCCCGACCTATCACATCGAGGATGCGACCTGCATCGATCCGGGCGCAGGCGCCATCCGCTTCCGTCCCGTGGGGGGCAAGTCGGAAGAGCGCCGGGAGGGCTGGCTGCCTGAGGGTCCGGTGACGGTCGGGGTGACGGCGGGAGCCTCGACCCCGAACAACAAGATCGGGGAAACGGTAGAGCGTATCGCGGCCACCCGCGGGGTCACCTTGGAGGGGTTGCCGGCGTAGGTCGCCACTTCGGGAAATCTTCGCCATATTTCGATCATGTCGCTGTCGGGGTTCCATCCGGTCATCGCTCGCTGGTTCGAGTCCCGCTTCCGGGAGCCCACGGAGCCACAGCGGCGAGCCTGGCCCCGGATCGCGGCCGGCGAGAACGCCCTCATCGCGGCTCCTACGGGCTCGGGCAAGACATTCGCCGCTTTTCTCTCGGCCATCGACGCACTGCTGCGCCAGGGGCTCGGCGGCACGCTCGGCGACGAGACTCAGGTCGTATACGTCTCGCCGCTCAAGGCCCTTTCGAACGACGTCCAAAAGAACCTGGCAGAGCCCTTGGCGGAGATCCGCCGGGCGCTCGAGGCGGCGTGCCTGCCCGACGTGGCGATCCGAACCCTGGTGCGCACGGGTGACACGCCCGGCTCGGAGCGGCAGGAGATGGTCCGCCGGCCGCCGCACATCCTGGTCACCACCCCGGAGTCGCTCTACCTCATCCTGACGTCCGAGCGGGCGCGCGAGATGCTCCGGAGCGTGCGCACGGTGATCGTGGACGAGATCCACGCGGTGGCGCGCGACAAGCGCGGAAGCCATCTGGCGCTCTCGCTCGAGCGCTTGGAGCACCTCGCAGGGAGACGGCTACAGCGCATCGGCCTGTCGGCGACACAGAAGCCGATCGAAGAGATCGCAGCCTTTCTCTCGGGCACCGGACACCCAACCCCTGACACCTCGATTGTCGACTCCGGCCACACCCGCACGCTCGACCTCGCGATCGAGATTCCGTCCTCCCCGCTCGAGGCCGTGATGGCCGCGGAGGTGTGGGACGAGATCTACGAGCGTCTGGTACAGCTCATCCAGGAGCACCGCACCACGCTCGTGTTCGTCAACACGCGGCGGCTGGCGGAGCGGCTGACGCTGCACCTCTCCGAGCATCTCGGCGCCGACCAGGTGACATCGCACCACGGCAGCCTGTCGAAGGAAAAGCGACTGGATGCCGAGACCCGGCTGAAGGAGGGAAAGCTCAAAGCCCTCGTCGCGACGGCGTCGCTCGAGCTGGGGATCGACATCGGGACGGTAGACCTAGTTTGTCAGATAGGGTCCACGCGCTCGATCGCAACCCTGTTGCAGCGCGTCGGGCGCTCGGGCCACCACCTCGCGGCGGTGCCCAAGGGCCGGCTGTTCCCCCTATCGCGCGACGAGCTGATCGAGTGCGCCGCGCTGGTGCGGGCGGCCCGAGGGGGGACGCTCGACCGCTTGATCATTCCCGAGCACCCGCTCGACATTCTCGCTCAGCAGATCGTGGCGGCCGTCGCCTGCGATGAATGGCAGGAGGATGAGCTCTTCGAGCTGGTGCGCGGCGCGTACCCATATCGTGGCCTCGCGCGCAAGGATTTCGACGCGGTCGTGCAGATGCTCGCCGAAGGCTTCACTACACGGCGGGGGCGGCGGGGCGCATACGTGCACTACGACGGGGTGAACCGGCGGCTACGGGCCCGCCGGGGCGCGCGGCTCGCCGCGCTCACGTCGGGCGGAGCCATTCCCGACCTCGGCGACTACCGCGTGATCCTCGAGCCGACCGAGACGTTCGTCGGAACGCTCAACGAGGACTTCGCGATCGAGAGCATGCCGGGCGACATCTTCCAGCTGGGCAACCGCTCCTACCTGATCAACCGGATCGAGTCGGGCCAGGTGCGCGTGGTGGACGCGCAGGGCCAGCCACCCTCCATTCCCTTCTGGCTGGGCGAAGCTCCGGGCCGCACCGTCGAACTGTCCCAGCAAGTGTCGCACCTGCGGCAGGACGTCGCCGATCGCCTCAACGGGGAGCAGAGCGCCGCGATCGGCTGGCTCGCCGGCGAGATCGCAGGGCTGCCCGAGCCAGCGGCGCGCCAGATGGTCGAATACCTCGCCGCGTCCAAGAGCATCCTCGGTGTCATCCCGACGCAGGAGACGCTCGTGCTCGAGCGCTTCTTCGACGAGGCGGGTGGGATGCAGCTGGTCCTGCACGCGCCGTTCGGGAGCCGGTTGAATCGCGCGTGGGGGTTGGCCTTGCGCAAGCGCTTCTGTCGGAGCTTCAACTTCGAGCTCCAGGCAGCCGCCACCGAGGACGCGATCGTGCTGTCGCTCGGCGCGCAGCACAGCTTCCCGCTGGAAGACGTGTTCCACTACCTCAAGCCCGAGACCGCCGAGCACCTGCTGGTGCAGGCCATGCTCGATGCGCCGATGTTCGGGAGCCGCTGGCGCTGGAACGCCACGCGGGCGCTCGCGGTGCTGCGGGCGCGCGGCGGGAAGAAGGTGCCCACACCTCTGCAGCGCATGGACGCCGAGGACCTCGTGGCCGCCGTCTTCCCGGACCAGCTCGCGTGTCCCGAGAACCTGGTGGGCGACCGCGAGATCCCCGACCACCCCCTCGTCAACCAGACGATCGCCGATTGCCTGCTCGAGGCGATGGACTTCCCCGGCTTGAAGCGCGTCCTCGAGGGGATGGAGGCGGGCCGCATGCGCCTCGTCGCGCGGGACACCACCGAGCCTTCGCCTCTCTCACACGAGGTCATCAACGCGAAGCCGTACGCCTTCCTCGACGACGCTCCGCTCGAGGAGCGCCGGACGCAAGCCGTGATCACGCGCCGCGGGCTCGACGTCAAGACTGCGGAAGATCTCGGCAAGCTCGACCAGGCGGCGATTGATCGTGTGAAGGACGAAGCCTGGCCGGATGTCAGTTCTGCCGACGAGCTCCACGATGCGCTGCTCGTCATCGGGGCCCTACCGAATGCGGAATGCGGAACGCGGAACGCGGAATGGAAGGGGCATTTCGAGGACCTCAAGAAAGCCGGGCGCGCGAGCGTGCTGCAGACCGACCAGCAATTGTGGGTCGCGGCCGAACGCCTGCCCCTGCTCGAGGCCGCGTTCCCGGGAGCTCGGTGCGAGCCACCGGTCCTCGTGCCCGAGCGGGATCGCGCGAAGACGTGGAGTCGCGAGGATGCGCTCCGGGAGCTCGTGCGTGGACGGCTCGAGGTCGCCGGGCCGACCACAGCGGCGGCGATTGGATCGGCGCTCGGCGTCCCGGCCGCGGACGTGGACTTCGCGCTCGGCGCGCTCGAGCACGAGGGGTTCGTGCTGCGAGGTCATTTCTCGCCCGGCGTCGAGGCGCTCGAGTGGTGCGAACGCAGGCTCCTGGCCCGCATCCACCGCTACACCCTCGACCGTCTGCGGCAGGAGATCGAGCCGGTCACACCCGCGGACTTCATGCGGTTCCTGTTGCGCTGGCAACGCGTCACGCCCGACACGCGGGCCGAAGGTCCCGAAGGCCTGGCCGCGGTGCTCGACCTGCTCGATGGATATGAGGTGCCCGCGGGTTCCTGGGAGTCGGCCGTGCTTCCCGCCCGGCTCGGGGAATACGATCCCCTCTGGCTGGATGGGCTGTGTCTCTCGGGGGAGATCGCTTGGGGCCGGTTGTCTGGGGCGGCGCCCTCGAACGGCGGCGGGGTGGGGCATCGCTCGGGGCCGATCCGCACCACGCCGATCGCCCTGTTCAGACGGGAGCGGGGTGCGGTCTGGCGGTCCATGGCGACACAGGCCGACACGGCAGCCCTGCCGCTCACGCATTCCGGACGTGCCCTGCTCGAAGCGCTCGACCAGCGCGGCGCGTCGTTCTTCGGCGATCTCGTGAACGCCACCGGCCTGTTGCGCACCGAAGTCGAAAAGGGACTCGGCGAGCTGGTCGCGTGGGGGCTCGTCACGTCGGACAGCTTCGCCGGTCTGCGCGCGTTGCTCGTGCCTTCCGACCGGCGGCGGCCCCTGGGAGTCATCGGGTTGCGGCGTCGCGGCAAGATCGCCCCGTTCGGCGTCGAGACGGCGGGGCGGTGGTCGCGGGTGCGTCCTTCGCCGCCCATCCCCGAGGAAGCAGTGGCCGAGGCGGTGGCGTGGCAGCTACTGCGACGTTACGGCGTCGTGTTTCGGCGACTCGTGACGCGCGAGACGCTGCTCGCCCCATGGCGCGATGTCCTCCGCGTGTATCGCCGGCTCGAGGCGCGTGGCGAGATCCGCGGGGGGCGGTTCGTCGGCGGCTTCTCGGGCGAGCAGTACGCACTCCCCGAGGCGATTGGCTCGCTCCGGAGCGTGCGCCGCGCGGCGCCGAGCGGAGAGCTGGTGGCGGTCAGCGGTGCCGATCCCCTCAACCTGGTCGGCATCGTCACGCCGGGTGACGTGGTGGCCGGGCTGGCGACGAACCGGATCCTGTACCGGGACGGGATTCCCGTGGCGCTCAAAGAGGGAGCAGGGAGCGGCGAGCAGTACCTGGTCGTGGCGACGCCCGAAGAGCGGGAAAAGTTGAGGTCGGCTCTCGTGCGCGGGCGCGTGGCGCCGCTAGTGCGGACCTATCTCGGGAGGACTACCCGCCGGCCTGCGGCAGCGCACGACTAACTAGTAGTTGATGAACCGGACCGCCTGGCGGATCACCACCCGCACCGGTCGCCCGCCGTTCTTCGCTGGTTGATACTCGGAACCCCGTACCACACGCAGGGCCTCCCGATCGAACGCATGGTTCGGACTCTGGACGATCTTCGCGGTCTGAGGTTCGACGTGTCCTGTGGCGTCCAGTATTGCTTCCACGACGACGGTGGCGGCGATCCGTAGCGCCTGCATCTCAGGGGGATAGTGTATCGCCGGGTGCGAGACGAGCACCGGCTGCTCGGCGGCGCGGGCCGCCGTGGGCGGGGGCATGACATCGCCAGGTGACGTCGTGGCGCGGCGGGCGAGCCGGACCGAGTCCGCGAGGTGGCGCAGGAACGGTGCGAGATCCACACCGCGAGCCGTGAGGGTCTGGTACAGGGCGACGCCGGCTTCCAAGTCGCCGCGCGCCGCGCTGTCCTGGCCGGCCTGCGTCGCGGCGATGCCGCGGACGAGGAGGACGTACAGTCGTTCCCCATCCGTCGGATGCGTCACAACCGTATCGAGCGCGATCTCGAGCAGTCGCTGCGCGCTGTCGGCGTGGCCGGCGGCGAGCTCGGCGCGGGCTCTGCCCGTGAGCTCCGTCGCGTCCAGGCGAGGCGGCCGGACGTCCACGTTCATTTGTACCATGACGCGAACCGCAGCGCCCTTCCGATGGCCGGGTGAGAATAGCGTTGCGAGCATCATCTGCTTCGCCGGGCCGATCAAGGCGGAATCGGGTGTCGACAGGACCTCGACCGACGAGGCCTCCGGCCGGCCGGTGGTGTCGATCACGGCTGTGACCTCGATGAAGCCCTGCACGTGGCGTCGCAACAGGACCCCAGGATACGCAATCGGCGGGCCCGATAGCCGGCGCGGCGGATCGTCCACGTCGCCGGAGACGTAGACCGCTCTCCGTCGGATCGCCCCCGCCTTCTCGTGCTGGAAAATCTGCGACAGCTGAGGCGACATCTGTTCGAGGCCCTTAATGTCGAGGCCTCCGTCGAGGGTGCACGCCTCCCGGAACGCTATGCGCGTGCCGGTCTCGTCGCCTTTGGCGAACTGGACGATGCCCTCCCACACCAGCGCGTTGACGCGTTCCCCCGTCGTGGCGCCGGTGGCGCTATCGAGGGCAATGCGGAGCAGGGCGGCCGCGCTGTCGGCGTGATTCGCGGACAATTGCGAGCGCGCGGAGTCGACCAGCCGGGCCGCGCGCGACTGGCTCGAGAGTCGGCCGCCGCACAGCACGACCGCGAGCGCGAAGCAGGTGGACTGCCTCACGCTACGGCCGCGTCAGATCCACCGTGACGACCGGCAAGTCCCAGTGTGCCAGGAGGATCTCGAAACGCTGTTGCTCCTCGCGGCGGAACGTGTCCTGGTCCGGGAAAAGCCTTTTGAGCTCCGCGTCGGGGAAGGGCTCGTGCGGTGCGGCCGAGTTCTTCCACACGATCGTGACGCGGTAGTCCCAGCGCCCGTCCTCGGTCCCGTGGAACCGAGGGGCCTCCACGGTCACTTGCTGGATGTGGCCCAGCTCCATCTCGCGCTTCAGCACCGGGTAATGGTTCTTCTTGAAGAGCCGGATGAACTCGTCGGCGTGACCCCAACGCGCCTTGTAGTAATACTCGACGACGAAGGGCTCCGTCGAACCCGCGGGCGGCGCTTGGGCGACCGATAGAATCGGCGTTGCGAGCAGCACCCCGAGTATGGACCAGCGCACCATGCCTGCCTCCTCCGGGATATCAGGCGGGTTGCTTCAATCGATCGAAATAGAGTTTCCGGACCTTTGCCACCTTCGGCGCGATCACCGCCCGGCAGTAGCCCTGATTCGGGTTTCGGCGGAAGTAATCGCGATGGTACTCTTCGGCGGGATAAAACGCCTCGAGCGGCTTCAGTTCCGTCACGACCGGCTCATCCCACAGCTTTCCCGCCTGGAGCTCCGCGATCACCCGCTCGGCCGTGGCCTTCTGCTCGGGACTGTGGTAGAAGATCGCCGAGCGATACTGCGTGCCGACGTCCGCGCCCTGGCGATTGAGGGTGGTCGGGTCGTGGATGGTGAAGAAGACGTGCAGCAGGTCTTCGAACGTGACGATCTGTGGATCGAACGTGATCTGCACGACCTCGGCGTGGCCGGTGGTCCCCGTGCACACGTCCTCGTACGACGGGTTGGCGACGCGGCCGCCGGCATATCCTGATTGGACATTGTCGACGCCCTTCAGGTCCTGGAAGGCGGCTTCCAGGCACCAGAAGCAGCCGCCGGCGAGGGTCGCGGTTTCGCGCTGCGGCATCTGAAACTCCTCCTTGATGATCAGCTAGAAAACTAGCCCCAATCCTTCGACTCCGGCGCCACGCGGCGCATGGACTTTATGAAGGCCATGGCGGATTGCGGATTGGGGATTGCGGATTCGTTGGGGGGGTCTTCAAATCCGCAATCCGAAATCCGCAATCCGCAATGCAGTCCTTTCGCTTCTTCCGCCAGCACGTTCACCGTGCCGTCGTCCTTGGCGAGCATGCCACGTACCCACAAGAGCGGCTCGCCGCGGATCGCCGCGCGGTACCGCTCGTACACGTCCGGCCGGACGATCACGTTCGTCATCCCCCCTTCGTCCTCGAGGAGCACGAAGACGAATCCCTTGGCCGTTTCGGGACGCTGGCGCGCAACCACCAGTCCCGCGACCTCGACCGGGGCATTGTGCTCGAGCCGGGGGAGCGCGTCGCTCTGCACCACTCCCCGCGGGAGCGCACCGCGCAGCAGGGACAGGGGATGGCCGCTCGCCGCGAACCCCAGGACGTCGTACTCTGCGAGCAGCCGCTCGGCCGCCTCGAGGCTGCCGAACCGGAGGCCTTCGTGGGGATGGTTGAGGGCGAGCTCGAGCTGGCGCCGCCCGCCAATGTCGCCGCCGCGCTCCGCTTCGGGCGGGAGCCAGAGCCCCACCTGCCATAGCAGCTCGCGACGGGTGAGCCCGTAGCCGTCGCAGCCTCCTACCCACACCAAGTGCTCGATCGCGGTGCGATTGAGCTTGGGCGGCGCGCGTCGCACGAAGTCCCCGATGCTCCGGAACGGTCCGTGACGCTCCCGCTCGATCACCACCGCCGTCGCCGTCTCCTCGCTCCAGTCTCTGACGAACCCGAGCCCAACCCTCACTGCATCGGAAGGAACCGCTCCCTGCTCCCTGCTCCCCGCTCCCTCTACGCTGCACCACACGTCACTCGCGTTGACGTCGGGGAGGCGCATCTCGACCCCGTTGTGCTGCGCGTCGCGTCCCAGCACGTCGAGCGAATAGAACCCCATCGGCTGGTTATTGAAGAGCGCGGTGTAATACTCGGCTGGGTGGTAGTGCCGGAGCCACGCCGACTGATAGGCGAGCAGCCCGAACGCCGCCGCGTGCGACTTGGGGAAGCCGAACTCGGAGAACGCGATCACCTGCGTGAAGACGCGCTCGGCGGTCCGCTCCGGGACGCCACGTGCCCCGGCACCGGCCTTGAACTCCTCCCAGAACCCCGCCATCAGCTCGCGGCTCCGCCGCCGGCTCATCGCCCGTCGCAGCGCCTCGGCCTGGCCCGCGGTGAATCCCGCGAGCGCCTGGCATACCTGCAGGACCTGGTCCTGATAGAGAATCACTCCCAGGGTTTCCGCGAGCGCCTCTTTGAGCAGGGGATGATCGAGCGGCGGCTCGTAGGGGCGGCCCGCTTCCCGAGCGCGGCGCTGCTCCTCCCGGCGTCGCACGTACGGGTTCACCGCGCCGCCCACGATCGGCCCTGGTCGCACGATCGCGACTTCCACTGCCAGGTCTTCGAGGTTCTTTGGCCTGGTGCGACGGATCATCTGCATCTGCGCCCGGCTCTCGATCTGGAACAGGCCGACCGTGTCGCCCCGGCAGATCCGGTCGTAGACCGCGGGGTCCTCGAAGTCGATGCGGGAGAGGTCGGGCGGCGTCCCGTCTCGCGTCGCGACCAGCTCGACGCATTCTTCGACGAGCGACAGCATGCCCAGCGCTAGAAAGTCGATCTTGATGAACCGCGCGTCGTCGCAGGAGTCCTTGTCCCACTGGCACACCACACGGTCCTCCATGGCGGCGCGCTCGAGCGGCACGATCTCGACGAGCGGCCGGCTCGAGATGACCATTCCGCCGACATGTTGGGAGACGTGCCGCGGCAGCCCGGCGATCTCCTCCGCCAGCTCGCACAGCTCCTTCCAGAGCGGGGCCGTGGCCCGGCCTTCGAACCCCGGCAATTGCTCCAGCTCGTCCGCCAGTCCGCCTGACCGCCTATCCGCCAATTTCGCTACCTGTTCGATCTCTCCCAGCGGCAGGTCCAGCGCCTTGCCGATCTCACGCACGGTCGAGCGCAGGCGGTAAGTGGGAAACGAGCAGACGAGCCCGACGTGGTCGTCGCCGTAACGCTTGTACACGCGCCGGATCAGCTCCTCGCGGATCTCGCGCGGGAAATCGAGGTCGATGTCCGGCACCGATGCGAGGGTTTCGTTCAAGAACCGCCCGATAAAGAGCCTCGTCGCCACCGGGTCGATGTGCGACAGGCCGAGCAGGTAGCACACGACGGAAGAGACGGATGAGCCCCGTCCCCTCCCGGGCAGAAGATTCGCCCGGGCACGCCGGGAGCCGCGCCGGACGTCGGCACCGACCTCGCGGGCCAGGTCAAACAGATCGTGATAGACGAGAAAAAACCCGCTGAGCCCGTGGTGCTCGACTAGCCGCAGCTCCTCGGCGAGTCGCCGCTCCGCCTCGTCGCGGTGTACGGAGCCCACGGGAAAGCGCTCGTCGAGTCGCGCACCGCACAGCTCGGCGAGCGCTCGCGGGGCGGGTGCGCGATCGGCGCCGTGGAAATCAGGGAAGCGATACCCCAGGTCACGCGTGAGATCGAAGCCTCTGCAGCGCTCCGCGAGGGCCAGCGTATTAGCGACAGCATCCAGACAGTCACGAAACAGTCGATGAACATCTCCAGGCGGGCGCAGGAAGAACTCGCTGTTGGCACGGCGCACGTTATGCGAGCCGTCGAGCGTCGTGCGGTGCCGGATAGCCACCAGCACGTCATGCAGACGGTGACGGGGGCGGGCGTGATAGTGCACGTTGCCGGTCGCTACGACGCTCAGTCGTACGTCAGCTGCGAGGTCGATCAGCGCCCTCGTGAGCCCCAAATCGCCCCGCACGTAGTTGCGCTGGAGCTCGATGAAGAAATGCTCGCTCCCGAACACGGCACGGCACCGCTCGGCGAGCCGGTGCGCCGCCCCACGGCCCTGCGATCGCAGGACCGTCGGGAGCAGCCCCTCCCGGCAGCCGGACAACACGATGAGTCCTGCATGCCGGGCCTCGAGCGACGCGAAATCAAGCCGCGGGTCATGCCGGTCATCCCTGCCGAGATGCGCTTCCGTGATCAGCCGGCACAAATTCGCATACCCTTCGGGCGTCTCGGCGAGCAGCGTCACATGTGAGCCGTCGAGCAGCGTCAGCTCGGCGCCGGTGATCGCCTGCAGACCGAGCTGCTTCGCCTCCTGCGCGAACGCCATCGAGCCGTACAGCCCGTTGTGGTCCGTGAGCGCGAGCGCGGGAAGCCCGAGTTGTGAAGCGGTGAGCGCGAGCTGCTCGGGAAGCGACGCGCCGTCCAGGAACGAGAAGGCGGAGTGGCAGTGAAGTTCGATATACATCGGCGGTCAGGCGGTCAAATAGCAAAGGCGGCGGTCATTATGGCTTTTGAATAAACCACTCGCCGGTATGCAGATCCTCGAACAGTACGGTTCGCTTCCCGCTGTCGAGCATCACTTCGTAATAGCGACGCGAGATCGAGTGACGCCACCACTCATCATCTGTGCGCCAGACATCGAGAACAGTTTCGACTGCCTGACCGCCGCACTTGTCTTTTGACCGCCTGACCGCCGCCGGTTGGCCGTCGGCGTCCAGCTCGACCGCCACCGATTCCGGCACATTGAGCGCACGCAGTCTGTCGGTCTTCATTCCGCACTCCGCTCTTGTTCATGGCTCATAGTCGATCAACGCATATCGTCGCTCCGGGAGTCGCGACCAAGGCTGTACCTCGATGACGTGATACAGCATCGGCCGTTTGATCCGGAGCTCGATCTCGCGGACGGCGCTCTTGAGCGCGCGCCGCCGCCCGGCGCGGGCCGCGGCATTCGCGTCGCGTGCGAACAGCTGCAGCTCGGCGGTGCCCGGAGCGAACGCGGTGAACTCGACCACCAGCCGCTCGACCGCTCCGGCGGGAGGAGCCTGCTCGAGCTGTGACTTGAGAGGCGCGGCCAACCGCTCTCGATCCGCGGTCGGATCTTTCAGGGTCGCCGTCGCGCGCCAGGACGCACCGTGCTCGAGCTCGGCGTGGACACACACCGCGTGCACACGCCAGCCGATGCGGCGCGGATGCTTGAGCGCGCGATCGAGGAGCGTATCCAATGTGCGCGCCAGCAGCTCCCGCTCCCCGACCGGGGAATAGAACGTGAGCGCCACCACGATCGGCTCGGGCACGACCAGCCCCACCACCGGCTCGGCGATCCGCCCCGCCGCGAGCCGCCACAGCCGGCGACCGGCACGGCCGAACTGCGAGACCACTGCCTCCTCCGGAAGCGCGGCCAACGCTCCCAGTGTCCGGATGCCGAGCTGCAGCAGCCGGCGATGCGTGTCGGGGTCGAGGGGCAAGACGGCGATCGGCTGGGAAGCGAGAAACTTCCCTTCCTCCCCGGGCTGCACCATCACGGCCGCCCCAGGTCGCGCGCGAGTGGCCGCGACCCAAGAGACGAACTTTCCGCGGCCACAGCCCACTCGGATTTCGGATTGCGGATTTGCGATTGCGGATTCGATGCTCGCATTTCCAATCCGCAATCCACAATTCGCAATCCGCAATTGAATTACTTCGACGATCTTCTCGGGCGCGCCGTACAACCCTTCCAATCCGTCGGTTCCTACGTATGCCCTCCCCAGCTCCACCGGCTCGACCACCGGGCTCACGGTGGCAAGCGCCGCGACGAGAAGCGAGAACTGCTCGTCGTAGTGCACCGGGTCCGGCTCGCACAGCTTGAGGGCGGGGCACAGTCCGATCGCCTGGCTGACCGTCATCCCCGGCTTGACCCCTGCGCGCCGGGCGACCGGACTGACCTGCCACAGCCGGCGGCCAGCGTCGGGCGAAAGGAGCGCGATCGGGTGAGAGGAGGAGGGGGCCGCCCCGGTCATCCGAGCCACCTCGCAGCGCAGCGCAAAGAGGGGGATCCAGCAGCATGCTGCGGTGTCGCTCACGAGCTTGGACATCGGTCATCGCCGATTTAAACGGGACCCGAATATATCCCGAAGATTGAGGGGATGGCAAGATTAGGATAACTAGTTATAAGTTATTGTCATATATCCGGTTAACTTGGTTGTGTGAGCACGCGCAAACAACCGAGTCTTTTCGACGATCCGGCTGCCCTGCCGCCACCACCTGCCGACCTGGTCGCGCTCGGCAGGCGCGTCCCGGCGAACGTCAGATTCGGCACCTCGACTTGGACCTACGACGGCTGGGCGGGCGACGTCTATCATCGAACGTACCGGGGGGCCCAACCTGCCCGTCGGCTCGAGGAGTACGCGCGCTACCCCCTGTTCCGTACCGTAGGGATCGACAGCGCGTTCTACGATCCACCGACCGAAGACGTCCTGGCGGCGTATGCGCGCGCGCTCCCGCCCGGCTTCCCTTGCGTCAGCAAGGTCTGGGATCGGATCACCGCGAGGCGCTTCAACCAGGATGCGCGCTGGGGCAACCTCGCCGGCCAGCGCAACCCGGATTTCTTGAACGCCGATCTCTTCAAGGAGGCCGTGCTGGGGCCGTACGCGCGGGCGTTCCGGGACCACGCCGGCGCGTTCGTGTTCGAGTTTCAGGCCATGCGCGGAAAGGATCTCTCTGAGCCAGCGCGGTGGGCGGGGGAGCTCGACGAGTTCTTGCGGCAGCTGCCGCGCGACTTTCGGTACGCGGTCGAGTTGCGGAACCCCGAGCTTTTGAGCGACGCGCACGGCGCGGTGCTGGCGCGGCACGGCGTAGCCCACGTCTTCAACTCGTGGAACGAGATGCCTCCAATTGGGGCGCAGCTCGAGCTTCCGTGGACGTTCCCGGCCGGGTTCACGGTCGCGCGAGGCCTGCTCCGGCCCGGACGGGCCTACGCCGACGCGGTGAAGCTGTTCGAGCCGTACGACCGCATCCGCGATCCCCAGCCGGAGGTCCGCCAGGACCTGCTGCACGTGGTCGCCGAGGTGATGCGGAGACGGCTGGAAGCGCTGCTGCTCGTGAACAATCGGTTGGAAGGGAACGCGCCGGGGACGATTCGAGCGCTGGTGGAAGCGATGGGGGAGGGAGTAGGGGAGTAGGGAAATTAGGGAGTAGAGGAGTGATAGGTGTTGTAGGAAAAAAAGTGACGTTTCAATTCGAACAAGCGGATGGTCGGCACCCGTTTGTCGCGTGCTTGCACCAGTCCGGAAGTGATGGTAGGGTAGGCCGTGTAACATCGGGCAAACCGCACAAATTGCACGCCTCTGGGGCCGCCTTGTATGAACGCTGGTCGCCGGAGCGTTCCGACGCTTCCCATCCCCATCGTGCGCGATGCCATCGCCCGAGAGACCGTAGGGCTGTCGCTGCGCAAGGCGTCGGCGGAGATCGCCATCAGCCCGAACGGTCTCAGGAATTTTCTGAAGGGCTCCGTCCCGCATCCCGCAACACGCGGCAAGCTCGAGCGTTGGCTGGCAGCGCGCGGGAAGAGCAGTCGACCGCCGCACATCGGCCAGCTCGTGCGCTTGCTGAACGAGCTCGCGTCCGACCTCTCCCCCGGCCAGGCGGCGCAGCTCGGTCGCGACGTCGCCGACCTGCTCGCGCGGGCCTACGAGGCGCGCCGCCTGGGCGCCCCGCGCTGGGTCCTCGAGCTGGTGCGGCACTATCGGCCGCGCGGTCGCAAGAGCGAATCCGAAGTGGCCTGAGCGGATCCTTCTAGAGGTCGAGCGATCCCTGTACCGGCACGCGGCGCGGCCGGTAGCGATCCACCATCCCCTCGTTCACCGGGAACCCGAATCGAGCCTGGAGTTTTTTCACACGTGCGGCGAGCGCGCGTGCGTACGCGCGTGGCGCGCCGCTCCGGTGGTCGTACGCACGGCGGTAGCGTGCCACGAGTTCCGGGAACCCCTCCTCGAGCACCGGCAGAAAGCGGTCTCGCACCGCGGGATAGAGGCGGAGCGGACCGGCATGCACGAACTTGGCACCGGCATCGCGGGCGGCGCGAAACAGCGCTTCGAGACGCGGCATGTCGTCCGTGATCCCCGGGAGGACCGGCGCCACGATCACGCCGGCACGCACGCCGGCGGTCGCGAGCTTCTCGAGCGCGCGCAACCGAGTCGCGGGCGTAGGCGAGCGAGCCTCCACCCGCCTGATCAGCGCCGCGTCGACCGAAATGAGTGAGATGTGCACCTCGACGTCGCTTCGCATCTGGACCCGCCGGAGCACGTCCACGTCGCGTGCGATGAGCGGGCTCTTCGTGATGATGCCGACGTTGAGCCCGTCGCAGCGGGTAAGGCGTTCGAGTACCCGGCGTGTGATCCGAAACCGGCGCTCCGCGGGCTGATAGGGATCTGTGGCGGTGCCGATCACGATCGGCGTGGGCGCGTCGCTCCCGGCCGTGGCGCGAAAGTAGCGCCGCAGATCCGCCTCGAGCGCGTCGAGCACGCGCTCCTTGACGAAGATGCGCCGCTCGAACGCCTCCCATCCGTGCTCGCCGCGAAACTCGCGAAACTCGCCATCTGATAACTTCCCCGCGTCGTGCGCCCGCTCGACCGCGTAACGGTGCGCATAGCGGGCGTAGCAGTAGGTGCACCCGAACTCGCATCCCACATACGGGTTGAGCGACCAGAAATCCACGCCCGTTTGCTCCGGCGAATTGAGGACGGACTTGGGCGTGAGCTCGACGAATTTCGTGCCGCGCAGACGCTGGTCGAGGACTGGAAGGGCGGTTGGACGGTTAAACGGTTGGACGGTTAGCTGAAGCGGGACCTGGTCTTCGCGAACTTGTGGGCGGGTCATCGTGGACTCCTCTAACCGTCTAACCGTCTACCCGTCTAGCCACATCTCGCCCACCCGCACTGCACGCATACCAGGCAACCGGATTGGCGAGTGAGGCCGGCGCCGCAGTCTGGGCACGGAACAGGCTGAGGGCGCGAAGACGGGTGCTGCGACACGGGCGGTGGTAGCGGCAGCTCGAGCGGTTCTGGCATCGGCGAAACTCTGGCCTGCTTCGGTATTTGTTCGGGTGAAGGGCAATATCACTCTCGGACCGAAACACGGCAAGGGCCAGGACCAGCATGGCTAACCGATTGTGGTCGTTGAGCTTCGTCTCACGATCGTTCGCCACCCGACGTACACCGGCACGCCGATCACGACGAGCAGGAGGCCGAGCAGGCTGTACGTCCGCGTCGCATCCTGCGCCAGGAGATCGGCGGCGATAACGGCCGTCGCGAGGACGTAGAGGGCGGGCAACCAGGGATAGCCGGGCGCGCGCACGGGACGCGCTGCCGCCGGCCGTTTCACGCGCAATGCGAATAGACCGACCGCGGTCAGGCCGTAAAAGACGAGCGCCGCGAAGATCACAAAGTTGAGGAGTTGCGTGTAGGTGCCCGAGAGACAGAGGATGCTCGTCCAGAGCGCCTGGACGATCAAGGCGACGGTGGGTGTCTTGTAACGTGGATGCAGCACACCGGCCGACTTGAAGAACAGGTCATCGCGTGCCATGGCGTAGTAGACGCGCGCGCCCGAGAGGATGAGGCCGTTGTTGCAGCCGAACGTCGAAATCATGATCGCCGCCGCCATCAGCTTCAGGCCGGGCGCGCCCAGGATCGCCTCGAGCGCGGCGGTGGCGACCCGGTCCTGCGGGGCGGTCGCGATCGCGCTGGCGGGGAGCACGTTCAGGTAGGCGACGTTGGCGAGCACGTATAGAACGGTCACGATGAGGACCCCCGCCCCCATCGCGATCGGCAGGTCCCGCTCTGCGTTCTTCACCTCGCTGCCCGCGAACCCGACGTTGTTCCAGGCATCCATCGAAAAGAGCGAGCCGACCATCGCGGCGCCGATCACGCCCAACCCGACGGCGACGCCCCCCCCCCTGCCGCCCAGAAGTTGGGTCCAAAGTTCGCGGCCAGCGCCTCCGGATGCCTGCCGATGGTGAGTCCGAGCAGAATCAAGAGCGCCAGCGCTCCCGTCTTGACCGCGGTGAGCGTGGTCTGGATGATCGCCGCCGTACGCACGCCGCGCACGTTGATCCAGGTCAGAACGATCACCGAGGCGACGGCCAGGACCCGCTGTGGCGACAGGCCCACCGCGATGTCCCCGATCGGCTTGGGAAAGTGGACCGTCGAGCCGAGGAACACGTCCGGCGTCAGCCCGGGCCAGAACACCGCGGTAAAGCGGCCGAACGCCACCGCGACGGCCGCGATAGTGCCGGTCTGGATGACCACGAACAACGTCCAGCCGTAGAGATAGCCGAAGAGCGGTGAGATCCCCTCCCGCAAGTACACGTACTGGCCCCCCGCGTGGGGAAACATCGCGGCGAGCTCCCCATAGGTGAGCGCGCCCATCAGCGTGACCACGCCCGACGCCGCCCACACCAGCAGCAGCAGCCCCGGGGCGTGGACTTCCCGCAGGATCTCCGCCGAGACGATGAAGATCCCCGATCCGATCATCGAGCCCACGACGAGAGCGGTGGCGTCGAGCCGGGAGATCGCCTTGACGAACTCGGTCCGCGGCTGCTGGGGGGGGGCGGTGGCCATGCCGTGCTCTCCGGTCGGTCCAGGTGGAGCGATTAACCTAGTGACTCACCCGGGGGGCCGCTATGTTTTCCGCCGGAATTTCCCCATTCCCCACGAGGACCACCGTGCGCCTGTTGCCCAGGGAAGAAGAATTCTTCGACCTGTTCGCCGCGGTCGCCACACGCAACACCGAAGCCGCGCAGCACCTGCGCGAGCTGTTCGACGCCGCGCCCGACCGCCGCACGCCGCACGTGGAAGCGATCAAGCGCCTCGAGCACGAGGCCGACCAGGTGACGCACGAAATCGTGAACCGGCTCGACCGCACCTTCATCACGCCACTCGACCGCGAGGACATCCACCAGTTGGCCTCCGACCTGGACGACGTGATGGATGCGATCGACGGCACTGCGCGGCGCTCGCAGATCTTCCGGCTTGGCCCGGCGCCGCAGGGCGTCAAGCAGCTCACCGAGGTCATCCAGCGCATGGTGGGCGTGCTCGCCGAGGGCGTGGGTCGCCTCAAGAAAGGAGACGACGTCCTGCGGTTTTGCATCGAAGCAAAGAAGCTCGAGGAGGAGGGCGACGCGATCTATCACGAGGCGCTCGGTCGCATGTTCGATACCGAGCAGGACGCGCTCGAAGTCATCAAGTGGAAGGAGATCTACGACAATCTCGAGCGGACGCTCGACCAGGGGGAAGACGTCGCCAACGTGCTCGAGTCCATCACCATCAAGCACGCCTGAGAATGGATTCAGCCTGGTTCGTCCTTGCGATCCTGCTGGTCGCGCTCGCTTTCGACTTCGTGAATGGGTTTCACGACGCGGCGAACTCCATTGCCACCGTCGTCTCCACCCGGGTCCTCTCTCCCAGTTTCGCGGTCGTCTGGGCGGCGTTCTTCAACTTCGTCGCGGCGTTCATCTTCACGACGGCGGTCGCCAAGACCATCGCCAAGGGGATCGTCGATCCCTCCATCGTGGACTCGAGCGTCATGCTCGCCACGCTCATCGGAGCGATCGCGTGGGATCTCATCACCTGGTCCGGGGGCATACCATCGTCTTCCTCGCACGCCCTGGTTGGCGGGCTCGCTGGTGCCGCCATCGCCAAGGCGGGCACCGCGGCACTGGTGCTGCCGGGGAAGTGGGTGGGTACCATATCGTTCATCTTCCTCGCGCCGCTCCTCGGCATGGTATTCGCGCTCACCTTGACCGTGGGGCTGTCGTGGCTGCTCCGCCGGGCAGTACCACGGAAAGTGGACAGGACGTTTCGCGTGCTGCAGCTCGGATCGGCCGCCGCGTTCTCCCTGGGCCACGGAGGGAACGATGCGCAGAAGACGATGGGAGTCATCGTGGGCCTGCTGGTCGCGGAACAGGACAAGTTCGCGCACTTCCCGGTGCGCGCCTTCCACCTGACGACCTACGACATTCCGCTCTGGGTGATCCTCGCTGCGCACGCGGCGATCGGTCTCGGCACGGCGGCCGGCGGGTGGCGGATCGTGAAAACCATGGGCCAGCGGCTCACCAAGCTCAAGCCGTTCGGCGGCTTCTGCGCGGAGACGAGCGGCGCCGCGCTGCTCTTCATCTGCACGTACGCCGGCATCCCGGCGAGTACTACGCACACGATCACCGGTGCGATCACGGGCGTCGGCGCGGCCAATCGACTCTCGGCGGTGCGGTGGGGAGTGGCGGGGCGGATCGTGTGGGCGTGGATCCTCACCATCCCCGCGTCCGCGGGGATCGCGGGGCTGAGCTACCTGGTATTGCGGGGCCTACTCCGCTGACCGGGGCACCGATCTGATGAGAGCTGGCACCTCATAGACCAAGGACGTCCACCACGGCCTGGGCGATGGCGGCGTCTTGCACGCCGACGCCCGTCAAGTCCGCGACCGTCACCTCCGTGGCATTCTCCCGACCAGCCTTGCGGCCGGCGGCGAGATCGCCGAGCTCCGCGTACACCTTCTCGCGCGTGACTGCGCCTGCGGCGATGGCGTGTTGCAGGTTGCCGTATCGCTCGGTCTGAAAGACGCGATCGGCGACGAGCTTGTCCGCGCGCGCGAGGAGGGCCGGCTCGAGCTCGATCTTCTCCGGGCTGCCGGTGCCCACCGACGTCACGTGCGTTCCGGGACCCACCCACGACGCCATCACGAGGGGAGTCGTGCTGGCGGTCGCCGTCACGATCACGCGGTTGTCGCGCACCGCCGACTCGAGGGCGGGCGCGATCCGGGTTTCCACGACTTGGGCCAGCTCCCGGGCGAGGCTCTCCGCGCGCGCCGGTGTGCGGTTCCACAGGGTGAGGCGCGCAAGCGGCAGCTCGGCGATCATGGCGCGGGCGGTGAGACGAGCGAGCGCGCCGGCGCCGATCAGCAGGGCCTCATGCGCCCCTTTCGGCGCTAGGTATCTGAGCGTGAGTGCTACGGCGGCCGCCGTCCGAAAATCCGTCAGGTAGCCGTGCTCTTCCAAGAGCAGGTCTGGGACGCCCGTCTCGGCATCGAGCAACAGGAACATCCCATCACCCGACGGCAGACCTCGCGCTTGGTTCCGGTAGAACCCGGTTGCCACCTTAAGGACGATGTGACGCGCCCCTTTGAGGTGCGCGCCCTTCACGTGCACTTCCGCCTGCTGCTCGCGCAGCTCGAGAACCATCGGGTCGGGCAGCGCGGCATCACCCAAACCGAGCGCTCGGAAGCCGCGCTCGGCTGCAGTGATCGCTACCGAAAAAGGAATCTTGTCGCGGAACGCCTCGAGCGGGATGACCCGCATCTCAGTCGGAGAACGCTCTTTTCAACCCGCGCTCGGTCTCGCCCAGCGCTTCCCGAAAGTGATGCAACTCCTCGCCGAAGCCGAGGCGGAGGTGGTGTGGCAGTCCGAAGTGGTCTCCCGGCACCAGCAGCACGCTGTGTTCCGCACGCATCCGCTCGACCAGGTCCAGGCCGTTGATTCCCGGGCGGTACTTCACGAGGCAGATCGCCCCGGCTTGCGGCGGGTTCCAGCTGAACGTGTCACCGAAGCGCTTCAGCCACTCCTCGAGGACGGGGTAGTTGGTCGCGAGAATCCGTCTGGTGCGATCGAGCACCTTGAGCCGCACCTTCGAATCGAGCGCGACCGCCGCCAGATAGTCGCTCGCTCCCGCCGGTCCGATGGTCGTGTAGTCGTGCCGGGCCCACGCCTCCGCCGAGAACGCGGGCGGCGCCACGATCCAGCCGATGCGCAAACCGGGCAGGCCGTAAGCCTTCGACAAACCGCTCACGACGATTACCCGCTCGTAGCTGCCCCAGAGGGACGGCGTGGTCACGCCGTTGCGCTCCGCGCCCTGGTACACCTCGTCCGCCAGGACCCAGGCGCCGACTTCCGCCGCGCGGCTCACGATGAGCTTTCGCATTTCGTCCGAGAGCACGTGCCCAGTCGGGTTGTGGGGATTCGTGACCACGACGAGCTTCGTCCCCGGCGCGATCGCGCTGCGTACCTCTTCGGCTATGGGCTCCCATTGCGCCTCGGCGTGCAGGGCGAACCCCCGCACATGGCCGCCGAAGTTCTGGGCCAGCCCCCACGTTTGCAGGTAGTTGGGGAGCATCACCGCGACTTTGTCGCCCGGCTCGATCAGACGCCAACAGACGACGAAGTTCGCCTCGGCGCTACCCGTCGTGACGAGGATCTGCTCCGGCGAGACCCCGGGGTAGAGCGCCGCGATCCGGCCGCGCAGCAGATCGGTGCCGTTCGACTGGCTGTACCCGAGCCGCACGTCGAGCAGCGGCGTCGCCGCCACTCCTGCGAGGCTGAGGAGCTCCTGAATCGATAGCGGATGCACCCCCGATTCCGAAAGGTTGTACCGGACGCGATTCTCCCAAGTGCTCTGCCAGCGCTCCAGCTCGAATGACACGAAACGCAAAGTTTCCTCCAGGTTTGCGGTGTCAGGTGTCCGGTGACAGTAAACTGAGCTCCGCAGGTGTTTCCAGCCAGTAATCGGGTTCCAGGTCCGCGAGGTGCGAGCGGTCGAACGGTCCCCACAACACCGCGGCGGTCTTCACGCCGGCCGCGCGGCCGCATTCGAGGTCATGGCGAGAATCGCCGACAAAGACGGCGTCCGCTGCGCGCGCGCCCAGCTGCTCCAGCGCCTTCAGGACGGGCTCAGGGTGGGGCTTCGGATGGGTAACGTCGTCCGCGCCCACGATGACGGTGAAGGCGTCTTCGAGGGCGGCCAGCCGGAGCCCGCGGAGCGCGCCGCTGCGGAGCTTGCTCGTGACCAGGGCGAGGGTTTTCCCGCGGCGCTCGAGGGCGCGGACTTCTTCCACCACGCCGGCGTACGGCCGCACCATTTCGTCGTGGTGCGCCAGGTTGTAGCTGCGGTACGTAGCGACCATCGCCTCGATCTCCGCGGGGTCCTCCGTGAACTGCCGAAATTGCACCCACAGCGGCGTGCCCAAACCGTTCATCCAGATATCGTCCCCGGGGTCGTGCCCCCGGTGCGTGCGCATCGTGTGCCGGTAGGAGCGCAGGATCAACTCGATCGAGTCGATGAGCGTGCCGTCCAGGTCGAACAGGAAGGAGGAGAGAGGCACGCCGGAAAGTAATTAGCGCTGGGCGAGATACCAGCGGCAGCCAACGGTGGCCCGTCGCGCGTCGTCCACGAGGTAAGCGCAGTTCTCCCAGATCACCAGCGCAAATGGGTCCGTCGCTGGCGGTCGGGGCGGGCGGCCGTAGAATTTCGCCAGCCGGGCGATCGCGCCACGTAGGGTCAGCCGGGCCATGACTCAAATCTGTATCTGGAACCGAGACTCCGTCTTCGGCGTTCGGAGCCAAAAGCGTGCATAATTTCGAAACCGTCCTCGCACTCCTCGTCGGCGTCACGTTCCTGGCGCTCGTAGCGCGCCGGCTGGACGTCCCGACGCCCGCCCTGCTCGTCGCCGGTGGGCTGCTCGTGGCGTTGCTGCCGGGGCTGCCCGCCGTCCGGTTCGATCCGCAGCTCGTGTTCCTCGTCTTCATTCCGCCGCTCTTGTACCGCGCTTCGCTGTTGTCGTCCTACCGCGACGTGCGGGCGAACCTGGGACCGATCCTGTCGCTCGGTGTGGGGCACGTGTTGTTCGCCACATTGCTGGTCGGCTGGGCCGCGCATTTCGTCGTTCCAGGGCTCACGTGGGCCGCCGCGCTCGCGCTGGGCGCGGTGTTGTCGCCGCCCGACGTCGCCGCGGCCACCGCGTTCATGCGCCGGCTGCCGATGCCGCGACGCATCGTGACCATCCTCGAGGGCGAGAGCATGGTGAACGACGCGGCCGCGATCGTGGCCTATCGCATGGCGGTGGCGGCCGCCGTGACCGGCACCTTCTCGTTCCCGCACGCCGCCATGCGGTTCCTGCTCGTCGGCAGCGGCGGGATCGCGGTGGGTCTTGCGGTCGGGTGGCTCATCGCGCTGGTGCGCCGCCGCATCCACGATCCCGAAGTCGAGAACACGATATCCCTGTTGACCGGCTACGCCGCTTATCTGCCCGCCGAGCGCATGGGTGTCTCCGGGATCCTGGCCGTCGTGGCAACCGGGCTGTACTTGAGCCGGGTCGGCCCCCGTTTCGTCGCGGCGGACACGCGGATTCAGAACTCGGGGATGTGGGAGGTCGTCACGTTCGTGCTCGAGGGGCTGATTTTTATCGTGATCGGGCTGACCTTGCGGCCGATCCTCCAGGGCCTCACGGGTGCCGGCGCGCTCGAGCTCGCGCGGGCGGCGGGGTTTGTCAGTCTGGTGGTGATCGTGGCGCGGTTCCTGTGGGTGTATCCGGCCGCCAACCTTCGCGTGTTGGTCGGCCACGGGTTAGGGTCGGTCGAGCCGTGGCCGAGCTGGCAGCTCGTGACCGTGGTCGGCTGGGCCGGCCTGCGGGGCGGGGATTCGCTCATCCTCGCCGCGGCGATCCCCTCGGTGACGGCCGCGGGTGCGCCGTTTCCGGGTCGCGACTCGATCATCGCCATCACGTATGCGGTGATCCTCGTGACGCTCCTGGGCCAGGGATTCTCACTCCCGCCGCTGCTGCGGTGGCTGGGCGTGCGCGAGACGGGTGAGGAGGAGCGCCGTGAGGAAAACGACGCCCGACTGCGAACCGCCGAGGTGGCGTTGGCGCGGTTGGAGGAGCTTTCCACGGAGTCCTGGATGCATCCGTATGCGCTGAACGACACTCGCGAGCACTACCGGCATCGCGCGCGGCGGCTGCAGAGCAGGGCGGACGGGACCGTGGACGGCGTCATGGAGAACAAGTCGGCCGCCCACCGGCGACTCACTCGCGAGCTCCTCGCCGCCGAGCGGCGCGAGCTCCTGCGCCTCCGGGACTCGGGCGCGATCAACGATGCCGTGTTGCGCCGAGTGCAGCGCGACCTCGATCTCGAGGAGCTCCTGCTCGAGCCGGACTGAAATCAAGAAGCGGGTGCGAAGACGACGGCTGCGACAAGGTCGATCTGCGGCGTGGCCGCGTCCTCAGGGTGACGCGGCAGCCCTTCGTGCCACGTCAGAACATCCCGAATCGAGAGCGTCGCCCGACGAGCCACCAGATCCTCGAGCAGGAGCTCCTCGCCCGCCGTCGTCCCGAGCGCGAGCCGGGAGACGAGCCTGTCGAGCCGGAGCAGCTCGCCAGGACGGCGTTGCACGGCCGCCCGCCGGGCGGCGGCGAGGACCCAGGGGATCAGCCGGCGGCTCAGACGGTCGCGGTCCGCCGCGCGCCAGCGTGCCGCCTCGATGGCGTCGAGCCGGCGGCGGCACAGAGGCACCGCCCTTCGAATCATCCGGTCGAGTAAGGATCGATGAGCCGCAGCAACGGGCGCCTGGTCCGCCGCGGCGGCGCGCTCGAGGAGCTCCGCAGCGCGTTCTGGATCCGCCCGCACGCCCGCATCCGTCCCGACGAAGGCCTCCATTCGTCCCCCAATCCGTATTACAACCACGACCGCGCGTTCCGGAGCAACCACGCAGCTCCAGGAGCGGGGAGGAGCGGAAGGCTCGGGGGTGGTAGCGATGTATTGGAGCCGATCGCACCAATCGAGACCCCTCCGGCCGGCGCCTGCTCGCGCCTGTACGCGTCGCTTGACGGCCAGCCGCCGCTCGACCGCAAGTGCGTCGGCGAGTGGGCGGGGCGGAAGGAACGCGACGGTCTCGATGTGGGTGTGCGGCGATGCCGCGCGATCGATGCGGCCCTCTCGCTGCGCCAGGCGCGCCGGACTCCACGGCAGGTCATAGTGAACCACGCGAGCGGCGTCCTGAAGGTTCAGGCCTTCGCTCAGGAGATCGGTGACGATCAGGACGTCTGTCGCGAGCGCTGGCGATGGAGCGGGCGCTCCCTGCGCGTGCGGCGCGAACGTGCGGATCACCTCTTCGCGGCCGCCGGGCTCCCTCCCGAACCAGCCCCGATCCCCAGCTACACCCGCCACGCGCCGTCCCCGTAACCGACGCATGAGATGATGGAGGGTCGCCCGCGCCTGCACGAATACGATGGTCTTGCGCTCACGCTCGTCGAGCAGCCGCGCGAGCGCCTCCGCCTTGGGGTCGGCATCCGACCGCGACCACTCCCGCAGTTGTCGAACGAGATCCCGGTCGCGCTCGGTGGCGGGAGCAGGACCGGGGGGGAGCACGAGCGGCAGAAACACGAGCTGGAGGTCCTCGGGCCCGGCCGGGAACAGCCGCCTGAAATCGGCTCGCCCGAGGGCCTTGCCTTCAGCGGCGGCCGCGGCGCCCAAGTCCAAGAAGGCCTCGTACCGAGCGAGGCTGGCCCGGAAGGCCGGCAAGCTGGACGCCAGCTGCGACAGGAGCACCAGGCGGAACAGCGCCGCGGCGTCGCGGCCGGCCTCTAGACGCGTCAGACCGCTCACGAGCTGCTCGAGCACCGCGCCGGGAGCGCACCCGATTCGGAGCGACTGACCGGCGACTCGCTCGGGAAACGCGAGCGTCACCCGCCCTGTGCCGTAAGCCGTTCGCACTCGCCCCCGGGAGCGCGAGACCGACAGCCTGGCCGAGGCGGCCGCCAGGGCGCGGGCGTCACCATCCCCCCGCGCAGCCTTGAGCAGCGAAGGCACGCCCAGCGCCGTGAGGTCGTGGTCGCGGAGAAACAGCCGAAACAGATGGCAGAGATCGCCAACGCGATTGTGCACCGGCGTTGCGGTCACGAGCAGTACGCCGGCGTCCACCACGAGCCGGGCGAGGGCGCGGTAGCGCCGGGTGCCCGGGTTCCGAAAACGGTGCGCTTCGTCGACGACGACAAGACGGTAGAGGGCGGTAGAAGACGGTAGAGGGCGGTAGGCGTTCGCGCTGAGGGATTCGTGCGTGATGATCGCGGCGTGGGCTCGGTGATGCTCGAGTAACTCCCGCCACTGACGCACAAGGACTGCGGGTACTACCAGCGCGAACGGCTCCCCGCGGGCGAGCGCGACCGCCAGCGCCACGTACGACTTGCCGAGGCCCACCGCGTCCGCGAGCAGCGCGCCGCGGTGCTGTGCCAGGATGGTGACCAGTCGTTCGGCGGCGGGGACCTGGTGCGGGGCGAGCCAGTCGGGCCACGCTCGAGGCGCTACGTCTTGAACCGGCGGGAGGTCGAGCAGCGCACGCGCCCCGAGCGCCGCCACAGCCTTTGGCGGCGCGACCGCCGCTGGCGCGAGGAGGCATGCGAGCGGCTCCGAGAGCGGCGCGAGGTGCTCAGAGAGGATCCGCGGCGTCGAGAGCACGGCGATCCGCCGCGTCGAGCTCGTAGAAACCGGCGATAGCCGTGTCGTCTGCCGCGTGCCGCCGCCCCTGCTCGGCGAGACTGCGCCACACCGCGGCGTCGCCGGACGGGATCGGCAGCCCCCGCACTACCCGCGCGTTGAAGCGCCGAAAGTCACCCCGCGCGGGATCGGCGTGGAGGCGCGCCAGCGCGGTGAGCCAACGTGAGTTGAGTAGCGCCGCGAGCGCATAGGCGTCGTCCGGCGATCGGGTGGCGATGCCATACACCGTGTTGAGGGGAATCACGTTCGCATCGGGCACTGCGGCCGCGAGACGTCGCGCCAGGTCGGGCCAGATCACGCGGTGCGGGGCATCGGCGAGCGCGGTACGGAACACCTGCCAGGCCGGGCCCCCACGATAGTCGCTGCGGCGCCGCAGGCGCTCGAGATGCGGGTCGAGCGTCCGCCCCAGCTCGTCGGGGAGGCGGGGCAACGGCCGGCCGTCGGGAGCGTGCGTCCACAGCAGGTGGGCCACGGGCGTCACACGCCACGGCTTGATATCGCGGCCGCGTACCCCTGGGCGCGTGGCCGCGCCCGGCTGCGGCACGAGAAAGACGTCGTCCGCCCCGGTCTTCACGCCGAGCTGCGGGCTCCACCGGTCGCCCACGGTCGGGTAGGAGGTACGGAGACGCTGTGCGACGCGGGTCGCGTCGTGGTCGAGGATCCACGGACCTTGAGCGGCGAGCGCCCGCTGTGGGATCGCCCGAGCTGCGCTCTTGGGACCCAAGGCGCTGGCCACGCGCTCGTGGCCCGCCGGCTCCATTCGCGCCGCGATGAGCGCCAGCGGATAGACAGCCGCGGCGAACGCGCCGTCGGCGGCAGACACCGGAGCGACGCGCTGGAGCCGTGTCCCCTCGGCCAGCCGCCTGCGCAAAGTCGCCGCGTAGCCGCTCGTCATGAGCTTGGCGGGGACGAGGAGCGCTGTCGTGCCGCCCGGTGCGGTGAGCTCGAGCGCGCGCTCCACGAACGCCACCGCGAGATCCGGCAGATGCGCGAATCCCCGGGCGCGATCCGGACGCCAGGTGGCGTAGCGCGTGGCCAGAGCCTCGCGTACCTGTCCGGGCACGCGCTCGCCGCGCACCCACGGCGGGTTGCCGGCGACGAGATCGAAGCCGCCGCGCGCGACGATGTCGGCGAAGTGTGACTCGAATGCGAAGAAGGGCGCGCCGCCCTCTCGGGTGAGCGCGCGGCCGGCGGCGCGAAGCTCCCTCCGGCTCCCACGCACGCGGCGGAGCAGCGTGCGTTCCTCGGCGGTGAGCCCGCGGCGCCGGCCGAACAGGTCCCGATCCTGCCCCGCCGCGACGAGCTCGACGGCGCGACGCTCGAGGCCGGCCGTGCTCGCTGCGAGCCAGGACTGGGCCAGCGCCCCCTCGGCGCGTGCGAGCTCGGCCAGGGCGCGGCGCTTCGCCGATCCGGTGAGATTGAAGAGCGCCTGCCGGACAGCCGCGAGCCGCTCGACCTCGACGCGGGTCCCCATCGCCGGGATGCTGCTCCCTGCCAGCGAGCGGGCCACTGCCAGTGGATCGAGTAATGCGTCTCCCTGCCGCACGTGTCCGTCGAGATTCGGGAGCGGCGCGATGCGCGAGAGGTCGGTTTCATCCTCGTCGGCGATCAGCGCCAACCACAGCCGCAATTCCGCGAGCCTCACGGCCGTGAGCTTGAGGTCCACGCCGAACAACGAGCGTGCGATCACGTCGCGCCGCACTGCGAGTGCGGGCCCATCACCCGCCGTGCGCCGCAGCCGCGTGAGCTCCTCCAACGCGCCCAGCAGAAACGCGCCGGAGCCGACCGCGGGGTCGAGCACTACAATCCGGCGCAGGTCGGGCTGCGGGTCCGGCGCGTCGTCCTCGTATACCCAGCGCTCCGCGGCGCCCGCGGTGAGCCCGAACCGGTGCTCCAGGACCGATGCCAGACCGGCACGCACGATTTCCCGCACCAGGGCGGCCGGCGTGTAGTAGCTGCCGCTCGTCCGTCGCTCGGCGGGATCCATCACACCTTCGAACACCCGGCCGAGCATGTCGGGTGCGACCGCGTCACCGGCCTCCTCCTCACGCGCCGAGAAGTGAAAACGCTCGAACAGCTCGTCGAAGGCATCACGCCAGTCCAGATTCGACCAGCGGGCCGGGCCACGGCTGCGCTCGAGCGCGGTCGGCTCGAACAGGCCGCCGTTCAGGAACGGCACGTCGCCCAGCGCACGCGCGGCGGTCGATCGCTCAGCGGCGGGGCGGTTCAGCGCTCCGAAGCACAGCGGATCGAACACGTGGCGGTGAAACTGGTGTCGGGAGGAGGCGCTCCCGTCGAACCGGTGAATCAGATAGCGCCGGTCACCGTCGAGCCAGCCCTTCGCCTGAACGAAGTACAGGAACAACACGCGCGTGAGTGCCGTGAGGGCGAGGGTGTGCCGCTCGACTCGGCTCCGCGGCGCGGGGAGCCGGTCGGTCAGGCGCTCGAGCGTCGCGCGAAACGCCCGAAAGAAACGCGGCGTGACCCCTTCGCTCGCCAGCGCTTCGCCGATCCGCAGGCTGAGCGCGAGCGACGTCTCCCCGGGAAGTGGGCTGAGTCGTTCGAGGGTGGCGAGTGCGGCGCCGGGTGGGCGCTCGAGGGGGATGGCCGTCGCCCGGATCGGAGACCCGCGCGCCGCCGGCCGCCAGGTGGCGCACACGAGCCGGCGGGGCCCCCCCCCGCCGAGGGCGCAGGCGAGCCCACGCTCGGCACTGGTCGCGAGCCGGCGGGCCGCCGCGCGGGCCGCCCGCTCGGGATCCCGGGCATCGAGCGCGAACACGCGAAACGCATCGTGACGCGCGACGAGCGCCGCACGACGCACCCCCGCCGCCTCTGCCTGCTCGTGACCAAGCCAGGGGCCGGGTGGCACGTGCTCCCACGCCGCCTGAAATCCGAGCGCCCCAAAGAGGTGGCGAAGATCATCGATCTGCTCGGTGCGGGCGAGAAGTTCCCGCAACACCGCGAACCCCTGGTTCGGAAGGCGCTAACCTGGGGCCGAGAGAGTTGGGATTACGTACCGGGGTTCTGCAGGGAGGGTTGAATTACTGCGGGAGCGGGGAGCCGGGAGCGGTCCCTTGCAACACGCCGGAGGGTACCGCTCCCCGCTCCCTGCTCCCGTTCTTCAACCGGCCTTTCTTAGCCTAATGCTCCCATTCACCGTGGAGAGTGCCAAGCGCCGTCCCCCGCTCCCGATCGTGCCGTTCAATCGGCGGGGCCCGAACCGGCCGGTGATGGTCAGGGGGAAGTCGGTCTCGATCTCGCCGTTCACCGTGCTGGCCTTCACCTCAGTCGACAGGTTGGCCGGCAGATCCAGCGTGATCCCGCCGTTCACGGTGGCGAAGTCGAGCGCATCAGTCCACGTGGCTTTGCCCATCGACGCC
>DASZCN010000070.1:0-11132 GCA_035943095.1 Gemmatimonadales bacterium | reverse complement strand
ATACGTTTCCGGATTCAACTGAATAATGCGGTTGATGGTAACCGCCGCTCCGTAGTGGGTGGAGCAGTCCTGGGCCGGCCGGTAAAACTGGCCCTGGTCCTCGAAAATACGTCCCGCCGGCCGTGCCGAGCGGACGTCGCTCTTTATCGGGTTGTCGGGGTGAGGAGTCCAGGGCCCCAACGGCGAGTCGGCATGAAACAGGTGCAGCTCATCCAGAGTCCCCGCACCATATGCAGGCGTGTTCGCGAACAACCACCATCTTCCAAACAGGCACGCGGGTGTCGGATCGAGCGCTTTCACATCACGCAGCACCACGCGTTCTGACTTCCACCGCTCCGGAAAATCGACGCAGCGATACAGCTCAACCTGACGTCGTGCCGCTGTCTCGGGCATCATGAAAAAATCTCCATCCCACTCAAACACGAACGGATAGGACAAGTGGCAGTCCGTTTCGAGTATGGGGATGGGCCCGACGATGCCACCTTTGTTGTCCACGACGGTCAGGACAATGCATCCCTTCCCGGTGGCGTAGCGCAACTCCTCGTGGAATATGTAGTGGTCGCTCCCAACCTCAATCGGAAACGGATCGGCCCAAAACCGGTCCATTGGGGGAATCAGCCGTTGGAAGCTTCCCATCTCCATCCGATCAGCGATCCCATGGCGAAAGGCGAGCGCCCATTCCTCCCGATAGAGCGTGCTGGTCCACTTGTCGGAAACGAACCGGCGTATCAAGGCGGTCCCCGCGCGCAACACGTCGAGGTTCCCCGGAGCACGAGCGGCGCTCCTCGTGACGTCGAACGACGCGGCCGTCTCGAGCTTCAAGAGAAACGCGTCTGAATCTTCCCACAGTGATCGAATCTTCCTCGCCAGAGCGGCGGAAATCTTCCAATAGACATGATTCTGGCTGCGAGACAGCGAACGACGATCGGTGGGTGAGACGGACACGTAGAGCGAAAGTGTCGTGTTCAGGCCCCTTCCCTGAATACAGAGGCGTGTCTCCGTGCTCGGTCTTCCTTCGATAACCTCCCAAAAGGCCGGGGCTGATTGCGTTCTCTCGTCGCCGCTCTGACCGAACGTCACAGTCCACACACCATACCTGGAGGCCTCGGCCGACCATCCCACTGGCAGTAAACAGAACGGATCCAAAACCACATCGACGCGTTCGTCCTCGAGGGTTCGCCCCGCCGGAGTGCTCGGCGGGTCGGCGCGATCGAGAACACGACAATTGGGGAGCGCGGCCTGCAGGCGTATCGGCTCATGGGCGTCCGGAGACCTGCCAAACAGATGCCGGTCGAGCGTCTTGTACAATCGGAACAAGAGCTGGCGGCACCGTTGAACCCATCGGAGTGAGCCCCGCGCCGCTTCCGGGGACGCTCGCAGGACCAGCACGACCGTTGCGGCCCGGGATTGCTCGACGCTCGCGATGCACTTGAGCAACCAGTTGGGAATCGTGTCGCCTTCTGTAACGAGCAGGAGGCGGAGAGGTCCGCGTGCATTGGAGTGCGTCATCGTTGTGACCACTGTGCATGAGCGGTGCCACACGTAGTGCTTGGCCACAACAGCCGCGCCGGTGCCGCAGTGCGTCGATGAAACGTTGTGGGGTGGCGCCATTTTTGCCTTGTATGCGTGGCCGCAGCACCCGAGCCACACCGTCCAGTCCAGGTGATGCGGCGGGTATGCCAATTCGCAACTTGAGGAGCGAGGAGCACATGGCGATCGCTACCGCCAGGCCCAGGCCCATGCCCAGGCCCGCGGCCGTGGAGCGGATGCCGCTGGCCCATGCGCTTGACCTTGGCCCGGAGGCCTGGGACGGGTTGCTCACGCGATCGGGGTTGAGCAACCCCTTCCTGACCTGGGCTTGGTACCACGCCTGTGCGGACGCCGTGCCGAGGGAAGCGATCGACTCGTGCCAGGCGGTCGTGCTGCGCGCTGCGACCGGGGAACTCGAGGCCGTGTTCCCGTTTCGGGTCCAGGAGGAGCGCCGCTCCAGCATTCCGGCCACCGCTGTCGGTTGGGCCTTCGACGATCTCGGCTGTCCGGATCATCTCGATCTGCTCGCGTCGCCCGAGGCGGATCTGGACGCGCTCGCGGGTGCGCTGGAAGGGATCCCCTGGGTGGTGGTCAAGCTGGCCAACGTGGCCGAAGCCGCCGGGAACGTCGAGCGATTCCGCGCGGCATGCGAGCGACGAGGCTGGATGGCGCGACGCAAGCTCCTCGGGCATTGTCCCTATCTCGACCTGCCCGGGGATTGGGATGCGTATCTGTCGAGCTTGAGCCCGCACGGGCGCCACGCCATCCGGCACAAAGAGCGAAAGCTCCGCAAGGAGCACCGCTTCGAGCTCACGGACTACGGGCACGGGCGTCTCGAGGAAGGCTGGCGCCACCTTCGGCGCCTGCACGCCCTGCGGTGGGGGGATGGTGGAGCCTTTCGCGATCCCGTTTGGGAGCGATTGCACCGCGGCTTCGCCGCTGCGCTGGCCGACGCAGGCCAGCTGTGGCTGTTCACGCTCGACCTCGACGGCACGCCAGCGGCGGTGTGGTACGGCTTCTCATTGGGCGACACCGTGTACCATTACCAGTGTGGGCGAGATGTACGCTGGGAGCGCGCCCGTGTGGGCACGGTGCTGATGGGCCTGATGATTCATCGCGCCATTGAGCGCGGCTACCGGAGGATTGACTTCCTCCGGGGCGAGGAGCCGTACAAGGCGGAATGGACCCGGACCGCTCGGCCGTGCTTCGAACTCGCCGTCTTTCGGGACGGTTTGCATGGCGCAACGCTACGCGGGTTCGATTCGATCGCTCTCGGGGTGCGGCGCGCGACATTACGTCTCTTCGCAGATCGCCTCCGTCACTGGCTGACACAGTCCGGGGGACTCGCCAAGTAACGCAAGGAAGCGGTCGGCAACGAGAGGATCTACGGGCAAGACGTCGCGGCTCCACTGCTCAGCGCTGCTGGATGGAGCGACTGGCTCCGTCAGCTCGGGCGCATAGACATCCAGCGGGGGATGGTAAATGTAATCGAGGGCCAGCTGGCGCCGAGCGAAGTAGGCGCGCACCTTGTCACGGTCCCGCACGAACAGTGGCACGCGGAAGAGCGCGGTATCGGAGGGAACGGGGAGGCCAGCGGGTGCGAGGCCTGACTCGACAAGCCTGAGGGTCCCGGCAAGCCGGCGGCGGCGATTCTCTTCGAAGGTGTCCAGCCGCCGCAGCGCCGCTTGCCGAGAGGAAGGGAGGGGCCAGGTCCGGTACGCGTGGTTGTCGACCCGGATCCAGCGATCAAACCGGTCGAGCCCTCCCCCCTCCTGCTGGGCCTGGCGCACCGTCGTCATCTCATAGCGCATCCGATAGCCGGAACGCTCCGGCGGCCGAGGGACGAGCCGGTTGCGGAGGCTCACCAGCCACTGGGTCGGGCGCGTCGAGGCGCCCACGGCGCTGAGGAATGAACGCGTCCGATGCGCGATCGCGGCGGGGACGGACCGGTGCCGGATCTGCTCCGCAGTTCGGCGCGCCAGTGACTCGCGCCGGCCGGCTTCCGAGAATGTCAGGACCCCGCCGACGACCCCAAGGTGTTTGCTCAGACTATAGGCAGCCGCCACTCCGAACTGCCCGATCCGCCGCCCGTCCCAGCGACTGTCGATCGCGTGGGCCACGTCCTCGACGAGCACGAGGTCGTGTCGACGACAGCGCTCCTCCAGCAGATCCATCCGGTCCGGGATGCCGTAGAGGTTGGTCGTCAGCACGCCGCGCAACCCGCTCCAGGTCGAGTCTTCGATCGCGGTGGGGTCGAGGTTTCCGGTGTGAGCGTCGACTGGACCAAGGACGGGCACGAGACCGGCTGCGAGCACCACGAAGAAAACCACGTCGTCGTTCACGGGAGACATCAGCACCCGATCCCCCGGCCGGAGCCACTCTCGGAAGGCGAGGTAGAGGGCCGTCCTCCCCGACGGCAGGTAGAGCGCGTCTCGTCCGTAGCGGCGGCGAAAGAACTCCTCGATCGCCCGCGCCTCGTCAATCATCTACCGCGGCGAGCGGCGACCGTGCGGTCTTCGTGGCGATGAAGTGCGCGATCCTGGAGATCGTCCGAAAGCGATCGATGTCGAGGTCGTCCAGGGCCACGTGAATGCCGAATGCCGCTTCCACCTGAGCCAGGAGTTCGACGAAGGCCAGCGAGTCCACCAGGCTCGTCTCGATCAGGTCGGTCTCCACTGACGGCACCTCGACGTTCAACCTCTCCGCGAACAGTCGGAGGAGCTGTTCCTCCCGGTTCCGCGCCTCCGACATGTCAGATCTCCTTGTGCTCGGAGGCCAAGAGGTCAAACAGCAGGCGATCGTGGGGACGGCCGTCGATGTAGTGACACTGCCGCAGCCGCCCGATGAACTTGAAACAGAGCTGCTGCAGCACGCGCTGCGCCGGAATGTTGATCTCGACGGTCCACGCACTCACGGCCCCGAGCCCCAGCTCGGTGAACGCGTACGTGAGCAACTTGGAACAGGCTTGGGCGGTACGTCCGCCGTAGCGCTTGCGGCCGAGCACCGCCCACAGCGAGGCCGTCTTGAAGTTCCGATCCACGTTTGTCAGCGCCACCACTCCCACCGGCAGCTCACCGTCGTCTGCCGTATACACCCGGAAGACGTGGAGGTCCCGTTGCGTCATGATCTTCAGGGTCACCGGGGTGAGCTGCTGGACGCCGTTCCCGAAGTCCAACCACCTGTAGTTGTCGGGTGAGCCGAACCATCCCGCCGCGAGCTCGATCAGCTCAGGGGTGTCCAGCGGCAGCAACGACGTCATCGCGTCACCAGGGTCACCGCTCGGCGGAAGGCCTGGTTCGTGTGGTGCAATTCCTCCTCCGTAGGGGGGATGTCGAGGATGAACGAGCGATACCCCACGGCGATGTAGCGCGCCAGCTCATCACCGACGCGCTCGTAGCTCCCCACCAGGTATGGGCACATGGTTTTGTAGTTCTCGAACGGCACCAGCCAGTACGGGCTGTCGCCTGCGGCGGTGGCGTCGGCCAGCTCCGACAGTTGTCCATGCCAGACGGAGTCGGAGACCTTCATGGCGAGCTGATGGGTGAGCTGGCCGCGGCGGTCTTCGGGAAAACGCTCCCGCGCAACGCGCCAGGCCTCATCACCATCTTCACGGGCGACGATCCCCACGCGCACGCCGGCACCGACCCCCTCGTCGGGGAACACCTCTTCGCTCGGCGCTTTGGGGTACTTGACGGCCGTCGCGCCGATCGCTTTCGCTGCCGCCAATCCGGCGTCCGACGAGCCGGACACAAAGATTCCCGGAAACAGCTCCGGTGCCAATGGCGGTGTCAATTTCAGATTCTTGACCGTGTAATACTCACCCTCGCGTGAGACGGGGGCGGACCCGGCCAGGAGATCGCGGATGATGCGCGTGTATTCGATCAGCCGATCGTATCGTTTGTCGTGGGGCGTCGTGTCGTTGAGCGCCAGCAGGTCGTTCTTGAACCCTCCGGCCACCATGTTCAGGTAGATCCGTCGCCCATACAGGTGGCCGAAGGACGTCACCAGCTTCGCAACGGCGTACGGGTGCATGTACACGGGCTGGACCGCGACGAGGGGACAGAGGCGCGTCGTGTGTTGGATGATGATCTGAGACACCAGCCAGGCATCGACGAGCCGGTTGTCCGAGTAGACCAGAATCCCCTTGCATCCGGCCTGCTCGCTCCAGCGGGCCACGTCGGCGACCCGCTGCACGTACGCCTCTGGGTCTCCGTCGGTAGACTGCGAGCAGGTCGAAAACACTTCGAGGCCGACATCGGCCAGGTCATGCATACCAGCTTTCATGCGCCTCTCGCTCCTCTCCCCCGAGGTGGCCTTCGTGCATGGGTGGTGCCACGAGGCCGGCCAGGTGCGTTCGGATGTGGTCGGTTAAAGCTTTGGGGGCCGGTGGTTTAGGCCATCCCCCTCTGAAAACACTGCGGCGGCGCCGCCACAGCCGGTGGCGCTGCGCCTCAACGCCCGGACCGCTCGCGCAGGAACATCCCTCTCTCCGCCAAGGCAAGAGCGGCGTCGTACACTTCGCGCGCTCGCAGCAGCATCAGCCGCACCGACCCCACCCGGCGCTCGCGCCACTGCCGACGTCGCTTCAACTCGGCGACCAGCGGGCTCAGATCGTGGTCCAAGCGCAGCGAAACGAGCCGCAGGTTGGACACTCGCACCATGCCGTCCCGGTCCCGCCAGCGCATGGGATACGTTTCCCGAGTGAACACCGGGAAGGCGAGCCGCGGCTCGACCTCCGCCGCGACGTAATAGCAGAATGTGATGGTGTTGGCGGGCACGCCGGCGAGCAGAATTTTTCCATCGTACTCGAGCAGCTTCTCGTATGGGGTGAGTCGGCCACACGGCGTGTCGGCCCGCTCGTGGCCGGCGATGATCGCCTCGGCCCTATTCCCCCACACGGCTACCGAGTGCGTGGGGTGGATACTACGAACGACTCCTGGAGACCGGCGGAACACCTCGGTGATGAAGCCCATCATCGACACCGTCTGCCGTGCGTCGAAGACCGGGTCGCCGAGCGCATACTCGACGGCGTTGCCCTTGAACGGTATGGTCGGCATCATCAACGTCCCACCCGCTCCGACGGCTTCCTGCAGCGTCCGAACGACCTCGACCGGGCCTCCTTGAAAGCCCATAAACCTGTCGAACGCGCTGTGCACCATCAGCACGTCTCCCCCGGCCACGCCCAACTCCTCGAGTGCATGCCGCAGATCCGCCGGCGTGAACGGGTGAAACGCCCGGTGGTAGTCTCTCACGAGGCGTTTCAGCCGCCGCTTGATCGGAGGCGGCAGCATCGCCGAGGCGGCCGCGCGGAGGTTCACTTGGGCAGCGCGAAGGTCAAGAGGTTTCGTCCCGCCGCAATGGTCACGAGTTGTTCTCCGCCCGCTGAGAACGTCACCGGAGCCGCACGGATGGTGTCGCCGGTCTCGACCGACCAGAGCGGCCTGCCGGTCCGCGAATCGAGCGCAAAGAAGGTGCCCTGGTCGCCGCCGAACACGATCCCGCCGTTCGTCGAGAGCAGTCCGCCCATGACGTTGTTGACCTGTCGCGGCGCTCGCCGATACTCCCAGACCTGCTTGCCGGTGAACGCGTCCAGCGCACGGACGGCCGTATAAAATGACCTGCCACCGATGCGCTCCGGCGGGCTCGAGCCGGACGTGAAGTACACCATCCCCTGCTCGAGCACGGGAACCAGCATCAGGCTCGATGCGGGATCAAAACTAGGCGACCACCAATTCGTCCCACCTACGCTGCCGGGGTAGAGGACAAACCCTTCGCGAGCTCGGGATGCGTCGGACAGGGGCTTGGGGCGTCCCTGGGGATCGAGGCCGTCGGTCCAGGTCTGACGCACAAACGGCGCGGCCGTGAGAAACTTCCCGGACGTGCGATCCAAGACGTAGTAAAAGCCGTTGCGATTCGCCCACAGCACACCCTTCTCCGTGCCTGCCGGGGTTCTGCGATCCGCCAGCACCGGAATCTGGTTCGCGTCCCAATCGTGATCGTCCGCCGGCGTGAACTGGAAGTACCAGACGAGCGCTCCGGTGGATCCCCGCAGGGCCACGGCAGAGTTCGTATACAGGTTGTCCCCTCGTCGGGCGGCTCGGTCGAAGACCGGCTTCGGATTCCCGACACCCCAGATGAGCAGGTCGAGCTCGGGATCGTACGACCCGGTCAACCATGTGGGTGCGCCTCCCTCGCGCCAAGAGTCATCCGCCCAACTCTCGTGGCCGGGCTCACCCGGCTTGGGGATCGTCCCGAACCGCCATCGCTCCTTACCGGTGTTGACATCGTAGGCTGCGATGAAACCCCGCCCGCCTGGTATCGCATCCGGCGTGGCCACACCGGTCACAACGAGGTCGCGGAAGGCCAGTGGCGCGGCGCTGATGGCGTACCGCTTCGGGTCGTCCACGACCGTGGCGTCCCACTGCAGCGCGCCCGTCGTGGCCGACACGGCGATCAGGTGTGCGTCGACAGTTCCGAAAAAGACCTTGTCGTCGAGGATCGCGACGCCGCGATTCGCCGCCGCCCCGAACTCGCCCCCGAGGGTCTCGCGCGCGACGCGGTGCTCGTACGCCCAGATCTGTTGCCCGGTGGCGGCGTCCAACGCCTGCACTCGACCGGGGGGGGAGGTCACGAACATGATGCCGTGCCGCACGATCGGCGAGACCTCGATCGGTCTGGGCGGGCCTCTCAACTCGTGAATCCATCTGAGGCCGAGTTGGCCGACGTTACGACGGTTGACTTGAGTGAGAACGCTGTGGCGGGACGACGAATACGAGCCGGAGTAGGTCAACCAGTCATCGGCCGGCTCGTGTATCGTCGCAAGCTCTTCATATGGTACAGTCACGCTGACGGGACTGGCACCGCGCCCCACGGCTCCGGAGGCGCTGTCGGCTGAATTGATCGAGCGGAGGAACGTCACCACTTGCCACAACGCCGTCTCCGGCAAGGGATGTGGTCCCATTCGCGTGTCGGGAATGCCGAAGCGAACGACTCTGTACAGCGCCCAATCGCTCTCACCATGCGCGAAGTCTCGACGTACCAATGCTGGCCCGCCCACGCCACCGCTCCCGTCCGGCGCGTGACAGGCGGCACATTGGCTGCGAAAGAGCTGGCCACCGGCCTCAATGTCGGCAGCGGTGGTCTTGACGTTGCGGATCACCGCGTACGGGTTGTGGGTCTCGACGAGGGGTTTCAGGTACTGATCCGAGCCCGGCATCATGTAGACCAGCAACGGCTTCAACCCGATGTCGGGGATCTGTCCGGTGAGATACAACAGGACGAGCTTGGCCCGCCACCGGACATGTGGCAAAGTCATGATCGCAACGCAGGCCACCGCCAGCACACCCACCGCTACCCAACGTCGGCCATGTTTAGTCATGCCGGGCCGCGGGCCATGCCGGATCGACGCCCACGGGGTCGCGAGGGACAACGCGGCTCGCCTGCTTCCCACGTTCGCGCTTCGTGGTCGCCCGCGACGGCCGGCTCCGATCGCGCGTGACGGCCTCGGCCACGCGCCGAGCCGCGGCTCCACATCCCGCGACAAACCGGTACAAGGGGCCGAACGCGCGCAGCGAGCTGAGTCCGATGAAGTAGAGTCCCGGGACGCTGCTCTCGAACCAGTGACTCAGGATCGGGATCGCGCGGTCGGTGCGGATTGCCGCGCGGAGGGATGCATGGACCATCGCCAACTTCGTGAGGTCGACCGTGTATCCGGTCGCCAGGATGACGTGGTCCGCGCTCACCTGGGCGCCGTCCGAGAGGGTCCCATGGAGTTTCCCTTGCGCTACCCGTAGCTGCGCCACCGTCTGGCCTTCGCGCAGTGTGACCTTGCCGAGGACTCTCCCGCGCAACCAGTCCGTTGCCCCTGAATGGTAGATCGCGTTATAGGAATCCTTCCAGGGTTGCGGGAATCGGTAGAACAAGAAGGGCATATGATCCCATACCCAGTTGGTCCAGCCAGGCGCGATGCCGGCATCGGGGGCGAGGAGCCGTTCGAGCCGACTGCGTGTGCCCCAACGATCGGGCGGCAGCCATTTGATCGGTCCCCGTGCGACGACCTGGACGGCGGCCCCGGCTTCGTGGAGTAACGCAGCAAACTCGATGGCGCTCTGCCCGCCACCGATCACGACGACGTGGCGTCCCTGGAATCGGCGGAAGTCCCGGTGGTCGGAAGAATGCGAGACGAGCTCGGCGGGCAGACCCGCGAACGGGTCCGGACGATGCGCGTAGTAACGGACCCCGATCGCCATCACGACCGCGTGACTCTCGACTTCGCGCCCATCCTCCAGCGTGATGAGAAACCGCCCGTCTCGACGCTCGATCGATGAGACGTACGTCTCATCGACGCCGGGGACAGCCCGCTGTTGGAACCAGCGACCGTAATCAACAAATGTCTGAATCGGTATCGGATAGACGGCCTCGTTCCCCGAGTCCTCGGCGAACTGTTCCAGTCCGTGCTCCCGGCGCGGATCGGAGAGGTTGGTGGCCCACGGGTGCGATCGGAGCAGCATGCCTGTCGGCATGTGATCCCGCCACATCTCGAGCGTCTTTCCGTAGACGGCCACCCGGAGGCCGTTGCCGAGGAGATGTGCCGCGGCGGAGAGGCCGTAGGGGCCCGCGCCGACCACCACTGCGTCAAAGACCGGTCTCATGAGTCGTTCTTCCTTATATGGGATGCCAACCGCTTCATGGTGTTGCGGGCGAAGGCCGTCGAGGCCTTGACCGCGGGAAGCGGATCCTTCCAAGACACGTAGTCGTAGGACATCGGTTTGAGAAATGAGAGGCCAAAGTGCCAGAGTGACTGTGCCGGCGATGGGACTCCCGGCCTGCCGCGCTGCCGGAGGGCCGCGAGCAGCGTCGTGATGTCCCCGCCCAGATCGCGGATCCAGCAGCCGATGCGATAGCCACGGACTCGCTCAATGGGCCCGCCGCTTGCCCACTGGTAGACCAGATACGGGAAGTCGACGCCGGCGCGCACCGCGATCTCGACCGAGGCGGAGAGCCGCGGGTTGATCTCCATCAAGTAGGGGACGCCAGCCGCGTCACGGCGAAACTCGACTTCGGAGTAGCCTTCGAGGTCGATTTCGCGCACCAGCGACTCGGCGTGACGCCCGATGTCGGGCGGAATGGCGATGCTCTGACGCAGGACGGAGTTCCCGCCCAAGGGTGGATTGGTGCGCTTGGCCCATTGTGCGAAGCCCGCGTACACCTCGCCATCGGCGTACAGGAAACTCACCGCCTCGCGCCTTCCGGTCAGCAGTTGCTGGAACATGGCGGCCTCCCCGAAACGCGTGACCGCCTCGACTGCGACACGTGCCTCCGCAGGAGTGACCGCGAGTTGGGCACCCAACCGCGCTCCCTCCTGTCCGTTCCACAACCAGGATTCGCTCGGCTTGATCACCGCCGGGAGTCCGATCTCCTTCACGGCCGCTGCCAGATCTCCACCGTCGCGCACCACCACCTCGCGGGGGACAGGCACCCGAAGGCGCCGCGCCAGCGCGAGCGTCTCCTCCTTGGAGATCGCGACCCCCATCCCTGGTTCGGGGGCGAGCGCCAGACGAAATCGTGGCTCGAGCCGGGCGCGATGCCGACGCAGCAGCGCA
>DASZCN010000069.1:0-14690 GCA_035943095.1 Gemmatimonadales bacterium | reverse complement strand
TCGGCGTCGTCAACTCGAGCGACCGCACGCTGTCGCTCATTTCCGCCACCGATTTCACGGTCTCGACGCGCTCCTGGCAAAACGGTAGCGCAAACCCGACCACGATAGACGGCAGCGGGAACGCGTTCGTCGTCCCGCTGGGTCCCGCGGACGCGGTCGCCGTCGATCGCCTGCCCGGCTCGTGCAACGGCACCTGCGTAAACCCTGACTACATCATCCCGCTCGCCCCGGGAGGCGGTGCCACGGGCGTCGCGATCCAGGACGACTCCATTGCCTGGATCGCCAACCCCAATGCAAACCGGGTGACACGAGTCAATTACTTGAGCGGAGATACGACGACCGTCGCGGTCGGCGTCCACCCGCAGGCGGTTGCGATCATCGGTGCGCGCGTGTTCGTCGTCAACGGGAATCTGGTCGGCGGTTCACCAGCGGGGCCGAGCTGGCTCACATCGTTCGATTGCTGCGGCGTCAGGACGCCCGATTCGATCGCACTGACCGGCAGCGACGCCCGGTTCGCTGTCATGGGTGACGACAGCTTGCTCTACGTTGTCACCGCCGGTCACGCCGGACAGGCGGACGGCAAGCTCTCGGTCGTCGACCCGGTGAGCCGCACGGAGGTCGCCGTCTTGAACGGCCTCGGCGAATCGCCCGGAGCGGCGGCGTTTCACCCGGCGGGTGGTCGCCTCCTCATCGCCTCGCTGACGGAGGGAATCCTCGAGGTGAACACCGCCATCCGGAGCCTCACGCGCGGACCCGGCGACGGGGTCAAGCCGGGAGGCCACGGCGTGTCCGGCCTCGCGATCGATCTCCGCGGGCGGGTGTACGCGGTCGACCCAGGCACATGCGCGGCGGCGGGAATCGTCCACGTGCTGACCGCGCCGCCCAACTATAACGAGATCCATACCGTTGGCGTCGGCGTCTGCCCGGCGACCGCCGCGGTGGCCGCGACGCCCTAGCATGTCTCTCGTCACAACGCCCGCCCTCGTCCTGCAAACGTATCGCTACAGCGAAACGTCGAAGGTCGTGCGCCTGGCCACGCGCGAGCTTGGCGTCCAAAGCGCGATCGCCAAGGGGGCGTTGCGACCCAAGAGTCGCTTCGGGGCCGGGCTCGAGCTCCTGAGCGAGGGTGTAGCCCAGCTCTACTTCCGCGAGACGCGCGAGCTCCACACCCTCGGAGCCTTCGACCTCGTGAACCTCCGCCGCGACCTGGCCGCCGACGTTGGCCGCTTCGCGGGGGCCGCGGCGCTCGCGCAGGTCATGCTCAAGATGGCCCCCCCCGCGTCTCTCCCGGCGGCCTACGACGCGCTCCTCGCGGCGCTCGATGCGCTCGAGATTGCCTCCCCCGATCGCGCGGATGCCACCGCCGTGCGGGCCATCTGGCGGCTCGTCGCCGTGCTCGGCTTCGAGCCGTCGCTCGCCACGTGCGTGCGGGACGGGGTCGCGATCGAGCCGGCGGGCGACGCGCCGGTGGCGTTCAGTGTGGCCGAAGGCGGCGCCTTCTGCTCGCGCTGCGAGCCCACGCTGCCACAGCCGTCCGCGCGGCTGCCTCGCCCGGCCTATCGCGATCTGCTCGCCTTGAACGACCCCGCGGCGGAGTTGCCGATGCTCGACCCGCCCCATGCCGCGGCGCATCGCCGCCTCGTCGCCCGCTTCGTCCGGTATCACCTGGGCGAGGCGGGCCCCCTTTCAGCCCTGGATTTCTGGGAGCGTCGCCCGTGGGTGCCCCCACCCCTCACGCCAGCCCCACCCCCGTCAGTCCCCCCTCTCGACCCGACGCCGGTCCCGTCCGCCGCTTCGTAATCGGCACCGCGGGTCACATCGACCACGGTAAGACGGCGCTCGTCAAGGCGCTCACCGGGGTCGACACCGACCGCTGGGAGGAGGAGAAGCGCCGCGGCATCACGATCGATCTCGGGTTCGCGCCGTTGCCGTTGGGAGACGAGATCCAGGCGAGCGTGGTGGACGTGCCCGGTCACGAGGGGTTCGTGCGCAACATGCTCGCGGGCGCGACCGGCATCGACGTCGCCCTCCTCGTCGTTGCCGCGGACGAGGGGCTCATGCCGCAGACGGAAGAGCACCTCGCGATCGTCGAGCTGCTCGGGGTCCGGCGTGGAATTCCCGTGATCACCAAGCGGGACTTGGTCGAGACAGAGTGGCTCGATCTGGTGCGAGCCGAGGTGGGGAACCGGCTCGCAGGGAGCCGCGTCCATTGGGAGCCCGCCGTGGCCACATCGACCACCACCGGCGCCGGGTTGGACGAGCTGCGGGCGGCGCTCGGCCGTGTCGCCCGAGACCTGATCGAGCGCCCGGCGGACGATCTCTTTCGCCTGCCGATCGATCGCGTCTTTGCCGTTGCGGGAGCGGGCACCGTGGTCACGGGGACCACGTGGAGTGGCAGCGTCGCGGTCGGCGACACCGTCCGTCTCCTGCCGCTCTCGCGCGACGCCCGTGTGCGATCGATCGAGGTCCACGGCCAGGCTGCGGAACGTGCGGTTCCGGGCCGCCGCACCGCGCTCGCGCTCGTCGGCGTGGACAAAGCCGAGCTCGCCCGCGGTCATGTGGCCGTGACCGGGCCCGGGTGGCAAGCCGCCACGGTGCTCGACACCGCCGTGGAGTTGCTCCCATCGGCCAAGAGACCGATCGCGTCCCGGACGCGCCTGCGTGTGCACCTCGGGACCGCGGAAGTGCTGGCCCGAGTGGCCCAAACCTCCGCCATCGTGCCCGGGCAACGCGGGCTCGCGCGCTTGATTTTGGAAGGCCCACTCGTGGCGCGGGGTGGGGATCGCTTCGTACTGCGCTCCTTCTCTCCGGTCACGACGATCGGCGGCGGAGTGGTCCTCGACCCGTTTCCGCCGCGGCGCTCCCGGCTGCGGCGTCGTGGGATCGGTTCCGATCAGTCGCCCCCTGCACGGCTGTCCACGCTGGTCGCGGAGAGTGGCCTCATTGGGCTTTCCATCGACGTGCTGCCCGTTCGACTCGGCATGCCGCCAGAGCGTGTGACGGCGGTCATCGCCGAAGCGGCGGTCGACCTCCTATCGTTGGGAGACACCGTCGTCCAGCGGCAAGCGGTGACGACGGAAGCGACGCGGCTGGCGGATGTGCTCCGGCGTCACCACGAGGAGCATCCGCTTGATCCAGGGATGTCGCTGCAGGCCCTCCGGGCAGCGGTGGGGGCGCCGGCGCCGCCCGTCGTGATCGATGCCGTCTTGCAGGAGGGAGTCCGTAAGGGAGGCGCGTTTGAAGTGGCGGGGAGCATCGCGCGGCTTCCCGGCTGGCGCCCGGCGCTCGACTCCCGGGCCGCCGATGCGCGGCACAAGCTCGCCCAGCGGTTGGTCGAAGCGCGCTGGCAGGTGCCCACCGTTGGCGAGCTCGAACGGGAGTTTCCGGGCTCTCCCGTGCGAGCTCTCCTGTCTCATCTCGCGAGAGAGGGGGCGGCGGAGCCGGTCGACGGCGAGCGGTACGCGGCACAGGGGGCCCTGGCCGAGTTCCGCGCCGCACTCGAGGTGGCGCTCGGGGAGCTCGGCTCCGCCACGCCGGCGGTGTTGCGGGATCGCTTCGGTCTCACGCGCAAGTACTTGATCCCGCTGCTCGAATGGGCGGACCGGCGCGGCGTGACGCGTCGGAGCGGCGATGCGCGGGTGCTGGCGAGGTTGACAGCCGGGAAAGGCGACTCGTAGTATTGGATCAGCGCCCTTGCTTCATGGTATGATCAGCAACAAGGAGACTGACCGGAATCAAGCCTTTTTGTTCGCACAGGAGTGATTGATGATGCGGCACGCCTGGGCCATACTGGGTCTCGGGCTTTGGCTGGTGGGAATGGGGGGGGCGCGGTCGCTTAGCGCTCAGGCCCCAACCTTCGAGTCCCAGCAGAATCGGTTCAACCCGGCGACCACGATTCCCTTCAAGGTCAGCGGGGAATTGTTCTTGAAGGGTCATCGGCCCGTCGTGTCGTTGCGGATTTACAATGTGCTCGCCCAGCTCATCGCGATCCCGACCCTGCGGGGCACCGACAAGCCCTTAGACAGCCTCGCCCTGAGCTGCCCCACCCCCCTCGGATGCGCCTATAAAGCCTACTGGGATGGTTACGTAGCCAATACCGGTAAGCCGGCCGCGTCTGGGGTCTACATCTACCAACTCGTCATCGACGGCAAGCGGGTCACCAAGAAGATCCTTGTGAAGTAAGGACTTCTGCCAAAAGGGCACCCTTCTTGGGCACGGACGTTGCCTCCGTGAGCGGCCATGATAAAGCCTGATCGCCTAACTGTTAAGGCGGCCGAGGCGCTGCAGGAGGCCTCCTCCTTGGCCCGCGCGCGTGGCAATCCCGTCATCAACGACGCGCACCTCTTTCTCGCACTATTGTCCCAGGACGACGGGATCGTCGTCCCACTCCTCCAGAAGGCCGGCCTCAATGTCGCGCAGCTCGTTGCCGACACGCAGCGCGAGGTCGACCGCTTCCCAAAGCAGTCGGGGAGCACCGCCGAACCCACGCTATCGCGTGAGGTGTCCCGACTGCTCGACCGAGCCGAGGACGAGGCGAAGGGCTTGGGCGACGCGTACGTATCGACCGAACACCTCCTCCTTGCGCTCGCTCAAGAAAAGGGAACGACCGCCAAGCAGCTCCTGTCCAGTGCGGGCGTGGATCGCGACGACCTCCTGGCCGCGTTGCAGGGAGTCCGGGGGGCGCACCGGGTCACCGACCAGGAGCCTGAGCAGAAATATCAGGCGCTGGAGCGCTTCACCCGCGATCTCACCGAACAGGCGCGCAAGGGGAAGCTCGATCCGGTCATCGGCCGCGACGAGGAGATCCGCCGTGTGATGCAGGTGCTGTCGCGGCGCACGAAGAACAACCCGGTGCTGATCGGTGAGCCGGGCGTCGGGAAGACCGCGATCGTCGAGGGGCTCGCCCGACGCATCGTGAACGGCGACGTGCCGGAGTCGCTCCGCAACAAGCACCTGGTCGGGCTCGACCTGGGCGCCCTCATCGCCGGCACCAAGTACCGGGGTGAGTTCGAAGAGCGTCTCAAGGCCGTCCTGAAGGAGATCACCACCGCCGAGGGCAGGTACATCGTCTTCATTGACGAGCTGCACACTCTCGTGGGCGCCGGGGCGGCGGAGGGCGCGGTCGACGCGTCCAACATGCTCAAGCCGGCACTCGCGCGGGGTGAGCTGCACGTGATCGGTGCCACGACGCTCGACGAGTACCGCAAGTACATCGAGAAGGACGCCGCGCTGGAACGCCGCTTCCAGCCCGTGTTCGTGGGCGAGCCATCGGTCGAGGACACGATCGCGATCCTGCGGGGCCTGAAGGAGCGCTACGAGATCCATCACGGCGTGCGCATCACGGACAACGCGCTCGTCTCGGCGGCGACGTTGTCACACCGCTACATCACCGACCGGTTCCTGCCCGACAAAGCCATCGACCTGATGGACGAAGCGGCGGCCCGGCTGCGGATCGCCATCGACTCGCTGCCGCAGGAGATCGACGAGGTCGAGCGGAAGATCGTCCAGCTCGAGATCGAGCTCGCGGCCCTGGCGAAGGAGAAGGACCAGGCGGCCAAGGAGCGTCGCGCCCGGCTCGAGGAAGAGCTGGCGGGGCTGCGCGAGCGGTCGAACGCGATGAAGGCGCAATGGCAGGCCGAGCGGGACGCGATCGCGAAGCTGCAGGCGAAGAAGGCGGAGTTGGAGCAGCTCCGGGGCGAAGCGGACCAGGCCACGCGGCGCGGCGACCTCCAGAAAGCGGCCGAGATCAGCTATGGTCGGATTCCGGCGGTCGAGAAAGAGATCACGACGTTGGAGAAGCGGCTCGCCGAGATCCAGAAGAAGGGCAAGTATCTGAAGGAAGAGGTCGACGCCGAGGACATTGCCGACATCGTATCGAAATGGACCGGGATTCCGGTCTCGAAGATGCTCGAGTCGGAACGCGAGCGCCTGACGCGTCTCGAGGAGGAGCTCGGGCATCGGGTCATCGGTCAGCCCGAGGCGCTCGCCGCGGTTGCGAACGCGGTGCGCCGCGCGCGGGCGGGCCTCCAGGATCCGAACCGGCCCACCGGGTCGTTCATCTTCCTCGGCCCGACCGGCGTGGGCAAGACCGAAACCGCGCGCGCCCTGGCCGAATTCTTGTTCGACGACGAAAAGGCGATGGTGCGCCTCGACATGTCTGAATACATGGAGAAGCACGCGGTCGCCCGCATGATCGGGGCCCCACCTGGATATGTCGGGTACGAGGAGGGTGGCCAGCTGACCGAGGCGATCCGCCGGCGGCCGTACGCGGTCGTGCTGTTCGACGAGATCGAAAAGGCGCATCCGGATGTGTTCAACGTGCTGCTTCAGATACTCGACGAAGGCCGGCTGACCGACTCGCAGGGGCGTACCGTGGACTTCCGGAACACGGTCCTGATCATGACGTCCAACATCGGATCGCAGTACATCCTCGAGATGGGCACGGAGAACTGGGAGCAGGTGGAGACCAAGGTACTCGAGCTCCTGCGCCAAACCTTCCGGCCCGAGTTCCTGAATCGCGTGGATGACACGATCATCTTCCGGCCGCTCTCGAGCGACGACATCGCGAAGATCGTGGACCTGCAAATCGAGCGCTTCCAGCGGTTGCTCGCGGAACGCAAGCTGACACTCGAGATCACGCCCGCGGCGAAGCAGCTGATTGTCGCGGAAGGGTACGATCCCGTGTACGGCGCCCGTCCGCTGAAGCGCGCGATCCAGCGGTTGGTGCAGAATCCGCTGGCCCTCGCCGTCCTCGAGGGGCAGTATGCCGAGGGGGACCGGATCCGAGTGGATCGGTCGAAGGACGGCAGTCGCCTCACGTTCGAGCGTATCGCCGGCGGAGTGGCCGAGCCGGCGCGTGCCTAAGAGGGAGCAGGGAGCGGAGAGCGGGACCAGACGGGCCGCGGCCGTCGCCCCCCGCGACATGGCGGGGATGGCGGCGGCACTCGACGAAGCTCGTCGAGCGGCGTCCAGCGGCGAAGTGCCGGTCGGCGCCGTGGTGTTTCGCGATGGTGTGGTCGTCGGCCGCGCGCATAACGAGTCCGTCGCTCGCGCCGATCCCACCGCCCACGCCGAGCTGCTCGCCGTGCAACGGGCGCTCGAAGCGCTCCCGACCGACCGCTTGACCGATTGCTCGCTGTACGTCACGCTCGAGCCGTGCGCGCAATGCGCCGGAGCGATCGTGCTCGCCAAGGTGGGGAGAGTCGTGTTCGGGGCATACGACCCCAAGGCGGGTATGGCGGGGTCGGTTGACGACCTGCTGCGGGACCCCCGCCTGAACCATCGGGTGGAAGTCGTGGGCGGAATCGAGGCGGAAGCGTGCGGCGGGCTCCTGCAGACGTTTTTCCGGGAGCAGCGTTAGCTCCGAGCGAGCCCTCCGACCAGGCTCCCGAGGGCTTCCATGGCCGCGCCTAGTTGCTCGTCGGACAGGTACGGGGCGGGACCAAGGCGCAGGACGTCCGCTCGGTAATCGGCGAGCACACCCCGGCTTCTCAACCCGCGACACAGCTCTTCGGCCCGTGGCGACTGCAGGGCGAGGAACCCTCCGAGCTCGGCGAGCGGCACCGTCCGGTCGCGCCGGATCAGCGCCGGGTCGGCGTCGAGCGCGTCGAACCGATCGGCGAGCAGCCCCACCTGGTGCTGGCTCACCTGCCGGAGGAGGGCGGGGCTCAGCTCGTGCGTCTCGAAGAAGTCGAACACGCGCGCCGCGCGGTAATGGCTGGTCGGATCGTACGTGGCGCCGGCAAACCGAGCTGCGCCCGCGCCGTAGCTGACTGGAGCCGTCGGCTCACCGCGAGCCAGGGCGTCGAACTCGCTGTACCAGCCGGTGATCACCGGCCGGAGCATGCAGTCGGGAGGAATCCGCAGCAAGCAATTTCCCTCGCCCAGCTGGCAGTACTTGTACCCGCCGCCGACCACGAACGCTTCCGCGAGCCCGTCTCGCCGCAGTGAGAACGGCACGACGCCGAGCGCGTGATAGGCGTCGACGAGCAGCTCCGCGCCTACCCGGCGGCACGCCGCGTAGACGCGGGCGAGGCCGGGCACGATGTGGGCGTTCTCGTAGAGCACAGCCGAGACGAGCACCGCCGCCGTGCGGTCGTCCACGGTGCGCGCGAGCCGGTCGGCGAGCGTCGCGGCCGGGAGCGCCGCCACCCTGACGACGGTGATGCCTTCCTCGGCCAGGCGGTCGAGCTGGCGGCGGATGGTGTGAAATTCTCCGGTGGTCGTCACGAGGCGCCGTCGCTGCGCGAGGGGGAGGGCGGAGAGCCAGCGCACGAGCAGCTCGTGCGTGTTGGCACCTAGGGCGATGGCGCCGTCCGGGTCGTCGAGCAGGCCGGCGAAGCCGCGCCGCACACGGTCCGCCATGGCGAACGCGTGCGTCCACTTGTCGTCGACGTACTCGGCGGCGTCGAGCCACGCGCGTTGCTGTGCCTCGAGGCCGACGTCCGGCCAGGCCTGATGCGAATGGCCGGTCAGCAACAACCGCTCCGCCACCCGAAAGTGCCGATAGTGAGGCGCGAGGGCGTTAGGACTCGCGTACAGCGCCTCGGGTGTCACGTCGTCACAGCTCCGTGCGGATCGCCCAGAGGTCGGGGAAGGCCGGCTTATTCAGTGTCGTCTCGAGGTATTCGGCACCCGCCGAACCACCGGTGCCGGGCTTTGTACCGATGGTGCGCTGCACCATCTTCACATGGCGATACCGCCATTCCATGATGCCCTCGTCCAGATCCACCAAGCGCTCGCACACCGACGCCACGGCGGGGTTCGTTCGGTAGACCTCGATCAGGACCTTCTGCATCTCGCGCGACGGCTCGAGCGGCCGCGTCACCTCTCGGCTGAGCGAAGAGGGCGGCACCGCGTACTGGTTGCGTACAAGGTAGGCCAGAAACGCGTCCCACAGCGTCGATTCGCGATACCTCGCTTCCAGCCGACGACGGGCCTCGCTGCCTTCGGGGTAGCGCGAGAGAGCCACGGGGTTCTTCGTGCCGAGCACGAATTCGAGCTCGCGAAACTGGAACGACTGAAACCCGCTCCCCGACTCGAGCCGGTCACGGAACGACAGGAACTCGAGCGGCGTCATCGTCTCGAGCACGTCGATCTGCGCCACCATGACCTTCAGCACGGTGAGGACGCGCTTCAGGGTGTGCAGTGCGCGCGGCGTCGCGTTGTCGCGTAACAACGTCTCGAGATACGCGAGCTCGTGAAGCATTTCTTTGAACCACAGCTCGTACACCTGATGGATGATGATAAACAGCATCTCGTCGTGCTCGGGGCCGGGGGAGCGCGGCTGCTGCAGGGCCAGGAGCTCGTCGAGCTTCAAATAGCTGGAATACGTCACGGCCATCGGGGGACCCTCAGGTGAACCGCGGCTTGTAGGTGTCGAGCGTTGAATACTGTGGCGGCCAGGGCAGGGCAAAGCCCATCTCGTGGGCGGCGTGACGCGTCCAGTACGGATCCCACAGATGCGCGCGTGCCAGGACGCAGAGATCGGCGCGCCCGGCCGCCAGAATCGTGTTCACATCAGTAAAGGACGAAATGTTGCCCACCGCCATGGTGGGAATTCCCACTTCGTGTCGCACCCGGTCGGCGAACGGCGTCTGAAACTGGCGCCCGTAGACCGGTTTCGCATCGGACACCGTCTGGCCCGCCGACACGTCCACGACGTCGCAGCCGTGCGCGCGGAGGAGTCGGGCGATCTCGACCGCGTCGGCCGGCTCCGTGCCACCGGGAGCCCAGTCCACCGCCGAGATGCGCACGGAGACCGGCTTGCGCTCTGGCCACACCGCCCGCACGGCATCGAAGACCTCGAGGGGAAACCGCATTCGGTTCGCGAGGAAGCCCCCATACTCGTCGTCGCGCTGGTTCGTGAGCGGCGAGATGAAGCTCGCCAGGAGATAGCCGTGCGCGAAGTGGATCTCGAGGATGTCGAAGCCCGCCTGCTCCGCCATGCGAGCCGCCCGCACGAAGTCATCGCGCGCAGCGTTCATGTCCGCACGGTTCATCGCGCGAGGGACTTGACTGTGGGGAAAGTAGGGGATGGGGGACGCGGCGATGATCTCCCAGTTGCCCTCCGGGAGCGGCTCGTCCATCCCGTCCCACGCGAGCCGGGTGGAGCCCTTGCGGCCCGCGTGCCCGAGCTGCAGCCCGATCTTCGCGTGACTGTTGGCGTGGACGAAGTCCACGATCCGCTTCCAGGCGGGTACGTGCTCCGGCTTGTACATGCCGGTGCACCCCGGCGAAATTCGGCCCTCCCGCGAGACGTCGGTCATTTCTGTGAAGACGAGGCCAGCGCCTCCCAGGGCCCGCCCTCCCAGGTGGACCAGGTGCCAATCATTCGGCGTGCCGTCCACGGCGCAGTACTGGCACATCGGGGACACGACCACACGGTTCGCGAGCAGCAGGTCGCGAAGCCGGAACGGGGTGAATAGTGGCGGCGGGGGGGGGGTCGCGGGCACAGGCACGCCGCTCTGCTCGGCGGCCCTCGCGGCGAACCAACTGTCCACCGCGCCCACAAACGCGGGATCGCGGATCCGCAAGTTGTCGTGCGTAATCCGCAGGCTGCGGGTCAGCAGGTTGAAGGCAAACTGGACCGGCACGAGATCCAGGTAACGCTCGGTGTCCTCGAACCACTGGAGGCTGACTTGCGCGGCGCGCTGCAGGCTCTCGACCGCCGGCCGCCGCTCCGCTTCATACGCCGCGAGCGCGGAAGGGAGCTCGCCCGCCGGCGCGCGTACGAGCGCCCGGGCCAAGGCGACGCCGTCCTCCATCGCGAGCTTCGTGCCCGATCCCACGGAGAAGTGCACGGTGTGCGCGGCATCGCCCAACAGCACAACATTCTCGTAGTGCCAACGCTGGTTCCGTAGGGTGCCGAAGTTGCGCCACAGGGAGCGATTTGTGAGCAGCCGGTGGCCCTGGAGCTCCTCCCGGAACAGCGCCTCGCAGAACGCGAGCGTGTCGCGCTCGTTCGCACGGTCCATCCCCGCCGCCCGCCAGGTCGCTTCCGTGGCTTCGACGATGAACGTGGAGCCCGCGGGTTCGTACTGGTAGGCGTGCACTCGCCACAAGCCGTGCTGATCGCGCTTGAAGTAGAACGTGAACGCGGGGAAGGGGCGTGTCGTACCGAGCCAGACGTAGCGATTGGGACGCCAGTCCACGGTCGGCTTGAATCGATCGGCAAACTGTCTGCGGACGACACTGTTAAAGCCGTCCGCGGCGACCACGAGGTCGGCTTCCAGGAGGGCGCCGACGTCCGGGACTTCGCTGCCGACCTCGAGGCATACGCCCAGTGCTTCGGCGCGGCGGCGCAGGATCGCGAGCAGCGTCCGCCGGGAGAGCCCGCTGAATCCGTGGCCGGTGGACGTGACTACAGTGCCGTTGGCGTGGACGTCGATGTCGTCCCAATGATGGAATTGCCGGACCATCTCGTCGTGGGTCTCGCGATCCGCTTCCGCGAGGTTGTCCTGAGTGGCGTCCGAGAAGACGACGCCGAACCCGAACGTGGCCTCGAGCGGGTTCCGCTCGATCACCGTGACGTGGTGCGAGGAATCCGCCCGCTTCATTTGGATCGCGAAGTAGAGACCGGCCGGCCCGCCGCCTACCACGACGATCCTCATGCCCCGCTCCGCGCCTGCTTCAACAGCTGCCCCGCCACGATCAGGTGTTGGATCTCCGTCGTGCCTTCATAAATCCGCAGGGCGCGGACCGCGCGGTACAGGCGGTCCACCGGGTGGGACGCTAGCACGCCGCGCCCTCCAAGGATCTGCACGGCATCGTCCACGATCCGTTGAGCAGCTTCGGTCGCGAAGGCCTTCGCCATCGCCGCCTCGAGGGTCACCCGCTCCGCGCCGCCGTCTTTCTCCCAGGCCGCGCGGTAGGTGAGCAGTCGGGCGGCGGTGAGGTCCGTCGCCATCCGCGCCAGCTTCTCCTGGATCAGCTGGAACTCGCCGAGCGTGCGTCCGAACTGCCGGCGCCGGGTGGCGTGCCCCACGGCTTCGTCCAATGCCCGCGTCGCCATCCCACACGCGGCCGCGGCCACGGTGGCACGCAGCCGGTCCAGCGTCGCCAGAGCGAGCTTGAAGCCCTCGCCCTCGGCGCCGAGACGGCTGGACGCCGGCACGGGGCAGTCCCGGAACGCGATTTCGCCGAGCGGATGCGGGGCTGAGAGCACGAGGGGACGCACGAACTTGAGCCCCGGGGTATCCGCCGCCACCACGAAGGCCGAAATCCCCTTGTTGCCCTGCGAAGCGTCGGTGGACGCGAACACGACATAGAAGTCGGCGAGACCGGCGTTCGAGATGAACGTCTTGGTGCCGGAGAGGACGTATCCGGCACCATCCCGCCGCGCCGTCGTGGCGAGGGCCGCTGCGTCCGAGCCGGCCTCGGGCTCGGTCAGCGCGAAAGAGGCCATGGCCCGGCCCATGAGCGCCGCTGGCACCCAGCGCTCTCTGAGCTCTCGATCGCCGGCGAGCAGAATGGGCACGGTGCCGAGGGCTTGCAGCGCAAAGACCGCGTCGGCAAGCGGGGAGGCGGCCGCCAGCGCCTCGCGCACCAGGCAGGCCGCGCGCAGGTCGAGGTCCCCGATCGGCGCGAACCATCCCGCCGTCCCGAGCCGCACCAGCAGCTCCCGCGCCTGGACCCGCGCGGCCGCGTCGTCCGCAGGCTCGGCGAGGGCCAAGAGCTCGCGGGCGGCGTACTCCGTCGCCCGCGCCGCCAGGGCGACGTGGGATTCGGTGAGGAAGGCGCGGACGGCGGTCGAGTCGGGCACGGTCAGACAAACTTCGGCGTGCGCTTCGCCTTGAACGCCGCGTACGCTTCGCGGAAGTTGGGGTTCCGCATGCACGCCGCCTGCGCCTGTGCTTCCGCCTCGAGCGCCGCGGCGAGATCCATGTGCGCCTCGCGATTGAGCGCGTCCTTCGTGACCCCGAGCGCGACCGACGGCCCCTGCGCCAGCTTCTCGGCGAATCTGCGAGCTTCCTCCGGCACGTTGGCGGCCGCGACGACTCGATTGTAAAGGCCGATGCGGAGCGCGGTCGGGGCGTCGATGAAGTCGCCGGTCATCAGGAGCTCGGTCGCGTAGCCGAGCCCGACGAGCCGGGGCAGGAGCCAGGCGGCGCCCATGTCGGCCCCGGAAAGGCCGACCTTGGTGAATAGAAACGCGATCTTCGCGGAGTCGGCGGCGATGCGCACGTCGCACGCCGCCGCGATGACGGCGCCGGCGCCCGCGACCGTACCGTTCAGGGCCCCGATGATGGGCCGCCGACATTGCCGCATGGCAAGGATCAGGTCGCATGTGAGCCGCGTGAATGCGAGCAGCCCCGCGTCGTCGCGCGCGAACAGCGCACCGATGATGTCTTCAACATCGCCGCCCGAGCAGAAAGCCCGCCCCGCGCCGGTGATGATCACAGCCCGGACGCCGGGCTCCGTGTCGAGTGCGCGAAATGCGTCACGCAGCTCGTGGTACACGTCGAAGGTCAGGGCGTTGAGTCGATCGGGGCGATTGAGCGTGATAGTCGCGACCCCGGTGTGGGCGTCGGACTGGTACAGGAAGGACTTGGGTGCGAGCGGCATGCGGCAGGGTCTCCAAGATATCGGTCAGGGCAAAACGGCGGTGGCTTCAATCTCCACCGTGGCGTTCGCGTCCACGAGCGCCCGTACTTCGACCAGCGCCATGGCGGGATAGTGCTGTCCCATGAGGCGGCGATGTACCTCGCCGAGCGGCTTGAGGCTGGCGAGGTAGGTCTGACGGTCGAGGACGTACACCGTCATGCGACCGATGTGTTCGGGTCCACCGCCCGCCGCGCGCACGACCTCCAACACATGCTCGAGCGCGCCGGCCCACTGCTCGACGAGCCCTGCACGCTGGGGGGCCGTCTGCCCGGCCACAAACAGCACCCGCCCACCGGCTGGACCCAGGAGGCCATGGTTCCACCCACTCGGCCGGCCGAGCGCTTCGGGGTTCACGATCCGGAACGTCATGAAGAGGCGCCTCCGTCGGCGATTACCACGGTCGCTCCACTGGTCGCCTGAGCCGCATCTTCGCACAGCGTGAGAACGGCGCGGGCGACATCCTCGGGTGAAATCAGCCGGACCTGGCCCGCGCTCGCGAGGGCCGCGTGCAGGGCGGCTTCGGGTGATATGCCGGTCTTCGCCGCGATGCGCGCTACCGACTCTCGCGTCATGTCCGTGTCGGCGTACCCGGGGCACACCGCGTTCACGGTCACGCCGGTTCCCGCGACCTCCGCCGCGACGGAGCGGGTGAACCCGACCACTGCGTGCTTCGACGCGCTGTAGGCGGCGATGTACTTGCCGCCGCCCAGCCCCGCTACGGACGCGATGTTCACGACACGGCCCCATTGCCGCTCGACCATCCCGGGGAGGAAGGCCTGGGTGCACAGAAAAGTGCCGGTTGCGTTCACGGTGAATAGCCGATTCCAGTCTGCGAGGGTGATCCGTCGCAACGGCGCCGAGTGGCTGATCCCTGCGTTGTTCACGAGAATGTCCGTGTGCCCGAGGTGGCTCTCCGCGGCGCGGGCGAGCGCCTCGACGCTCGCTGGATCGGTCACGTCGCATGCCACAGGCCACGCCCGCCCGCCGGCGGCGCGGAGCTCCGTCGCGACCGCCTCAATGGCCTCCCGGGTGCGGGCCGCGACCACGACAGCCGCGCCGGCGCGGCCCAGCGCGCGCGCCACCGC
>DASZCN010000068.1:0-2955 GCA_035943095.1 Gemmatimonadales bacterium | reverse complement strand
ATCGCATGGAGAGTCCTTTCTATCGCTCGTGCTCCATCGGCTCCGCGGCAACGGCCTGTATCTCTTTGATGAGCCTGAGGCCGCACTGTCTCCCGCCCGTCAGCTGGCCCTGATGGCTGCGATGCACCGACTGGTTCAGCGCAATTCGCAGTTCATCATCGCGACCCACTCTCCCATCCTTCTCGGATATCCGGGTGCGACGATCTATCTCTTCGCCGAGAAGGAGTTGACCCGCATCCTCTACCTTGAGACGGAGCACTACCAGATCACGAAGGCGTTCTTGGATCGACCGGAACGCATGCTGAAGGAACTCCTCCGAGCGGATGATCCGCCGGACGGCTAGGCGCGCTCAAGGTTGTGACCCACTTGAGTGGCCACGGGGATAGACCCGCAGCTCACGTTTGTTAAGTTGTTGTCGGAGAACACGCGCCCGTAGCTCAGGTGGATAGAGCAGCAGCCTTCTAAGCTGTTGGTCGGAGGTTCGAATCCTCCCGGGCGCATGAACGGCCGGCCTAGTCACTCGTCACGATCGGCACGCTAGTGGTGTCTTTCCTCCTCGCCCAGGCGCTCTCAGGTGCCCTCGTCCTTCAACGGACCCTGCACGCCGACATCGAAGCTGTACCACTTGTACCCGGGGAAGTGGCGATACACGGCATCCACGCGAACCGTGTGATCGCTCGCCGTGCGACGCCACAGCGCGATGCTCGCGTTGAAGCCGTTCAGATTGGTCCGATCGTTGATGGTCACCGTGCTCACCCCCACTCGCGGCGCGACGAACACCTTCCTCCCTGCGGGGAGATCGAGCAGGACATCGGCCTCCGCCAGGTCATAGACATGGCCAATGCCCCATGAGATTCCCACCGCACCGTCCACGCATGCGACGGAGCGACTGTGACAGGATACGTGACCATACGGGACGTCGAGCGCGACGTTATCGCGCCAGGCCGACACACCCGCCTGGCCCGAAAACCACCACTGCGCGCGACTCGGCGTGACGAGCAGGAAAGGAGCCGCAAGAACCGCCACGAAGCGTTTCATACTTGAGGGACCCCCGCGCCTCCAGCTCAGTCACACGCCCCTCCAGAGCAACCAATCACAAAAGCAACCGCGATCGTCGCGACCACGAGCGTCGCGAGACCAGCAAAGAGCCCGATCGTTCGCCCTGCGCTGAACCGCAAGGTCTCCACCTGCTGAATGTCGGCGATTGGAACGCCCACTCGCCGCTCGCCCTCGCGCGTATCGGTGATGAGCCCGAAGAGACTGTCCCCTCGGAGCACCGGATCCTCGATGACGATGGATACATGATGCCTCCTGATGAGGTGGCCTTCCTGCGGCCACGATCGGGCACCGGTGTCAAGCACCCTTCAAGTCGCGCGCAAAAGCAAAGGCCCCGGTCCAGCACCGGGGCCCTCTGAGACTAGATTGAGCGCGTCCGCTACACGGTTCTCTCGAGCCGATCGAGCGCGAACCGTAACCTGAACATCGCTGCATCCAAATCCCGCAGACTCGCCTCGTCGAGCGTCCCCGACTCGGCCACATTCGTGAGCAGCTGCAGCGCGTTGCGGATGTCCTCACCCGGCTCCTCGGCCGAGCGGCGCTCGAAGAACCCGCGCCGCTCCACGCCGGAGCGTCGTTCCTGGACCACGACCGTCACCACGCGCCGTCGGTCGGGACGGCCGCGGCGGTCCGGTGTGGAACGGCGATCGGCCGTCGAGTTCATGCGTCGCAATGTGGCGCGGGCTCAGAACTTCAGCTAGCAATCCATTTGGGTAGGTCTCCGGCGCCTTGGGACCGGGCCCGGCCGTGGACCGGCCGAGGGGTCGTATCTTCAAGAATGAGACCCCCTTGACTCGGGTCGGGACGCCCGGTTAGCATTGGCGTCTGCGCACGAACTTTTTTTGCGCCGCTCTTTGAGAACTGATGGTCGAGCGTGTGGAGTGCGGACCCGTTTGAACGGCGTGCGGTCAGACGCGCGTCGCGAGGGTTTGACTCTGACGTGATACGGACGACACACGAATAACGCGAAGTCGTTCGCATGAGCTGTTCGGATTCTTCAATCATTGGAGAGTTTGATCCTGGCTCAGGACGAACGCTGGCGGCGTGCCTAACACATGCAAGTCGAACGGGACCGGGGGCAACTCCGGTTCAGTGGCAGATGGGTGCGTAACACGTGAGCAACTTGTCCGTCGGCGGGGGATAGCCGGCCCAACGGCCGGGTAATACCGCTTACGCTCGTGCGGGGGCATCCCTGAACGAGGAAAGCAGCCGCAAGGTTGCGCCGGTGGAGAGGCTCGCGGCCTATCAGCTTGTTGGCGGGGTAATGGCCCACCAAGGCGACGACGGGTAGCTGGTCTGAGAGGATGGCCAGCCACATTGGGACTGAGACACGGCCCAGACTCCTACGGGAGGCAGCAGTGGGGAATATTGCGCAATGGCCGCAAGGCTGACGCAGCGACGCCGCGTGTGGGATGACGGCCTTCGGGTTGTAAACCACTGTCGGGGGGGACGAATACAGGGCTTCGAATAGGAGACCCTGGGTGACGGTACCTCCAAAGGAAGCACCGGCTAACTCCGTGCCAGCAGCCGCGGTAATACGGAGGGTGCGAGCGTTGTCCGGAATCACTGGGCGTAAAGGGCGCGTAGGTGGCTCGTTAAGTTGCCGGTGAAATCCCGGGGCTCAACTCCGGGGCTGCCGGTAAGACTGGCGGGCTCGAGCACGGTAGAGGCAGATGGAATTCCCGGTGTAGCGGTGGAATGCGTAGAGATCGGGAAGAACACCAGTGGCGAAGGCGTTCTGCTGGGCCGTTGCTGACACTGAGGCGCGACAGCGTGGGGAGCAAACAGGATTAGATACCCTGGTAGTCCACGCCGTAAACGATGGACACTAGGCGTCGGGGGGAGCGACCCCCTCGGTGCCGTCGCTAACGCAGTAAGTGTCCCGCCTGGGGAGTACGG
>DASZCN010000067.1:0-40345 GCA_035943095.1 Gemmatimonadales bacterium | reverse complement strand
GAGACGCGCCGCAAACCCGTCAGGATGTTGCGCGCGATCTGCACGCCATTCAACGGCCCGGTCCAGATGTGGGGATTCCCGAACACATGGATATCGCCTCCCGAGCGGGAATAACTCGCGGGGACATCGAGCAGGTCGATCCCTGAATAGGCGGCGACGTAACCCGGCCCACCCTCGGTCACCTTGGGGTTGTTCGCCTTGTCGAGCAACGCCGGCACCCAGAGCTCGAGGTCGAGCCCTGTGGTGACGAACACATCGGCATTCGCGAGCGCCGGCACGAAGCTCGGCTTGGGCTCCACGAAGTGGGGGTTATCATATCCGCCGCCGATGGAGGTCACCTCGCCTCGGTCGCCCACGATCTCGCGGGCGATCGCCGCGTACGTACTGAGCGACGTGACAACCTTGACTTTGTCCGCGGGAGCCGCGGGCTCGCCGGAGGTTCTGGGAGCGAGCGGCCCGTGTATCAGCGTCAGGGCAACAATGAGTGCCAGCATGTCAGTAGGTCTCGTGTTTGTGAGGTCCGATCGCCCAAACCGCCTGAAGGGCGAACTGGTTCAAGGCGGAGGCGCCCGCGGGCTTGCTCCACATATACTGGGCCCGCAACTCCACCCACTCGCTTTCCGACAGTGTGAGCGTGGGAATCACTTGTCTCGTGATGAGGCTCGTGACTGGGTCTTCCACATAGTCGTATCGAACGCCGACGATCCACCGCTCGTCGAGCTTGTAGGTGCTGCCGACGTACCAGCCTACGTGCGTCGGGCCACCCACGCCGGCACTGTCCTTCCGCAGCGCATACAGCTCGCCACGGATAGTGAAGTTGCGATACAGCGCCCGCTGCGGTGGACGCCACGTCAGCCGGAACTCGAGGCCGCCCACTTTGGTCCGCAGCGCCGAGCTGGGGTTGGTTCCGTAGAGGCCGGTGCCGCCGATCTGCACGTACGTCGACGGTGTGAGCTGCCAGAAGTTGAGCAGGTGGAGCAGATAGGTCGGTCGCCCGCCGCCGCCGAAGAGCTCCGCATCGCTCTCACTTCGTGTAACTTGGGCCGTGAGCTCGTGCGTTCCGAGTCCACCGAAAGCGTGATACAGAGAGATGCCTGTCCCCGCCAATCCATCTCCCCCGAGATAGGTGCGGAGCGCGAGCGGGTACTCGGTTTCCGGTACCGCATGCAGGTGCCATCGGTTCAACTCGCCGAACTGCTGGCGGAACTTGCCGATGTCGAAGCGGATGTGTCCTGGTAAGCCGGTCCAGTACGCATAGCCTTCCTCCACGCTCACGGAGCCGTTTTCGAGGCTCACGAAGATCTTCGTGTTGGAGTAGGGGTCGAGCGCCGACTGAAATCCCACCTCGAACTCCCGCGGGTCGAAGTTTTCTCGCTGGACCCCGGGGGTGGTGCCGTACGCACGCACATCTCCGGTCGCGCTGATCTCCGGGTTCAGCTGAGCCTGGTTGCGCTCGCGCCCGATGAACCGGGTCTGCTGCGCTGTGTCGGCCTTGAGCTTGGTGGTGTCCGTGCCCGCGGCGGCCGCCGCCGCGGCGCGCAGCGCGGCGAGGGACGTGTCAGCGACAGGAGCCTCGGCAGCGACCGGACGGTGCGCCAGCTGTGCCCGTACACTATCGAGCCGGGCCTTGAGGGCGCGGATCTCCGTGGCGAGTGAGTCCACCATCCGCTTATCGGCGGGCTGCTGCGCGAACACACGGATGGGCAGCACGAGCAGGGCCGCTAACGCAGCCACGACGGCATACCGATAATGTCGATTCATCCTCGAGGATCTCCCGTTCCCTTGTTGCGAGCGTGCGCGCCCGCTCAACCAAGCGCGCGATCCATCTCCGGGCGGCCGGCGGCGCCGGCCGCGTTCATCAGGGAAGGGGAGTGGGTGGGGCTCGAGGAGGGGCGCAGCGCCCATCGGGGCGCCGGGCGGGGATGGCGTCGGGGTCCGCACGCCGCCCCTCGGCGGAGCCCGCACGCAGTGGTCCCGTGTACGTGGGGCGCGGCGTGGACTGCGCGCCCGCCCAGTGGCACGGCGCGCAGCGGAGCTCGTCGTGCAACGCCAGGCACGCCGCACCGTGCTGCGCCTCGATGTGCGCCGGTGCGGTCAGCCGCTCGGACGCGTGCGCCAGCGATACCGCGCCTACCGCGAGTCCCTGGAGCACCAGGAGCAGCACCGCGAGGGAACGGGTCCAGCGGTTCCGCGTCGTTGTGAGTGCGATCACGCCCTGCCTACGGTTTGGGCCGGACGACCGTTGCGTCCACCGGTGGCCTTCGGGCCCCTCCACCGGGCGTACGCGCGCAGTCGCTTGAGCATGCGCCGATCGTGGCGGACAGGGTCGTCGCCCTTCGGCGTCTCGATAATCTTAATCACTTGGAGGTGCGCGAGCCCTAACTCGCGGTCGAACCGCTCCCACACCGCCTCGATTCCGGCGACCACATCGTACCCCGCAGCGTGCAGATGAGCCGTATCGAGGCAGAACGCCACCCGCTCCCGGGGCCCGCCGTTCACGCCCGTGGCTCCTCGCTGAAGCCCAGCCGGGAGATGAGCGGCACGAAGCGGACGCCTCCCGCCCGGCGTTCGCTCAGACCAGCGGGGCCCCGCTCGATGATGATCAACTCCTGAGTCACGAGATCGCCTATCGGGATCACCAGGCGACCGCCCGGCATGAGCTGCTCGGTGAGGGGCGGCGGCACGCCCGGCGCGGCGGCGGTCACCATCACTCGGTCAAACGGCGCCCGCTCTGGCCACCCGCCCGCGCCGTCCCCCAGTCGCGTCTCGATGTTCGCAACGCCGAGCCGGCGGAAGCGCTCTTCGGCTTCGACCAGGAGGTCTGGAAGTCGCTCGACGGTGAACACACGGGGGCCCAGGTGAGCGAGAATGGCGGTCTGGTACCCTGAGCCGGTCCCGACCTCGAGCACCCGGTCACCGCGCCGTGGTGCGAGGGCCTGCGTCATCAGGGCGACGATGAGCGGTTGCGAGATCGTCTGGCCGCTCCCGATCGGCAACGGGCCGTCGTCGTACGCTTCGTCGGCGAGGTGCGGGGGCAGGAACCACTCGCGTGGTACCCAGGCCATGGCGGCGAGCACGCGTGGATCGTGAACGCCACGACTCGCGAGCTGGGTCGCCACCATGCGGCGCCGCCGGCGGCGGGTGTCAGGCGCCGGAGCGCCCACTCGCCACCCGTCGCTGTTGCCGTCCCATACGGTGAACTATAGCTTGACACCCTCCATCGCGCGGCCAGGCCTGTTGCCCGAACACCCCCATCCCCGCCCGCAGCATCGCATCCTCCTCGTCGGCGATCCCGCCGCACGGCCGGAGGGGTTGGAGCGGTTCCTGGTGCGTGGCGGTTTCCAGGTTACCGAAGCCGCACACCCGCCCGCTGGCCCCGAGCGGGCGGAGCCACATCCCCCGGACCTCGTGGTCCTCTCGATCGCGGCGAAGGAGCCGGGCTTCGTGGACCAAGTCCGGGAGCTCGCCACGGCGGGCCGCCTAGCCGGCGCTCCCGTGATCGTCCTGGTCGCGGATGGCGGAGCCGATGCCGTGGCGGAGGCGCTCCAGGCGGGCGCGCGCGACGCGATGGCCACGCCGGTTCATTTCGGCGAGCTGCGCGCGCGCGTCGAGGCCGATCTCCGGCTCCGCGCCGATCAGCAGGATGCCCGGGACGCCCTCCGCACCCGCGATCTGCTGTTCGACATCTTCCAGGAGGTCTCGTCGGCGCTGCGGGCGGACGAGATCTTCCAGACGCTCGTGCGTCGCGTGGGCCATGCCTTCGGCCTCACCCACTGCTCGTTTGTGCTCACGGCCCCTGGCGAGGATAAAGGTCGCGTGGTCGCGGTGTACGAGAATCCCGCCATCCGCGATCTCCGGGTGGAGCTGGAGCGCTACCCGGAGATTCAGGAGGCGATCCGCACGGAACGACCGGTCCTGATCCACGACGTCCATGAGCATCCCCTGTTCGAGGGGATCCGCAAGCGTTGGGACCAGCAGCAGATCGAGGTGAACATCCAGTCCGCCGTCGCGCTGCCGGTGTTCGTCCAGGGCCGCGCCGCCGGTGTGTTTTTTCTCCGCACGGTGCAGGGCGACCCGGAGCTCCGCTCGCAGGACGTCGCCTTCGCGAACACCATCGCCCAGGCCGCGGCGCGTGTGCTCGAGAACGAGGAGCGCCGGGCCGCGATCTACCGGCGCCAGATCAACGCCGGCGTCACCGACGTCCTGACCGGCTGTGCCAGCCTCGACGCCCTCGACCGGCGCCTGCGCGACGAGTTCGAGCGCGCCCGGCGGTACTCCCTGCGGTTCGCGCTCGTGGTGATCGACATCGACCGGTTGCGCGACGTGAACGAGCGGCTCGGACAGCCGGCGGGTGACCGCGTGCTGGCCGAGATCGGCGCCATGATGCAGCGCGAGATCCGCGCGCCCGACTTTGTGGCGCGGTATGGGGGCGACGAGTTCGCGCTCGTGCTCCCGGAAACGGACGCCTCGGGAGCCCGGCTGTTCGTGGAGCGCCTCCGCCAGCTGCTAGCCCGGCACACCTTCCCTGACCTCGGCCGGGGTCAGGCGCCCAGCCTCACGGCCGGCGTGGTGGCGTTCCCGCACTCCGAGGTGCTGCGGCCCGAGGATCTCTTCACGCAGGTGGAGGCGGCACTGGAACGGGGCAAGAAGGGCGAGCCGAGCCGGATCGGAGTGGCAGGGGACCAGTGATGCCGGTGTCCAGGGTCTGGTGTCCGGTGTCCGAACACCTGACACCGGACACCTCTTATTTTCGGCTTTTCAACCAATTCACTGGATCCAGGGCGATGCCACCCTGGCCGCGGATCTCGAAGTGCAGGTGTGACCCCCGTTCGCTGGAGCCACCGCCCACGTGGCCGAGGAGCTGTCCTTTGACCACGCGCTCACCGGGTTTGACCGCCGCATCACTGAGGTAGCCGTAGAAGCTGTAGTAGCCACCGCCGTGGTCGACAAGCACGGACGTCAGATACGTGCCCATGGGCCCCGCGAGGCTCACGCTGCCGGCGGCGATCGCGCGGACCGGCGTGCCCACCGGCGCGGCGATCCCGATGCCGTGCCACGGGATCCGTGTGTTGTTCGGGCCGTTCGCAGTGCCGAATTGATAGATGATCCGGCCCTCCACCGGCCAGTCGAGCTGGCCCAGGTCGGCAGTCGTGATCGCGGCGGCGGCGGTCGCCGCGCCGCGCGCCAACGCTTCGCGACGCGCGCGTTCGAGCGTGGCGATGCGATCGTTCAAGCTCTTCTCGTCCCGCCCGAGCTCCGACAGGCGCTGTTGCGCCTCCCGCGCGCTGCGCCGCGTCTCGCGCAACGACGCCTGCCGCTCCCGCTCGAGGGCGAGGTAGCGCTCCAGCTCCTCGGTACGCTCGTTCTTGCGGCGTCCCAGCGCGTCGCGCGCGTCGACGAGCGTCTGCCGCTCCCCCGCAATGCGACGCTGCAACTTCGACATGTCGTTGTCGAGCAGCCGATCCTGCCGGCTCACGAGGTAGAGGTACTTGTAACGCGACAACAGGTCGCCGAAGCTCTCGGCCGCCAGTAGCACCTGGTAGCCGTACAGGGGCCCGCGCTTGTAAATGTCGACGAGGCGGCGCTCGAGCACGGCGCGCTTCTCGGCGAGCGCGTTCTGCGCGAGCAACAGGTCCACGGTGGTCTTGTCGAGCTGATCGGAGAGACCGTTGATCTGCCGGTCGAGCTCGTTCACGATGCGGTTGGTCGTCTCCTTCTGCCGCTCGATGTTGGCCAGCTCGTCGGAGAGGGAGTGGACCTGGGTGCGGAGGCGATCGAGCTCCTGCTCCACGTCGGACCGCTCGCGGCGGATGCTTTCGAGCCGCTGCTGGTTGTCCCGGAGTTGCTGGTCGAAGGGTTGGGGGCGCTGGGCGGAGGCGGGGGCGGCGATTGCCAACAGGATGGCCAAGCTGACGAGGGAGCAGGGAGCAGGGAGCGGTTCCTGACGGCGCGATCCGTCCGGCCGGTGCGCACCGCATGGTACCGCTCCCCGCTCCCCGCTCCCTGGCATCATACCCGTCGCAGATGTCGACCCACCGAGGCGGCGCTCCCGAACAGCCCGATGAGGGTCCCGAACCCGACGATGGCGACCGCCTGCTCCTTCGAGAAGAAGGACACCTGGATCAGCCACCGGTTGATCAGGGTGTAGGCGCCATACGAGAGCCCGATCGCCACCAGGCCACCGAGCATGCCCTTGATCGCCCCCTGCAGCAGGAACGGCCGTCTAATGAAGCCGTTGGTCGCACCCACCAGCCGCATGATCGCGATCTCACGACTGCGCTGCAGCACGGCCATCCGGATGGTGGTCCCGATGATGATGATGGCGACCACGGCGAACGCGGCCCCGACCACAAGCCCGACGGCCGCGGCGATCCCCCGCAGCCGGTCGAGCTTCTCGACCCAATCCCGCCCGAATCGCACGTCGTCCACGAAGCCGAACCCCTGCAGCCGCTCGGCAACCGCGTTCACGTGGTCGACGTCGCGGAACCGGGGCTTGAGCTTGACCTCGATCGATGCGGGGAGCGGATTACGCTCCAGCTCCTGCAGCACGTCGCGGAACTCGACCAGCTCGGCGTGCGCGCGGGCCAGCGCCGAGTCCTCGCTCACGTAGGTCGCCGACTGGACTTCGGGGAACGCCTCGATGTCCTTTTCGGCGAGGGTGATGGATTCGATCGGGGTCCCGGGCAGGAGATAGGCGACGATCTCCACACGCTCCGCCACGCCCCGGAGCGCGTTCTGCAGGTTCACCGCGACGAGACCGAACAGTCCCACGACGAACAGCGAGAACGCGATGGTCGTCACGGAGAGCGTCGAGAGGAGCGGCGCCCGCCGGAACGCGATCAGCGACTCACGGACGGTCAGGTTCACGGCGAGGCGGCCTCGCGGGGCTCGTCCACGGCCGAGTCGTAGACGAGCGCGCCCTCCTGCAGCTCGATCACGCGATACGGGGCCTGGCGCACCAGGTCGAGGTCGTGCGTCGCCATGAGGACGGCGGTGCCGCTGGCATTGATGTCGCGCAGCAGCTGGAAAACGCCGCGCGTGGCGCGCTCGTCCAGGTTACCGGTGGGCTCGTCCGCGAGCAGCACAGTGGGCTCGTTCACCAGCGCTCGGGCGATGGCGACGCGTTGCTGCTCGCCGCCCGACAGCTCGCGGGGATAGGCCTGCGCCTTGGCCGCGAGCCCGACCTGTGTGAGCACCCGCATGACGCGCGCCGCGATCGACGAGCGCCGCGCGCCCGTGACCTCGAGCGCGAACGCGACGTTTTCCTCCGCGGTCCGGTCTTCGAGCAACCGAAAGTCCTGAAACACGATGCCCAAGCGGCGACGCAGCTTCGGGACGTCACGCGGCCGCAGCTCCGCGGCGTTGAAGCCCGAGACGCGCACCTCGCCGCTCGTCACCGGCTCGTCCGCGTAGATCAATTTCAGCACGGTGGACTTACCGGCGCCGGAATGGCCGGTGAGGAACACGAACTCGCCCTTGGCGATGTGGAACGACACGTCCTTCAGGGCGAGCCCCCCCTTGGGGAAGGCCTTGAAGACATTCGTGAACTTGATCACTTACAGCTGCGCCAGGGCCTGCGCGAAATCCGCGATGAGGTCGTCGGCATCCTCCAGTCCGATGGAAAATCTCAGAAAGCCATCGGGAATGCCAGCCTGGGCCCGTTCCTCGGGGGCGAGCGTGGCGTGGGACGTGAGCCGTGGCTCGGATACGAGGGTTTCGACACCACCGAGGCTCGGCGCGTGCGCCGCGATGGTGAGTGCGCGCAGAAACCGCTCCGACGCCCGCGTACCACCCTTCAGCTCCACCCCCAGCATACCCCCGAAGCCGTTGAGGATCCGCTTCGCCACCTCGTGGTCCCGGTGGCCCGGCAGGCCCGGGAAATGTACCGCGGCGAACTGCGGCTGCTTGCTGCACCACTGCGCCAGCGCGAGAGCCGTCTGATTCTGCCGCTCGACGCGCACCACCAGGGTCTTCATGCCGCGCTCGATCAGCCACGCCGCCATCGGGTCGATCGCCTGGCCCCACATGCGCATGAGCTTGCGCACTTCCTCGATCACCGATTCGGAGCCGACCACCGCGCCCGCGATCACGTCGGTGTGCCCGTTCAGGTACTTCGTCGCACTGTGGATCACCACGTCCGCGCCGTGCTCGAGCGGCCGGAAGTTGATCGGCGTGGCGAACGTCGAGTCCACGAGGAGGGCGAGCCCCTCGGCCTTGCACAGCGCCGCGATCGGCTCCAGGTCGATCACCCGCAGCAGCGGGTTGGTCGGGGTCTCGACGAAGATGGCGCGCGTGGTCTTTTTCAGGACCCGCTTCCATTGACGCGGTTCGAGCGGATCGATGAAGGAGACGTCGATCCCCAGCCGTCCGAACTCCCCCTGGAACAGCTTGTGGGTCGTGCCGTAAATCCAGTCGCTCGAGATCAGGTGGTCCCCGGGGCGGAGCACCGCGAGGTGCGCGAGGGCGGTGGCGCCCATGCCGCTCGCGACGAAGATCGCGGCTTCCGCACCCTCGAGCAGCGCCAGGCGCTTGGCGATGGCGAGCTGGTTGGGGTTGTTGCCGTAGCGAGTGTAGAGGACTTCCTGCGTCGAGCCGACCGGGTTCGTGAAGGTGCTGCTCTGGTACAGCGGCGTGACGATCGGCGCCCAATCAGGCCGCCCTTCGGGGTCGCCGTGGATGGCGCGGGTGGAGGGGCCGAGGCGGCGCTTCACGTCAACGCGAAGGTTCCCCCGGCCGTGGGCGCGGCGAGCCGCAACGCCACCAGCGCTTCGAGCAGGGCCGTGGCCGCCTCCGGGGCGCCCACCACCTCGAGCATGCCGTCGGTGTGCTCGATGAGCGCCCCCAGCCGATGGCCCGCGAGCACCGGCTCGATCGCCTCGCGGTGCCCGTCCGCGAGGCCCATGAGCACGAGCACGGCCGGCCCGTCGCGCAGCAACTTCGCGACGATTTCGTCGGCGCAGGAGTAGTCGATGCACCCGACGCCCGTGAAATCGATGCGCGCGATCGTCAGCCCATCGCTCTCCCCCCCCGTGGCGGTCGCCATCACCCGCTCGATGCGCTCGCGCACGACGCGCCCCGTGGGCCGCGTGACCAGGTCCGCGTAGACGCCGGAAACCGATTCCTGGAGCACCGCGTGCACGTCGATGTGGTGTATCACGGCTTCGTGGACCCCTGCTCGGGTATGATGATGAGCACCTGGGCGCCCGGAAAGGCCGGGAGGCCGTCCTTCAACGGGACGTCGTCGTCCCACTTCGGTACGATCGCGATCCGTGCAGTGCCGCTTCGGATCGCGATCTTGCCGTCCCAGCGCGCCAGGTAGCGCCGGATGCCCGCCAGCCCCTGGCCCCGGCCGGGATCGCGGAAGCGGCTCACTCCTTGAATCAGGGCGGCCTCGAGTGCCGCCGCATCGCCCCAGCGCTCCCCGAACCGCTTGCTCTGCGTGGGCTCGAGGGAATGGCGGAATCCAACGCCCGCGTCCGCCACGGCGATCACCACCACGCGCTTCGCGAGCTTGCGGCGCCAGTGATACGCCTGCACCGCCACCCATCCGCCCGTGCCCGCGTGCTCTACAATATTCTGACACGCCTCCGAAAGCGCCATAGCGAATCCCATCGTCGCCTTCGGATCGAGTCCGAGCTCCGAAGCCAGGATGGAGGACGCGCGCTGCTGAATGTTCGAGACCACCGCGTGTACATCTTCCGCGGCGCGCACCGGCGTCACGGGGAGCAACACGTCGCTGTCTTCCGCGGGCTTCGTCCGGGGCAACCTACCGTGGATTTCGAAGAGCTCGGCCGCCTCCCGGAAGAAGCCGGCCCGCGTCCAATAGGTCAACACGTCGGTGTGCGTCGGCGCCGTGAGCAGCGGCCGCTCCGCCCCGCCGGCAGGACGCGCTGCCTGGCCCGCGGCCAGCAATCCGACCAGTCCGTACGGCGACGCCCATTCGGCCGCGTGCGCATCGAACAGCAATCGCTCCCCGTCGTTCGTCGCCTCCGCGAACGCGCCGGCGAATTGATCGAACGAGCGGTCGTCGAACTGGGACGGCACTTCGACCAGTCTGGTCATACCGTGGACAGCTTGCCGAGCAAGTGGTCCCGCAGGCCGCTCGCGCCGCGGTGCGACACGTTGCGCGCGCCCATGCGCGTGCCCAGCCGCAGCGCATCCTCGAGGCTCGCGCCCGCTACGAGCGACGCGACCACGGACGCGCCGAAGACGTCACCGCACCCGGTCGGGTCCCCGGCTTCGATCGTGGCACCCTCCGGCGGAATCCGCGCGCTGCGTACGGGGTTTCCGCTGAAGTAGGCCGCGCCGCGCGATCCGAGGGTGACGACGAGCGTCGCGCACCCGTGCGCGAGCGCCCCGGCGGCGGTCACCAACGGGTCCGCGCCCAGCTGCTCGAGCTCCTCGTCGTTGAGCTGCACCATGTCGAAGCACCCGAACCATTCGGGGGCGTCGGGCAGCAGTCGGGGGACGCGGGTGCCGTCCGGCTCCTTCCCGAGGAACAGGCTGTGCAGGTCGGCATAGAGGAACCGCCGAAAGCCGCGTCGCAACAGCCGCGCGGTCTCGAGATCGAGCTCGTAGCCCGAGATGAAGTTGACATACAGCGCGTCGAGATCCCGCACCTGGGGCCCGAGCTCCGGCCACGTCCACGGCGGCACACCTCCGGACATCTGCTCGCAGCGGCGCTCGAGCTGGTAGTAGCGGAGTGTGACGCGGTTGTTGGGAACAGGGACTTCGATAAAACGGGTGTCGGGTGTCAGGTGTCGGAGGGTCTTCAGGAATGCATTGGCCTTGTTGGCCAGATCATGGCCGACCTTGATGAGGGGGACGATCTGCCAGTCGTCTCCCAAGGTCGCATCGAGCGCTGCGAGCGAGTAGGAGATACCACCCCATTCCTCGACCGCCGGCTGTGCGGGATCGCGTCCGTGGATCGTGTCCCAAACCATGGAGCCGATCACGCCGAGACGTTTCACGCTCCCCCCGCTCCCTGCCAGGTGTGACGCATGAACACGGCCGCGGCGCCGTACACGCCGGCCGTGCCGGTCAGCTCGCCGGGTACGATCCGGCAGATGTCGACCGCCGGCTTGAAGGCACGCCGCTTGGCTTCCCCGCGCAGCGGCGTGAACAGCCGCTCGCCCGCGAGCGTCACGCCGCCACAGATCACCACCACTTGCGGGTTGAAGATATTGATGATGTTGGCCACGCCGACGCCCAGGAATCTCGCCGTATCCTTGACGACCTCGAGAGCGTAATCGTCGCCATCGTGGGCGGCCTCGTACACCAGCTGCGCGGTGACCTTCGAGAGATCCCCGTTCACGTACTTCGGCAGCGACGTTTCGGTCCCCGTCTCGATTCCTTCCACCGCGCGCGCCGCGATCGCGGGGCCCGACGCATAGGCCTCGAGGCACCCGTAGTTGCCGCACTTACAGCGCCGCCCGTTCAAGTCGATCGTCATGTGGCCGATCTCTCCGGCGATGTCCGAGGCGCCGCGGTACACCTCACCATCCAGGACGATGCCGCCGCCGATGCCCGTCCCGATGGTGAGACCCACCACGTGCCGCACCCCGCGCGCCGCTCCGCGCCACCACTCGCCGAAGATCGCGCAATTCGCGTCGTTGTCGAGCGTGGCCGGCAGGCCGAGCTGTTCCGTGAGCCGGTCGCGCAATGGGAAGTTGGTCCAGCCGAGGTTCGGGGTCAGGAGGACGACGCCGGTCGTCGTGTTGAGCGGGCCCGGTGAGCCGATGCCGACTCCTACGATGTCCTTGCCGCGCGCGGCGGCCATGGACGCGCGGGCCAGCTTCGCGATCCGCCCGACCACCGCGTTCGCGCCCTGCTCGGAGATGGTCGGCTCCGAGACCAGGCCGAGCAGCTCGGACCCGTCCTCGGCCACGGTCCCCGCGACGATATTGGTACCGCCGATGTCGATTCCGACTACGTAGCGCATGCGCCTCCTCGCCTCACGTCGGTCTCAGCGCGCCGGTGGCCTCGATTGCCGCCAGCACCCGGTCGACGTCGAGGTCCCGCATGCAGCGGTGGTGACCGAGCGGGCACACCGGGGGCCCGTGCGCGGAGCAGGGACGGCACTCGAGGCCCCCCAGCTCGACGACCTGGTCCCGCGGGCCCCTCGGCCCGAATCCGAACGCGGACACGGTCGAGCCGAAGATCGCGACCGTCGGTGTTTCCACGGCCTGCGCGAAGTGCAGCGGCGCGCTGTCGTTGGTCACGAGCACGGCGGCTCTCCGGATCGCCTCCGCCGACTGCCGCAGGGTCAGCTTGCCGCATGCGTTCACCGCCCGTCCGCCCGACCGCCTGACGGCTGCGACCGCTCCCTCTCCAAGCTCCGAGTCCTCCGCACCGCCGACCACCACGATGCCCGCCCGCTCCGCTAGGCGCTCTGCCAGCTCCCGAAAGTACGGCCACCGCTTCGACCCCCAGATCGACCCCGGGGCGAGTGCGACCAGCGGCTCGTGGACCCCGTTCGCGCGGAAGAAGCCCTCGGTCGCCGCTCGATCCGCCACCGTGACGTGCAACGAGGGGCGCGCGTGGCCTGGGCCGGTGACATCGCCCAGCGCGAGCAACCGGTCGATCTCGTGACCCTGCTTCGGCCGACCGCGCGATTCCGTGTACAGCGACCGCCACCCGTCTTGGAAGCCGATCCGCCGGGGGATGCCCGCCAGCCACGCCAGCGCCGCGCTGCGAAGCGATCGGTGGGGAAGATACGCCACGTCGTAGCGTCCGGCTCGGAGCGTTCGAACCAGGCGGACCAGAGCCGGGAGTCCGCGGTCGGCGCCGCGCTTGTCGTACGGAATCACGCGGCGCACGGCGGGATGCGTCTCGACGAGGGCCGCGGCGGCCGGCGTGGTCACGATGTCGACTGCTCCGTGCCGGACGGCGAGCGCTTCGAGCAGTGGCGTCGTGAGCACGACGTCCCCGAGAAAGGCGGTCTGGATGACCAGGCTAGTCAACCTGGAGCACCGCGAGAAACGCTTCCTGCGGGATTTCGACCGTTCCGACCTGCTTCATGCGCTTCTTTCCTTCTTTCTGCTTCTCGAGCAGCTTGCGCTTGCGCGTGACGTCGCCGCCGTAGCACTTCGCGGTCACGTTCTTGCGGAGCGGGCGGATTGTCTGCCGGGCGATCACCTTGGTCCCGATCGCCGCTTGAATCACGACCTCGAACAATTGCCGCGGGATCAGCTCCCGCAGCTTCTCGGCGATCTTCTTGCCCCACTCGTATGCCTTGTCCCGGTGGATGATCACGGAGAATGCGTCCACCGCTTCACCGTTCAGCAGCATGTCGAGCTTGACCAGCTCGGACCGACGGTATTCGAGGAACTCGTAATCGAGCGACGCGTAGCCGCGGGAGATGGTCTTCAGCTTGTCGTAGAAGTCGAGGATGATCTCCGCGAGCGGGAACTCCCAGCCGAATTCGACGCGGGTGGGATCGACGTAGTGCATGCCGGCGTAGACGCCGCGTCGCTCCTGGCCGAGCTTCATGATCGCGCCAATGTACTCCGCGGGCGCGACGATGCGCGCCTTCACATAGGGCTCCTCGATGTGGTCGATCTCGGAGCCGTGCGGCATCAAACTCGGGTTCTCGACCAGCTCGACGGTGCCGTCCGTCTTGTGCACGTGGTACTCGACGTTCGGAACGGTGCTGATCAGATCGAGGTTGAATTCCCGCTCGAGCCGCTCCCGCACAATTTCCATATGGAGCAAGCCGAGGAACCCGCATCGGAAGCCGAAGCCGAGTGCCACCGACGACTCTGGCTCGTAGTGTAGGGACGCATCGTTGAGCTGGAGCTTGGCGAGTGCGTCCCGCAGCTCTTCGAACTGGTTGGGCTCCGTGGGATAGAGCCCGGCGAACACCATGGATTTGATGTCGCGGTAGCCGGGCAGGAGCGCGACGTCGCGGTGCTCGGCGTCCAGCACGGTATCGCCGGGGCGGGTCTCGCGCACGCCACGGACGTTGGCGACCATGTACCCGACCTCGCCCGCTGCCAGCTGCTCGGTGGGCTTGTGGCCGAGCTGGAGGTATCCGACTTCGTCGACCTCGTACAGGTCCTCGGGGTGGGCCCCGAACGCGATCTTCATGCCCGGGCGAATGGCGCCGTCGACGACGCGGATGCTCGGAACCGCGCCGCGGTAGCGGTCGTAATACGAGTCGAAGATCAGGGCCCGGAGCGGCGCGTCCGCGGTGCCCCGGGGCGGGGGAACGCGGCGCACGACGGACTCGAGCAGCGCCGGCACGTTCGTGCCCTCCTTGGCGGAAATCCGGATGATCTCGTCGGGCTTGGCCCCGATCAGCTCGTGGATCTCGTTCGCCCGGCGCTCGGGCTCGGCCCCCGGCAGATCGATCTTATTGAGAACCGGAATGATCTCGAGGCCGGCATCCAGGGCGAGGAAGAGATTCGAGATCGTCTGCGCCTGGATTCCCTGGGAGGCATCGACCACCAGGATCGCGCCCTCACACGCCTGGAGCGATCGTGACACCTCGTAGGTGAAATCCACGTGCCCCGGCGTATCGATGAGATTGAGCTCGTACACGCCCCCGTCGCGCGCGTGGTAGTTCATGCGCACGGCGTTGAGCTTGATAGTGATGCCGCGCTCGCGCTCCAGGTCCATGGTGTCGAGCACCTGCTCGCGCATCAGGCGCTTGTCCAGCGTGCCGGTGAGCTCGATGAGACGGTCGGCGAGCGTGGATTTCCCGTGGTCGATGTGGGCGACGATGCAGAAGTTGCGGATGTGATCCTGGCGCATGTGGGGCTAGAATATAGTCGTCCGTCCTCCGTTATCCGTCGTCCGTAGGGACCACGAAAACGACGGATGACGGATGACGGAGAACTCGGTATACTCCGAGAGGAACTCCCCTGACTCCCATCACCGGCTGGTTCGACCCCTCCTCGCACGGCGGCGCCCTGCGTCTCGCCGCGAACAGCTATTTGCCCGCGAAGGGCGACGCTGGCGTCCGCTTGCCCGGGTTGCGGCGCGGCGACCTTGTGACGCTCGAGAACGGCCGGGTCGCGACCGTCAACGGCGCGCCACCGGCCACGCTCGCCGACCGGCCGGACTTCGCGAAGCTCGGTGCCGTACATCCGTCGCGGCCGCTCCGGCTCGAGACGCCGCAGGCGTCGAGCGCGCGCACCGCGGAAACGCAGCGGGTCGTGGACCTGATCTGTCCCTTCGGGTTCGGGCAGCGCGCGCTGATCGTCTCACCACCCAAAGCCGGAAAGACCATGATGCTCCAGGCGATCGCCGAGGGCATCGCGCAGAATCACGGGGACGCGATCCTTCTCATCCTGCTCGTGGACGAGCGGCCCGAAGAGGTGAGCGAAATGATCGACTGGGGCCGCGGCGAGGTGATCGCGTCGAGCTTTGACCTGTCGCACGAGCGGCACGTCGCCGTCGCCGACATGGTGTTCGAGCACGCGCGCCGCCAGGTCGAGCTCGGCAAGGACGTCGTGATCGTGCTCGACTCGCTCACGCGCCTCGCGCGCTCTCACAACACCACCGGCCGGGGGAGCGGCCGGACGATGACCGGCGGACTCGACGCGAACGCGCTCGCGAAGCCCAAGGGGCTGTTCGGCGCCGCCCGCGCCGTGCCCACGGGTGGATCGCTCACCGTGATCGCGACCGCCCTGATCGAGACGGAGAGCCGGATGGACGACGTGATCTTCGAGGAGTTCAAGGGAACCGGCAACGCGGAGCTCCGGTTGTCGCGCGCCCTCGCGGACCGGCGGATCTACCCGGCCGTGGATATCGCGGCGAGCGGGACCCGCCGCGAAGAGCTGCTCGCCGATCCCCCGACCGTGGCGGCCAAACAGCAACTCCGGCGGGGCCTCGTGGGCCTGCCGCCGGAGAAGGCAATGGAGTCGCTCCTGGCGCAGCTCAAGCGCACCAAGACGAACGCCGAGGTCCTCGCCGCGCTGGCCTAGCCGTCAGTTGTCGGCGCCGACAATCTGCTTGTAGCTCTTCGGGTTCCACTGCGGGCGTTGGGGGGAGTTGGCCACCGCCAGGCCCAGGTGGAACACGAGTCGCGCGAAGCGGGCTTCCTTTTCCGCATCGATCTTATCCGGCGAATCCGACACCTTGTGATAGTCGGGGTGCAGGCCCGTGGTGAAGAACAGAATCGGGACGCCCTTGCGCGCGAAGTTGTAATGGTCGGAGCGGAAGTACAGTCCCTCCTGGGGCCAGAGATCACCCACCGGCTTGATGTTCAGCTCGCGATGGGCCGCCGCGACACTGTCGAGCGTGGTACCGAGATTGGAGTGCTCCCGGCCGATCACGGCCACCGTGTCCTTGGAGTTGCGTCCGACCATGTCGCTGTTCAAGTCGGCGACCACGCTCGCGAGCGGCACCGTCGGATGATCCGCGAAATACGCGCTGCCCCACAGGCCTCGTTCCTCCCCGCTCACGGTCATGAACACGAGCGAGCGCTTGAAGCGGCCGCGCGCGGATGCGAACGCCTGCGCCAGCTCGATCACCGCGACGGTGCCCGAGCCGTCATCGTCCGCTCCGTTGCAGATCGAGTCGGCCCCGCTGGCGGTACATCCCTCGCCGGACGCCGGGGTCCCGATGTGGTCCATGTGCGCGGTGAACAACACGTATTCCTTCTTTAATACGGGGTCCGAGCCCTCGAGAATCCCGATGGTGTTCGGCGCCGATGCGTGCTGCAACACCTGTTCGTGGACGTCGAGCTGCAGGGTGACGCTGGCGAGCGAGTGGGCTGAAAGCGAGCGCTCGCCCCACGCACGCAGCGAGTCGGGACTTGCGCCTCCCTGGGAGAACAACGTTCCGGCAGTGGCGGAACGCACGAGGAACACCGCCGGCGTCGCGACGCCTCCCCCTTCCTCATTCGGGTTGCGGACGCGCTCGCTCACCGTGTGGCCGGGAAGCGTTTCCCAGATCGAATCGGGAAAGCCGGCGACCAGAATCACCGCGAGCGGGTGGAGCGGGAGCACCTTGGCGGCGACCGCGTTGACTCGCGGTCCGTACGCGAGGAAGGCCACCTTACCGGTCACGGCGGCCGAGTCCAGCGTATCGCTGGCTTGGGCCGAACCCGTGATGATCGCGGCTGACCCTTTCGCCCCGGCGGCCGGCGGTTGACCATCCACGAGCAGCACGTCGTGGCCTGACCGCCAGGTTGCCGGCTGGGGCCCGGCGATCCGGATGGCGGCGCTCTCCGGATCGAAGCGGATGACGTCCAACGGATAGTGCTGCAGGTATGTCCCGCTGTCGCCGCCGGGCTTGAGGCCAAATCGGCGGAACTCTCCGGCCACGTAGGCCGCCACCTCATCGAGCTGTGGGCTCGGAGTCGCCCGGCCGAGCATCGAATCGTCGGCGATGATGTTGATGCGACGTCGCACGTCCGCGGCCGTGATGGAGGCTGCACCACTGGCGGGGGACTGCTGGCGCTGCGCCGCTGCCAATCCGGGAAGGACCGCGAGGAGCAGTATCAGGCGCGACCGCATCGTGTTGGCCCTTGAAAAGTGGGACCGAAACCTAACGCGCCCGGCCGTGAGGGACTATGGTCGGGCGCGTCTCCTGACGCGGCTGCATCAAGGCTTGCGTCGCTTCAGCTCGGGCTCGGCGCGCGGCTTCTCCTTGGGGGCGTCGCGCTTCGGCGCCGGCGATTCGCGTCGCGGCTCGGCGCGGCGATCCGGTTCCGCCGGTCGGGCCGGTCGCTCGGGCTGAGCCGGGCGATCGGGGCGATCCGGGTGGTCGGGGCGATCTCGCCGCTCGGGGCGGTCGGGTTTCCGGGGATTGTCCGGGCGGTCGCGCCGCTCGGGCCGGTCCGGCTGCGATGGCCGGTCCGGCTGCGACGGCCGGTCTGGCTGCGACGGCCGGTCGGGGTGGTCGCGCCGGGAGGGCCGGTCCCGATCGGCGGGTCGGTCGGGATGTTGCCGCCCCTGGTGGCCGTTGTCACCGCCCTGATCTCCGGTGATGGGACGCTGCCGCGGCCGCCGGACGTCCGGAGGAGGAATGATGCCGGTGCCGCCGAGATCTCGACCCCGCACCCCAGCGTCGCGCCGACGATCGTCGTTGACCGGCCGCTCGCGAACCCGGGTTATGAAGGCGTCGGAGCCTTGCCGGTCCCTGAAGATAAAGCGGGGTTCGGGCCGGGCCGGGCGCGTGAATACGACCCGGGTGCCACCGTAGTAGCGGTACGGGTAATAGTAGGGATCATCGTAGACGACGATCCGGAAGCGCACGCAGGTGTAATCGTACGGGCTCCAGAACGGATAGCTCACGTAGCTGTGGCAGTCGTAGCACAGGAACCGGGGGTAGTCGTAGTGCTGCTGCACATAATACGGCACGATGTCGTAATCCCAATCGTCGTAGCCGTCCGGCACGATGCGCTGCGCGAGATCCGTCAGGGCAACGTACGGGTCGCCACGCACGCGGCCATCGGCGATCGTGCGGTAGTCCCAATGCTCGTTGCTCTCGAGCTGACCGTACACGAAGGGGTCGGCAGCGGCGATTCCGAAGACATAGCCGACGCCGGGGTAGTCATCGATATAGAACGCATCGCGGTCGGACCCGCCTTGCACTTCGTACTCGCGACCGCCGCGCGCGAAGCTGTCCTCCCACGGCTCGCGCGGGAACAAGACGCGAACGCGGCCGTCGGTGTCGACACGCAAGATGGTGACGTAGGCATCCCGGTCGGCGCGGAAATGCACGCGCGCAGTTTGGCCGTTGTGATAGGGGTCGTCGCCACGATCGGTCCACACTTCGACCCGGGGGCGATAGCTGTCCGGGGCCGGTCGCCCCGCACCGGGGGAAGCGGGGCCGGGGCGGGGGCCGGGGCCGGTCGCGGACAGCAGGCTGAGCAGCGCAAACGTGGTCAACATGGGAGCCTCCGGCCGGTGCGGAGAGCAGGCCTTATGCCAAACCCGTGGCCTAATCCGATGCGCTCCAAGTTGCTGCCAAGATTGACGTTGCACGTTCCGTCCGACTGGGGCAAGCCCTTGGCTGTCCTCTACCCGGGACAATCGGCGGCTCATTAGCTTCCGCGAACCCATGGTCGATACGCAGCGCTTCGATCTGCTCGATCCCGCCGAAGTAGCGCGCTTCGGCGGCATCGAGATCGTGGCGGCCGGGGTCGTGGAGGGATTCCTCGCGGGGATTCACCGGTCACCCTTCCGCGGGTTCTCGGTGGAGTTCACGGAGCACCGGGCCTATCAACCCGGCGACGAGCTTCGTTACCTCGACTGGAAGATCCTGGCGCGGGCCGACCGGTTGTTCGTCAAGCAGTTCGAAGAAGAGACCAACCTGCGGGCCATGATTCTGGTGGACGTCAGCCGCTCGATGGCGTGGCGCGGAGCGCCGGCCCGCTTGACCAAGCGGGCATACGCCGACCGGATCGCCGCGGCGCTCGCGCTCATTCTGTTGCGGCAGCGGGACGCCACGGGGCTGATCACGTTCGACGATGCGGTACGGGAAGTCGTCCCCGCCCGCGTGAAGGCAGGTCAGTGGGCGCGCGTCGTGCGGGGCCTGGTCCGGACGCCGGACGGCATGCAGACGGCGGCGCAGGCCGCGCTAGTGCACGTGACGTCCCTCCTCGCGCGCCGTGGTCTGGTTGTGCTCATCTCCGATCTGCTGTTCGACCGTGCGCTCGCGCTCACGGCGCTCCGCTATCTGCGCCATCGTGGTCATCACGTGATCGTGCTGCACCTGATGGACCCCGCTGAAGCGGAGCTCTCCGGCCCGCCGGAAGTACGATTCCGCGATCCTGAGTCGGCGGCCAGCGTGGTGGTTCGGCCGCGGGAGCTGGCGCGCGCCTACGGCGAGGCGGTGGGCCGAGAGATCGCCGCGTGGCGCACGGCCTGCCGGCGCCATGGGATCGATTATCACCACGTTCTCACCGACATGCCGTTCGGCGTGGCGCTTCGCCTGCTCGCGTGACATTTCTGCATCCGCTGGTGCTCCTGGGGCTCGCCGCGGCAGCGATTCCCGCGCTGCTGCACTTGCTCGAGCGCCGCGTGCCACCGGAAGCCGAATTTCCGCCGCTCAAATACCTGAGCGAAGCGGAGCGTCAAAGCGCGCGGCGGCTGAAGCTGCGACACCTCCTGCTCCTCGTCCTGCGGACGATGTTGATCGCCCTGATCGTTCTCGCAGCCGCCCGACCGCTATTCCCATCACGGGGGGGCGGAGGGGGTGGGCTCGTGCATGAGCCGACGGCTCTCGCCGTGATTCTCGACAACTCGCCTTCGTCGGGTGTCGTGATCGATGGACATCCCGTGCTCGACCGCCTCAAAGCCACGGCGCGGGCCTCGTTGGTACGCGCGACCGCGGCGGACCGCCTCTGGCTGGTGCTGGCGGATGGCGTGGCGCGGGGCGGCACCCGCGAGGGCTTGCTCGCGACCGTAGACTCGACGGGCGTGTCCCCGTTTCGCCTCGAGCTGACGGCCGCGGTCCGCACGGCGGCTCGCCTGGTTGACGCCGAGCCGCTTCGAGCGCGCGAAGTCCACGTGGCAAGCGACCTTCAGCAAAGCGCGCTCGGGCCCGGCCGCGCCGCGGTGCCTCGAGGCGTGCGGGTGCTGGCGCTCGCGCCGCTCGACCGCGTGCCAGAGAACCGGGGCATCGGCTCCGTCCAGGTGACGGAGACCGCCGTTGTGGTAGGCGTGGTGGGGACTCCCGGGGCGAGGGCGGCCCCGATCACCGTCCGTATCCGGGGCCGCGAAGTCGGGCGCGGGCTCGCGGCTCCGGGTGCGGCGGCCACGATTGCTTTGCCACCGCTCGGCGGGGAGGCGGGCTGGTGGGTGGGCGAGGCGACCCTCGATCCCGACGAGCTTCGAGCCGATGACCGACGGCTCTTCGCCTGGCGCGTCGCGCCGCCCGCGCAGGTCGAAGTGCAGCCCGGCGCGGGGACGTTCGTGACGGCCGCGGTAGCGGTGCTCGAGGAGGGACGAAGAGTCAGGCCGGGCAGCGACGTGACAATCGGGGACCGACCGTCAGTCGGTGGGGGGTCCAAGACGAGCATCGTGATGCCGCCGGCGGACGCAGCCCTCATCGGCGAGGTGAATCGGGCGCTCGCGGGGCGAGGAGGCCGGTGGCGGTTCGGGGCGCCCGGCACGCCTGGACCGATCACCGGCACGATCGCTCCAGAAGGTACGCCGGTGGGTCGTCGCTACCGACTGGAGGAGGTACGACGGGACGACGGGCAGGGGCGGGGGGAGGGGGGGAGGGGGGGTCGAGATAGCGTGGTGCTGACGCGCGTGAACGGCGAGCCGTGGCTGGTGCGAGACGGGTCGGTCCTCCTGATCGGCAGCCGGCTGGACACCGCGTGGACCGCACTCCCCGCGACACCAGGGTTCGTGCCATTCATGGACGCGCTGGTGAACCGGCTCGCGCGCGGGGAAGCGCCGGTGAGCGAGGCGGAAGGCGCGCCGCGCGTCGAGTTTCGGATCCGCGGCGCCGATACCGTGGGAGCCACCGTGTTCGGGCCGGACCCGCGCGAGTCGGATCTCACGCCCGCTCGAGCGGGCCTCGTGCGCGATGTATTGGGTGCGGAGGTGCTCGACGATGCCGCGTTCGCGGCGGCACGGTTTGCCGGCACGGGACGCCGCGACGTGAGCGGCCTGTTGCTCACGTTCGCGCTCCTCCTCGCGCTCGTCGAGCTGGGCGTGGCAACGCTCACCCGCTGATGCCGCTCGACTTTCTGATCGACCGCCTGGCGGAGCTCCCTGCGACCGGGGCGCTGGCCGATGCGCTTCCCCTGCCCGGAGCAGGGCTGGGCGTGGTCGGCCTGCCGGGATCGAGTCCGGCCGTGCTGCTCGGCGCGCTGGCGCGCCGGTTCCCCCAGCGCGTCTTCGTCGTGCTCACCGCCACGCCGACGGATGCGGAGCGGTGGCTTGCCGACCTGCAGGCGCTGGTCGGGGCGAACGCGGCGGCGCTGTACCCGCAACGTGAGGCACTCGGCGCGGAGGAGCCGCACGTCGAGATCGCCGGTGAGCGAATCGAGACGCTCGAGATGCTCTTGTCCGGGCAGGTCCGAATTCTTGTCACGACGGCGCGCGCGTCGGCGGAGCGGACGGCGGTGCCGGCCGCCCTGCACGACATGCGGCTGTCGCTGGCCGCAGGGAGCAGGGAGCAGGGAGCGGGAAGCGGGACCCTGCGTGAAGTAATCCAGCGTCTCGAAGCGATGGGTTACGCGCGCGTGGCGACGGTGACCGAGGTCGCGCAGTTCAGCGTGCGCGGCGGGATCCTGGACGTGTACGGCTTCGGCATGGCGTCGCCGGCGCGGCTCGAGTGGTGGGGGGACGACATCGCGTCGGCACGGACGTTTGATCTGGACACGCAGCGATCAGGCGACGAGATCGGGCGGGTGACGATCCTCCCGGTCAGAACTGAGGGAATGGTAGGGGCGGATGTAGTGGCGCAGCCTCTCGATGTAGGGGCGCAGCATGCTGCGCCCCAACTCGAGCGGCAGTCCCTGCTCGACCTGTTGCCCACCGACGCACTCCTGGTCCTCGAGCAGGAGACCGCGCTCGGCGGCGAGGTCGATCGTGCATGGGCCGATGCGGCGCACCACCTCGAGGTCGCCCGACGGCTCGGGGAGGAGCCGCCGGCGCGGGATGCCCTCTTCGTCGACCCGGGGGCGTGGCGCGCCGCGCTCGGCCGGTTCGGGCGGCTCTCCCTCAACGCCGCCAGCGCCGCCATGCGCTTCCCGATCGCACCACCCGAGGCGGTCGACCGGGACATCAAGCGGCTGCGTCGCATCGTCGCAGGAATCGAGCTGCCGACCGTCATCCTGTGCGACAACGAGGGGCAGCTCGAGCGGCTGGAGGAGCTGCTCGACGCGCAGCGCGCGACGCTCGTCGTCGGGGCATTGGACGGAGGGTTTGTCCTCCCGGAACTCCGGGTCCTGACGGATCACGAGATTTTCCGACGGGCCCGTCGCCTGCGGCGCCCGCGGCGCTACCGCGAGGCGCTGGCGACCGCCGCCCAGGCGCTCAAGGCCGGCGACTACGTGGTGCACCTGGAGCACGGGATCGGCATCTATCGCGGTATCCAGACGATCGCGGTAGGCGCGGACGGCGGCAGCCTCGAAGTGGCGGTCGTCGAGTATGAGGGCGGGGACCGCCTCAACGTGCCGCTCTACCGCCTCGACCAGCTCGAGCCGTATCGGGCCGCGGCCAATGGAGATGGGGTGGCGCCGCCGCCGCGGCTCCACCGGCTGGGCGCCACTACGTGGCAGCGACAACGCGACAAGACGCGCGCCGCCATCCGCCAGATGGCGGCGGAGCTCCTCGACCTGTACGCGCGGCGCCAGCTCGCATCGGGCTTTGCGTTCCCCCCGGATACGCCGTGGCAGCGGGAGCTCGAGTCGGCATTCCTTTATGAAGACACACCGGATCAGCGACGCGCGTCCGACGAGGTCAAGCGCGACATGGAGCGCCCGCGGCCGATGGATCGGCTGCTCGTCGGCGACGTGGGTTACGGGAAAACAGAAGTCGCCCTGCGGGCGGCGTTCAAGGCCGTACAGGCCGGCAAGCAGGTCGCTGTACTCGTCCCGACGACGATTCTCGCCGAGCAGCACGGGCGCACGTTCCGCGAACGATTGGCCGACTATCCCGTGCGTGTGGACGTCCTGTCGCGGTTCCGGGGGCCGAAGGAAGCGAAGGACGCTACGCACCGGCTCGAGACCGGTGCCGTGGACATCGTGATCGGGACGCATCGGCTGCTGTCCGAGGACGTCTCGTTTCACGATCTCGGACTGCTGATCGTGGACGAGGAGCATCGGTTCGGCGTGGTGCACAAGGAGCGGCTCAAGGCGCTCAAACTCGCGGTCGACGTCCTCACGCTCACGGCGACCCCCATCCCTCGCACGCTGCATTTGTCGCTCGCCGGCCTGCGGGATCTGACCCTGCTCGAGACGCCGCCGAAAGATCGCTCGCCGGTGCTGACGTTCGTCGAGCCGTGGGACGACGGCCTGCTCGAGGAGGGACTGGCGCGCGAGCTCGACCGCGCGGGACAGGTGTACTTCGTGCACAACCGAATCGAGACGATCGACACCATCGCGGAGCGGGTGCGGACGCTGGCCCCGCCGCGCGCGCGCGTGGCGGTGGCGCACGGCAAGCTGAAGGGTGCGGCGCTCGACGACGTCATGTCCCGATTCGTGCGCGGTGAAGTGGACATTCTCGTGTCCACGATGATCGTCGAATCCGGGCTCGACGTGCCGAACGCGAACACGATGTTCGTGAGCCGCGCGGACCAGTTCGGTCTGGCGCAGCTGTACCAATTGCGCGGTCGGGTCGGTCGCAGCCATCGGCGCGCCTACTGTTACCTCCTGGTGCCCGACCTGGTGGACCCAGACGCCGATGAGCGGTTGCATGTCCTGGAGCATCACACGGATCTCGGCTCGGGGTATCGGATCGCGCTGCGCGATCTCGAGCTCCGCGGCGCCGGCGATCTGCTCGGCGCGGCGCAGTCGGGCTTCGCGCAGGCGGTGGGGTTCGATACCTATCTCCGTTGGCTGCAGGAGACCGTCACGGCGCTGAAACACGGTGAGCAGGGAGCCGGGAGCCGGACATTCGCAGCGCCGGAGGTGATTCTGGATCAGCCCGCGCACCTCGCGGATGTTTACGTGCCGGACGAGGCGGTGAAGCTCGATCTCTATCGGCGGCTGGCGCGCGCCGGGGCCCCTAGCGAGATTGCAACGGTTCGTGAGGAGCTGCGTGATCGTTTCGGACCGCTGCCGGAGGACGCGCAGCGGCTGCTGCTCGTGTCCGAGCTGCGTGTGCTCGGCGCCCGGCTGGGATTGGAGACGGTGCTGGTCAAGGGCGACGAGGCACGGCTCCTGTTCGCGCGGGACGCGAACCCCCGTCTCGCCGGGCTCACCGCGGCGCTCGAGGCCGTGCAATTCGAGGCCGACGTGCGGCGCGCGTCGCCCCTTTCCCTGCGACTCCGGCGGCTGGGCGGTGAGGCGATCGGGCCCGGGCTCGTGCGGGCTCTCGCGGCGGCGCTCGCGGATACCCACAGCTAGAGGAGAAGGCATGCACAGGCTGGGCGTGATCGTGGCGGCGCTGGTGCTGGCCGCCTGTGGCGGCGGGTTGCGGGACGCGTTTTCCGCGCACGCGGAGGTCGCGGGCACGGCCGCGGGCCAGAGCCTCACCGTGGAGCGGCTCGCTACGCTCGTGGGCAAGGCACAGCGCATTCCGCTTCGCCCGGATGTGATCACCGGCGTCGCCAACGTGTACCTGGATTACGCCGTGCTCGCGACGGCACTCGGGCGCGGGCGCGACCTGCGCGACTCCACGCTGGTCCTCGCGTCCGAATGGCCGCTCGTCGCGCAGCTCAAGTGGGAGCAGTATCACACGCGGCTGATCGCCGCGCGCGGCAAGCTCACGCCCGCGCAGGCCGACTCCGCGTTCAACGAGGGGTCGGTGCGGCTGTTTCAGCACATCCTCATCCGGGTCCCGCCGAGCGCGGCCCCGATGGTGGAGCAGCAGAAGCTGAAAGAAGTCGGCGGCGTCCTCCGGCAGGCCGCCACCCAGCGGGGATTCAACTTCGGGCAGCTGGCGCGGCGCTACTCGGAAGACCCCGGATCCAAGGTGCGGGGCGGCTATCTGCCCGCGACCCCGCGTGGGCAGTTCGTGCCCGCGTTCGACAGCGCGGCCTGGACGCTGCCGCCCGGCGGGATGACCGGCATCGTTCGGACGCCGTTCGGGTTTCACATCATTCGACGGCCGCCGCTCGCGGAGGTACGAGACTCGTTTCGGGTCGACGTGGAGAACGCGCGCGGCTCGCGCTTCGACTCGGTCTACGTCGACAGCCTCGCGAATCGGCGGCAGCTCAAGGTCGAATCCGGCGCGCCCGCTCTGGTACGGCAGGCCGTCCCGCAAATCGTGACGGCCCGGGAGGATAAGCGGACGCTCGCCACGTTCCGGGGTGGCTCGTTCACGGTCAAGGACCTCGCGCGCTGGCTTCTGGCACTCGACCCGAACGACGTACGGGGTATCGCGAGCGCGAGCGATGCCCAGCTGACGCAGTTCATCAAGCTACTCGCGCAGCGAGACATGCTGCTGACGGAAGTGGACGCGGCCGGGGTCAAGCTCACCGAGAAGGACTGGGGCCAGGTACGCGCGGAGCACGACTCCTCCGTCACGCGTCTGCAGAACTTGCTCGTCCTGACGCCCCAGCTGCTCGCCGACTCGGCGGCGACGCCGGCGGCGCGCGTGCAGCTGGCCATGGCGCACGTGGATCGCTATCTGGATCAGTCGGTCACTCAAGGCACGGCGCCGTTCTATCCCGTGCCGCCGTTCCTCGCGAACGCGCTGCGTGAAGGCACGTCCTGGTCGCTCAACCAGGCGGGGATCACCCGCGCGTACGAGTCGGCCCAGACCATGCGGGCGGCCGACTCGGCCGGCCGCGGGGCGCCGCCCCCCCCCACTGGTCTCAAGCCCGCCCCCGGGCCGCCGCCGGTGGCCCCCGGTGCTGCGAAGCGGAGCCCGCCCTGACCATGCGCTTCCTCGCACTACCGATCGTGTGGGTCGGTCTCGGGACCATCGCGGGGCCTGTCGCCCTGGCGCAGGGACGCGCCGCGAGCGCCCGGCCGGTGGACCGGATCGTGGCCGTGGTAGGCACGAAGCCGATCCTCGCGTCGCAGGTCGAGGAGCAGATGGTGCTGGCGCAGTCTCAGGGCACCAAGATGCCCGACGACTCGGCCGGGCGTGACGCGGCACGCCGGCAGATTCTCTCGCAGATGGTGGACGAGGAGCTGCTGGTGCAGCAGGCGGAGCGGGACACCACGATCAAGGTGACGGAGCAGGAGGTGCAGGACGCGGTCGAGCAGACCGTGCAAAACGTGCGGAAGCAATTCAATTCGATCATGGAGTTCCAAAACCAGCTGCGCGCCGCGGGGTTCGTGTCGGAAGAGGAATGGCGCCGCTGGCTCGCGGATCAACAGCGGCGCTCGATCGAGCAGCAGCGGTTGATCGATGACCTGAAGCAGAAGGGAAAACTGAAGCCGATCCCGCCCTCGGACGTCGAGATGCACGACTTCTGGGAAGCGAATCGGGCAGCGCAGCCCAAGCGTCCGGCGGCGATCTCGTTCCGCCAAGTCGTCATCGTGCCGAGGGCCGATTCGGTGGCGGACGCCCACGCGCTTCAGCTCGCCGAGTCGCTCGTCGTGGCCCTGCGGAAGGGCGCGAGCTTCCCGGACTACGCCAAGAAGTACTCCGCCGACAGCGCGTCACGGGAGCAGGGAGGCGAGCTCGGCTGGTTCCGTCGTGGCGTGATGGTGAAGCAGTTCGAGGACGTCGCGTTCCGGCTCAAGCCCGGCACCATCTCGGACGTGGTACGGACCGAGTTCGGGTTCCACATCATCCAGGTGGAGCGCGCCCAGCCGGCGGAAATCCTCGCCCGCCATATTCTGATCCAGCCGACGATCTCTGCTGCGCAGGTCGCCATCGCGAAGGGTAAGGCCGACTCTGTGCATGACGCGTTGGCCCACGGCGCGCCATTCGATTCGCTGGCGCGGCGGTACGCCGACCCCAACGAGCCCAAGCTGGCCGATGCGCTCCCCGTGTCGCAGCTGCCACCCGACTATCTGACCGCGATCGGCAACGACACCGTGCCGGGGCTGAAGCCGGTGTTCGAGGTCGGGGCGGGGACGTCCCGGCCGCGCTTCGTGGTGTTCGAGCTGACGAAGCGTCTCCCGGAAGGAGAGCTGTCGTTCGACGAGGTGAAGGACCGGATCAAGGACGCGCTCGGTCAGCAGCTCGCCATTAAGCACTACCTCGACCTCCTCCGCCGCATGACGTACGTCGACGTCCGGTTCTAGTCGCATGCCGCGCCGTCCCCGCTTAGCGGTCACGCTAGGCGACCCGCGCGGGATCGGGCCGGAAGTGGTGGCGAAGGCTCTAGCACTCGGCCCGCTGGATGCTGATCTCGTCATACTCGGGAGCGGGGAGCAGGGAGCGGTTCCTTCCGATGCAGCGGCGGGGACCGCTCCCCGCCCCCTGCTCCCCGAAGAAGCTGGCCGTCTCGCGGGCCAGGCGGTGGAGCAGGCCGTGCAGCTCGCGCGGGCAGGGAAGGTCGACGCCATCGTGACGGGGCCCGTGCACAAGCAGGCGCTCCATCTTGCGGGCATCGAGTATCCCGGACTGACGGAGTTTCTGGGTCACCTGGCGGGCGACGTCGAAGTCGCGATGATGCTCGCGACCGGGCCGCTGCGGGTGGTGCTCGTCACGACGCACATCCCGCTCAGGGAGGTCCCCGCCCAGGTCACGACGGAACGGGTCGTGTGCTGCGGCCGGATCGCCGAGCGGGCCCTCAGGGACTGGTGGGGGATTGCTTCGCCCCGGCTCGCCGTGTGCGCCCTCAATCCGCATGCCGGCGAATCGGGGCTGTTCGGCGACGAGGATGAGCGCGTGCTCGCGCCCGCGGCCCGGACGCTCGGCGCCGCGGGTCCCGTGCCCGCCGACACGGTGTTCGTGCGCGCGCTGCGAGGCGAGTTCGACGCGGTGATCACACCCTACCACGACGTCGGGATGACAGCGGTGAAGGTGGCCGGTTTCGGCAAAGGGGTGAATGTGACGTTGGGATTGCCGTTCCCACGCGTAGCGCCGGACCACGGGACGGCCTTCGACATCGCCGGCCACGGCGTGGCGGACCCGAGCTCCATGCGGGCGGCGCTCGAGCTCGCGGTGGACCTGGGGGCTAGGCTTCGATCGGTTCGCGCCTGACGACGCGCACCGAGCCCACGCGGCGCCCGTCCATCTCCACGATCTCGAACACGGCGCCCTTCACGGCGACCTGGTCGCCCGGCTTGGGCAGGCGGCCGAGCGCCCCGAACAGGAAGCCGCCGATCGTCGTGTAGTCCTGCTCGTCCAGCTCGAGCCCGAACGCCACGTTGACCTCGCGAATCGGGGTCGAGCCGGTGATGACGGGCGCCGTGCCCGCCGGCGTGCCGCGCGCCTCCCCGCTCGGGCGGTCGTACTCGTCGTAGATCTGGCCGACGATCTCCTCGAGCAGGTCCTCCATGGTCACGAGGCCGGCGGTGCCCCCGAACTCGTCGAGCACGATGGCGAGATGGATCTTCTGCCGCTTCATGTCGGCGAGCACGTCCTCCACCTCGCGCGTGCCCGGGACGAACATCGCGGGACGAAGCACGGCCCGGAGGCCGCCGCCCTTGAGCGAGCGCAGCCCGGCCAGGATGTCCTTCGCGTGCACCACGCCCAAGATGTCGTCCATGGACTCACCGTACACGGGATAGCGCGACCGGCCGGCGACCGCCACCTGATCGGCGGCCTCCTCGAGGGTCAGGTCCGCGGGCAGCGCGACCATCTCGGTGCGCGGCGTCATGACTTCGCGGGCCGACTTCTCACTGAACTCGAAGACGCCCTGCAGCAGGCGAGCATCGTCGGCGTCGAGCTTGCCCCGCTCCTGGCTCTGCTTGACGAGCATCCGGATTTCCTCGGGCGAGTGAATGCGGTCGAGCTCGGCCGTCGTGCGCTTCAAGCCCATGAGCCGGACCACCTGATTGGCGCTCCAGTTCAAGACGTCCGTGAAGGGGCGGGTGATCCAGGAGAACAAGATGAGCGGCCCCGCGATCCAGCGGCTGGTCTGCTCGGGATGCGTGATCGCCCACGCCTTGGGCGCCTGCTCCCCGAACACGACATGGAGGAACGACACGACGGCCACCGCTACGGTCGACGCGACGCCAGCGCGGGTGAGAAAGGCGAGCGCGGGCGGCAGGGCGGCGAACCAGTCGCGGAACAGGTGCGCGACGGTGTCCTCGGCCACGTAGCCGAGCAGGATCGACGCCAGGGTGATCCCGAGCTGGGCGGCCGACAGCTGACGGTAGAGATCCTGCAGCGCGGCCTGCACGGTGCGCGCCCGGCGATCTCCGCGGCGTGCCATCGCCTCGATGCGGGTGCGGCGGGCGGCCACGAGCGCGAACTCGGCGGCGACGAAGAACGCATTCGCCAACACGAGAAACACGATCGCCAGCAGGCGCAGGCCCAACGATGGCGTTGCAGGATCGGACATAGAGGCGGGAACATAGGGCGTGTGGCCCGGCGACGGAACGGGCGCATTATCTTGTGAGGGAGAGATGGTATCAGGGAACCGATGAGCGCCACGCTGCCGATTGACGTTCAATGCACGCACCGCGCACCGCTCCGCGCCGAGAGCAGGCGGCGGATGCGGGCGGTACTCGCCATCACGGCCGCCGTGATGGTTGCCGAGGCGCTCGGCGGCTGGCTGGCCCACTCGCTAGCGCTCTTTGCGGACGCGGGTCACATGCTGGCGGACGTCGGCGCGCTCGGTCTCTCGCTGGTGGTTGCGTCGCTCGCTCAGCGGCCGGTGACCGCCGAGCGGACGTTCGGGTTGATGCGCCTCGAGATCCTGGCGGCGCTCGTGAACGGCGCGGCGCTGATCGTGATTTCACTGGGGGTGGTGGTCGAGGCGGTTCACCGGCTGCGCACACCGGATCCGGTCAACGGTGTGCTGCTCGTCGCCATCGCCAGCGTGGGCCTCGTCGCCAACGCGGCGGGTGCCGCGATCCTGCACCACGGGCACGACCATTCGCTGAATCAGCGGGGCGCCTACCTCCATATCCTGAGCGACCTCATCGGGTCCGCCGGCGCGGTGGTGGCGGGCGTGGTCATCCTCGCCACCGGGTGGGTGGGGGTGGACCCGCTCGTCTCGCTCTTCATTTCCGTTCTGATCCTGGGCAGCGCGTGGCGCCTGGTGAAGGAGAGCACCGACGTGCTGCTCGAAGCGGCGCCGGCGCACATCGCCCTATCGGACGTGCACGACTGCATTGTTTCGATCACGGGCGTGGCCTCCGTGCACGACCTGCACGTGTGGACCGTGACGAGCGGCGTGATCGCGATGAGCGGGCACCTGGTGGTGCAGAACCCGGCGGACAACCAGCGGGTGCTCGAGGCGGTGCAGGAACGGCTGGGGACCATGGGGATAAAGCACGTCACGGTGCAGATGGAGAGAGATCCGACGTGTGACTAACAGGGAGCAGGGAGCTGGACCCTAAGGTGAGGGACATCACTTCGTGTTGGGCCGGATAGTACCGCCCCCTGCTCCCTGCTCCCGCCTTGTATTTTCAAGACCACCCTCCTATACTGCGCCCCTCACAGACCGCACCCTCATATAGCGACCGTCAGGACCTAGCCCCTTGCAGATCCGCAACATCGCCATCATTGCCCACGTCGACCATGGAAAGACCACGCTGGTGGACCAGATGCTCCGCCAGGCGGGGGTGTTTCGCGTCAACCAGCAGGTGGGCGAGCGCGTGATGGACTCGAACCCGCTCGAGCGGGAGCGGGGCATCACCATCCTGTCGAAGAACACGGCGGTGCGCTGGGGCGACACGAAGATCAACATCGTGGACACGCCGGGCCACGCCGATTTCGGCGGCGAGGTGGAGCGGATTCTCCGGATGGTCGATGGGTTCCTGCTGCTCGTGGATGCGGCCGAGGGGCCGATGCCGCAGACCAAGTTCGTGGCGGGAAAGGCGTTGGCGCTGGGGCTGCGGCCGATCGTGCTCGTGAACAAGATCGACCGTCAGGACGCGGAGCCGCTGCGAGTGCACGACGAGGTGCTGGAGTTGTTCCTGGACTTGGAGGCGACGCCCGAGCAGTTCAACTGCCCTTTCCTCTATACATCGAGCCGGGCGGGCACGGCGACGTTCGATCTCAAGACCCCGGGGACGGACCTGAACCCGTTGTTCCAGACGATCTTGGACACCATCCCGGCGCCGACGGCGGATCCCGCCGGTCCGTTCCAGATGCTGGTCTCGACGCTCGATTATTCGTCGTACCTGGGGCGGATCGCGATCGGCCGGATCGAGCGGGGTGAAGTGCGGGTGGGCGAGACGGTCGCGTTACTTCCCCTGGGCGAACCCGGTCCTTTAGGGGACGGGCCATACGAGCAGGCGCGGGTGGTGAAACTCTTCTCGTTCGACGGCTTGGAGCGGGTGGAGGTGCAGGAAGCGTCCGCCGGGGATATCGTGGCGCTGGCGGGGCTCGTGGGCGTGGAGATCGGCAAGACCGTGACCGCGCCGGACTATCTCGAGCGGCTGGCGGGTATTGCCGTCGAGGAGCCCACGATCTCGGTGGACTTCAAGGTGAACGACTCACCGTTCGCGGGGCGCGAGGGCAAGTTCGTCACCGGCCGGCAGCTGCGGGAGCGGCTGTTCCGGGAGCTCGAGAAGAACGTGGCCCTGCGGGTGGAAGAGACGGACGACCCGCAGACGTTGACCGTGTCGGGCCGGGGGGAGCTGCATCTGGGCATCCTGATGGAGACGATGCGGCGGGAAGGATTTGAGTTCCAGGTCAGCCGGCCGCGCATCATCCCGCGGGAGGGGCCGAACGGGGAGCGCCTCGAGCCCTACGAGGAGCTGATGATCGACTGTCCCGAGGGGTATCTGGGCGTGGTGATGGAGAAGCTCGGGCCCCGTCGCGGCGAGCTGATGGACATGCGGAACCCGGGGGTGGGGACGGTTCGGATGCGCTTCAAGATTCCGGCGCGGGGTCTACTCGGGTACCGGTCGGAGTTCTTGACGGATACGCGGGGAACGGGGATCATGCACCACCGGTTTTTCGACTACGGCCCGTGGGCGGGGCCGCTGCAGGGGCGGAGCCGGGGCGTGTTGGTGGCGGACCGGGAGGGCGTGGCGGTGGGCTACGCGCTCTTCAATTTGCAGGAGCGGGGGACGATGTTTGTGAAGCCGGGCGATCCCGTGTACGAGGGAATGATCGTGGGGGAGAACGCTCGGGTCGGAGACATCGACGTGAATCCCGCGAAGGAGAAGAAGCTCACGAACATGCGGACGACCGCGTCGGACGAGATGATCATCCTGGAGCCGCCGCGGCAAGTGACGCTCGAGCTGGCGCTCGAATACATCGAGGACGACGAGTTGATCGAAGTGACGCCGTCGTCCATCCGGCTGCGCAAGCGCGCACTGGGCGCCACGGAGCGTCGCAAGCTGGCGCGGAACGCGCGGTCGGCCGAGGAATCGTAGGAAGAGTCGGATAGCTCGTTCACCAACCACAACGTCAGCTGGGGGTGACAATGTTGTCCCGTGAGACGTCGGACTGGTCGCTCAAGCGTCGTAGCGACAGTGTCGACGACGAGGAGTTCGGAGACTTCGAGGAAGATAAGGAATTGGACGAAGACTTCGATGACGAGCTGGACGAGGACGAGCTCGATGAGGAGGACGGGGACGATGTCGACGAGTACGATGAGCTGGACGACGAGTTCGACGAAGACGAGGACGAGGAGTTCCGGCCCAAGAAGGGGCCGAGGCGGGATTGGGAGTGACGACCGTTATCCGACGCTACGACGGTATGTTGTAGGTTACTAGCGGCAGGATCGTACAACGTAGCGTCATAGCGTCGTACACCGGTGCAGGGTGGGGGCGGTGCCGGGCCTGTAGCTCAGGTGGTTAGAGCGCACGCCTGATAATCGCAAACGGCCGGCGCGGGTCAGCGCCGGCCGTTGCTTTTCAAGGACTTGCCGTGCTGCGTACCAAGCGTCGCCGCCAGAAGGGACGCCCCGCCGTTGAACGCCTGCGTCGCCAGACGGCGCGCCCGAGACACCGTAATCTCTGCGGTGCTGGAAGCTACTTCAGTCGCGGGCGAATCCTGCGAGGTCGGATCAGTCCGTGATCGCGTCGTCGGGCAGCACGAACTTCTTCGGATCGACTGCCTTGCCGTTCACCCACACCTCATAGTGGACGTGCGGCCCGGTGGACTCGCCGGTCGAGCCGACGAGCCCGATCTTCTGCCCGCGCTTCACGTGCTGCCCGCGCACGACGAGGATCTTGGAGCAGTGGGCGTACCGCGTGACCACACCGTACCCGTGATCGATCGACAGCAGATTCCCGTATCCCTCCTCCCACTTCACGCCCAACACCACGCCCGCCGCGGCCGCCTCGATCGCGGTGCCTGTCGGCGCGGCCACGTCGATGCCTTGGTGCGGGCGGGCGATATGGAGGATCGGGTCCACACGGTCCGCTGAGAAGGGGCTCGAGATCCTGCCGTGGGTCGGCATGATCGAGGGTGTAGCGGCGAAGCGCGCCTCATGACTCGATAAGGACTCGTAGGCCTGGCTCACGGAGCTCGCTAGGATATTGGCGCGGCGCGCCAGCTCCTCCAGGTCCACGCGCGCCGCGAGCGCCTGCGCGCCGTTGGGCCCGAGCGCCATCAAGCTGTCCCGCTCGGGCCACTCGCCCGCAGGGCCGCCGATCCCGGCGCGTTGCACGGCCGGATCGAGCGGGCTCAGGTCGGCGAGAAGGCGAAACTCCTGCCCGCGCTGCCCCATGGAATCGAGCGAGTCGCGCAGCCCGCCCAACTGCTCGCGCACGCGCTGGATCTCGTCGACGAGCACGCGGTTCTCCTGGTCGAGCCGGCGGTACCGGGTAACGCTGATGGCGCGCCCGATCGCGGCGACGCCGAGCACGAAAATCGCCAGCATCGCCACGCCGCCCATCCACATGAGGCTTCTGACGACGGTGTGCGACACTTGCACCGCTCGAGACGGACCCGAGCCGTGCGGCACCAGCATGATCGTCCAGCGTCGTTCCGCGTGCTTTCGCATCGGCGTGGCAACACCTCGCTCCGACGATTCGATCGGGGCGGCGTCGGACAGGGCGTTGGGTCCGGGTCCCGAAGGGACCGCAATAATAGGCCCCGCCCCCGAACCCGTCAACGCGCCTCGACGTGAGCCACGTCACGTTTCGTCGGGGCACTCAAGAAATGCCCTCACGGCGCCCGCCAGGCCTGATTGCTCCGGTCGGCGTCCGGGAAGAGAGCCTCGGGATCGATGTCGACGCGCACGACGCGCGGGTCACGCGGGACCCGGACCTGGACGCGGCGGGCGCCTGCGAGCCAGGTGGCCACCGGCACCGTGACGCGCTGCACGGTCCCGTCGGCACGGGTCACCGCGAGCAGCACGGGCATCGGCGCGAGCCCACGGTCTCGGACGGTGATGGTGACCGAGTCGGCGGTGGTGGAGACGGAGTCGATCGCTTGATCAAGCGGCCACGCCTCGTAGAACCAGGTGGTCCAGAACCACGACAGGTCGCGGCCCGCCACGCGGTCGAACGTGTTGAAGAAGTCGTACGGCTGCGGGTGCCGCCCGATCCAGCGTTGGCCGTACTCGACCAGCGCGTGATGGAACACGTCGGACCCCAACACGGCGCGGAGCGCCGCGAGCGCCTGCGCTGTCTTGTCATAGTACATCACGACGTACAGCGCCTCCGGGTAGTCGTCCCCGGATCCTGGGGTCATGAGCGGTGCATCGTTCCCGGCGCGCACGGCGCCCAGATAGAGCGCGCGCTGGCCGGCCTCCGAATCGTTCGGCCGGCCGCCCGAGCGTGGCTCGCCGTAGAGCGCGCGCATCCCCTGCGCCGCGTCGAACTGCGTGAGCCCCTCATCCATCCAGGGATGGCGCGTTTCGTTGGACCCGACCTGCATGGGGAACCACATGTGTCCCGTCTCGTGCATCAGGTCGCCGGCGAGGGACAGCGTGTCCGCCCACGGTTGCATCAGCGTCACCATCGGATACTCCATGCCGCCGCTTGAGAGCACGCCTTCCATCGAGGTCATCTGCGGGTAGGGGTACGGCCAGAGATACGCCGACAGCTCCTCGACCGCGTCGCGCGTGAAGCGCGCGGCGCCCACGCGCCACGCCGCGGCGCGAGCGCTCAGACGGAAAAAACTGTTGATGTCGACGGTGTCAAGCGCCGCACCTGCCTTGGTGCCCACGAGGGCTCGCGTTCGCTCCCAGACGTACTGATCGCTCGTGCCCCAGGCAAAGTCGCGAACGTCGGCCGCCGCGAAGTGCCATGTCGTCGTCTGGCCGGCCGCGAAGGCGCGTGCCGCGAGCGCACCCGGCGTGACCACGCGTACGACACGTCCGGACGTCCTCGCCGCGGCGAGGCTGTCACGTGCCGCGGGTGAGAGAATCGAGTCGGCGTTTCGGAGGCTTCCGGTCGCCCCAACCACCCAGCCCCGCGGCACCGTGACACGCACGTCGTAGTCCGCCGGGTCCATGTAGAACTCCGCCTGCAGCAGATACGGGTCCGTCACCCAGCCGTCGACGTCGTCGTAGACGGCGATCTGGGGATACCAATAGCCCATGAAGTAGACGTGGTCTTCATGTCCCTCCCGCCCGTCGGCGGGTGCGGGCGGCGGCGTGTATGACCACGTGAACCCGAGTTGCACGCTGTCACCGGGGAGGAGCGGGTCGGGGAGCGGAATCCGCATCACCGTCCCATCCACGGCATAGTCGCCAGCCACGAGCGTCCGTTCGCTCAGAGCGACGCGCTCGAGCTTCACCCCGCCCGTGACCGGCGCGGCCTCCCGACGCGGGCTCCCGGCCACGAAGACATTCTGGCGCAGATAGACGACGACCAGACGCAGTGAGTCCGGTGAGTGATTCAGGTACACGACCGTCTCGCGTCCCTCGAGGCGATTGTGCGACACGTCCAGCGTGGCCGCGATCGTGTACCGCGCGTGCTGAACCCAGTTGGTGCGACCGGGGATGCCGCTGCGGGTCCGGGTGCCGCGCGCCACCGCGCGAGTGAAGGCGACTGATTCGTACACCGGCCCCGGCAGCGGGCGCGCGACCGCGGGGGTCACGGTGAGGGCTGGCTGCGTCTGCGCATGGCCGCACACACCGGGCAGCGGTGCCGCAAGGAGCACGGTGGCCAGGGTGGATCGTACGGTGCAGGGGAAAGGCGTCCGGACCCAGCTCATCGGGGTCCAGCGTCCAAGTCACGGGTCGGTACGGGCGCGTCGCGTTTCGGCTCCTCGGGCGAGGGGCTGCGCGTGAGTGCGAACGCGAGGAGCGCGGAGCCCGCGATGATCATCGCGGTGCAGAGGAGCTGGCCCATGCTGAAGGGCCCCAGCACCAGGCCCAGTTGGGCGTCGGGTTGCCGCGTGAATTCGAGCAGGAAACGCAGCATGCCGTATCCGATGAGGAACACAGCCGCGAGTGTGCCGGGCCGGTACCATCCTCCCGCGACGGCGCGGCGCTCGATCATGCGGAGCACGAGGAACAGGACGATGCCCTCGGCGAGGGCCTCATACAGCTGCGAGGGGTGCCGGGGAAGCTGTCGTGGGTCGGTCGGGAACACCATCGCCCACGGCACCGTGGTGACGCGCCCATACAGCTCACCGTTGATGAAGTTGCCGAGTCGCCCGAAGAAGAGCCCAGGCGTTCCGGCCAGCGCGAGCGTGTCGGCGATCGACCAGAATGGAGCGCGGCGGACGCGCGCGAACACGACGGCGGCGCCGGTCATGCCGATCAGGGCCCCATGGAAGGAGAGGCCTCCGTGCCAGATGCGAACGAATTCGACGGGGTCCTCGAGATAATGGCCGGGCTCGTACGCGATGGCGTACATCAAGCGAGCACCCAGCAGCATGCCCACCACGAGATAGCCGATCAATGCGTCGAGATCGCGTGGCGTCAGGGAAACCAACCCCCGCTCGATCCGCCCCCGCACGATCCGGTAGCCGACGAAATACCCCACGAGGTACATGAGGCCATACCAGCGGATGGCGAACGGACCAATGCGAACCAGCTCGGGAGGGATGTGCGGATAAGGAATGGTCATGAGCCGGTCACATCCACGCGAGTGGCGCCGCCACGCCGCCACAGGATCAAGGTCCCGACGTATCCCACCAATGCTCCGAGCGCCACGTCGCTGGGGAAGTGGGCGCCGCTCGCCACCCGTGTCAATGCGCACCCGAGAGCGAGCCCGTACCACAGCATCCGCGACTCGGGAAACAAGCGGGCCAGAACGGCCGCGGCCGCGAAGGCGACCGCCGCCTCGCTGCTCGGCAGCCCGAGCTGCGCGCTCGAGAACGGCCGATCGGACCATGCGCGGAATACATGCGCGCCATTGGTGAGGCCGGGCCGCTCACGCCGCAGCGTCAGCTTCAGGACCTCGGCAGCGAGCCCGGCCAGCGCGGGGGAGCCGAAGAGCAACAGCCCGCGACGGCTCGCCTGCCGCAACGTCGGCCAGAGGCGTGGCACCCAGTCCTGCAGCACGAGCGCGAGTGCCACGAACGCCCACGACGGCAGGTATCCCGCGAGCCGCAACATGCGGCCCCAGCCCGACTCATAGATCGCGGGATAGGCAAAGTGGTGGAACGCCCACTGATCGGTCAATTGCGCCACGACAAACAACAGGATCAAGGTCGCGGTAAAACGGACCTCGGGGCCAGGCCGCTGGCGACTAGAGCCGGGTGAAGCCATCCGGGGCGCTCCGCAAGGATGGGCGGGGGTGGTCGAAGCATACCATACCCCGGTATTATACCGTGGATCCTTCAGCCTCGACGGGCGGCATGGCTCACACGATTCGCAACAAGACCAAGCTCCTCCAGCGCGCGCGCCGGATTCGCGGCCAGGTGGAAGCGCTCGAGCGGGCGCTCGAGCAAGAGCACGAGTGCGGTGACGTGCTGCGGCTCATCGCCGCCGGTCGCGGCGCGATGGACAGCCTCATGGCCGAGGTGATGGAAGGGCACATCCGGGACCATGCGCTCTCGGGGACGGTCACCAAACGGAGCGCCGCTGCCGAGGAGCTCATCGAGATCGTCCGCGCCTATCTGAGATAGCGGTGCCTGCGTCCGTGACTCGCTCCACCCCACCCTCCCCGCCGGCGCCCGGCCCCGCCGAAGATCCGGAGCCGCACGTGCCGGAGTCCCCCGGCGCCATCGAGTGGCGGGACGTTGTCCGCATCGCGCTGGTCGCGCTCGGGGCGATCTGGTCGTGGCTCCGCGTCTGGGAGCCCCTTGCTGGGATTGACGTCGTCGCGCTCGTCGCTGTCCTGATCGGCGGCTACCCCATCTTTCGCGCGGCCCTCGCCGATATCATCGAGCGCCGTATGACCATGGAGCTCTCGATGACCATCGCGCTCGTCGCGGCGTTGGTCATTCGCGAGTTCTTCACCGCCTCGCTGATCGCGTTCTTCGTGCTCGTGGCCGAAGTGCTCGAGGGGCTCACTGTCGGCCGCGGCCGACGGGCGATCGTCGACCTGCTAGACTTGCTGCCACACGAGGTGTTTCTCCGGGACGGCACGGAGGTCACCACTTGTAATGCCGCTGATCTGCAAATCGGCGACATCGTCATGATCAAGCCGGGTGCCCGAATCCCGGTGGACGGCGTGGTCGTCGCCGGGCATTCGTTCGTGGATCAGGCCGCAATCACCGGCGAGTCCCTGCCCGTCGAGAAGGTCGCCGGGGCCGTGGTGTACGCCGGCACCATCAATCAGTCCGGCACGCTGGAGGTGCGGACCGAACGCCTGGGCCGCGACACGGCCTTCGGGAAGATCGTCGAGGCCGTGGAGACTGCTGAGCGATCCCGGGCACCGATCCAGAAGACGGCGGACCGACTGTCCGCGTATATCGTCTATTTCGCCATCGCGTGCGCGATCGTCACGTTTCTCGTGACTCGCAACGCGCGTGCCACCATCGCCGTGGTGATCGTGGCGGGCGCCTGCGGCGTGGCCGCCGGCACGCCGCTCGCCATCCTGGGCGCGATCGGGCGGGCGGCCAAGGCCGGAGCGATCATCAAGGGTGGCCTGTTCCTCGAGAAGTTATGGGACGTGGACACCGTCGTGCTCGACAAGACCGGGACCCTCACCTTCGGCCGCCCTGAGGTGACGGAGCTGCAGCCCGCGCCCGGCGTCTCGGCCGAGGCGCTGCTCGAGGCGGCGGCCATCGCCGAGCGGCCGTCTGAGCACCCCATCGCCCGGGCGATCTTGAAGCGAGCCGAGCAGAGCCTGCCGCGGGGCTTCAAGGGAAGGAATCCAGAGCGCTTCGACTACACGCCGGGCAAGGGGGTCGCGAGTCGGATCGACGGAGAGGTGATTCTCGTAGGAAACCGAGCGCTCTTCGAGTCACAGGGACTGCCTGCGCTCGCCGGTGGCGATGGCGGTCAGACAGAAGTGTTTGTCGCCCGGGGCGGCCGCCTGCTCGGCGCCCTGCGCGTCGCCGACGTGGTACGTCCCGAGGCCGCGCAAGCGATCCGTGTCCTCAAGGGACTGGGGCTCCGGACCATCCTCCTCACCGGCGACGCCCGGCCGATCGCGCTCGCCATCGGCCGGCAACTTGGCATCGACGAGATTGACGCCGAGCTCTTGCCCGAGCAGAAACTGGAAAGAGTCAGGGAACTCCTCGCCGACGGCAGGACGGTCGTGATGGTGGGGGACGGGATCAACGACGCGCCAGCCCTCGCGCTCGCGAGCGTGGGGGTGGCGATGGGATCGGGCACAGACGTGGCCCGCGAAACGGCCGACGTGGTCCTCCTAGGCAACGACCTGCTGCGGTTCGCCGAGACGGTGATCCTGGCTCGACGGTGCCGTCGGATCATCATG